>CAYVRC010000006.1:0-77343 GCA_964453205.1 uncultured Pirellulaceae bacterium | reverse complement strand
GTAATCGAAGCGCTGCAGCAGTGGTTCGCACGTTTGGACGTGCAGCGGATCATCGACGTTCCCTGCGGGGATTTTCACTGGATGAGCCAAGTGGACCTCTCGGTCGTCGAGTACCTGGGCTGTGATATCGTGGACGAGTTGATCGAAGCGAACGAAGTCATGCAGCGGAAGTTGACCTCGGCGCAAAAGCGAATTCATGAGCAAGCGATGCGGTTGGAGTCGGCCGAGAAACGAGCCCAAACCGACGCGCTGACTCATGTCGCCAACCGCCGCGCATTTGATGAACATTTTCTTCATCGTCACCACCTCGGCAGCCCCCGTGGCGGGTTGGCTTTGTTGGACGTCGACCACTTCAAGCAGTTCAATGACGTTTACGGTCACCGCGCCGGCGACGAAGTGTTGCGAGTCGTCGCGGGAATTCTCAACGCGCGACTTCAGCCGCACGGCATGGTCGCCCGCTTCGGCGGCGAAGAGTTCGCGGTGCTGTTGGACGAGGGCACGCGAGAAGAATCGCTCCGCCGACTGGAAGAGGCACGCGTCGCAGTCGGCCAACGAGAGATTTTGTTCGAGGATCAATGCTTGAGAGTGACGACGTGTCTCGGGGTGGCTTTCTTGAGTGACAACGAAGCGAGCCAGCAGTGGCTGCAACGCGCCGACGACGCGCTGTATCACTCCAAGAATCAAGGTCGCAATTGCGGTCACTGGATGGACGGCGATACCCCACGATTGATCCATTTGCCAGGTCCCGCGACGAAAAAGGCCTCGTCGAGTGCCGCCCTCCGCGGGTCGAGGCCGACAAAAACCAAGTCCGACACGACCGCCGCCGACCGACAAGTGACGACCGATCCGGACGCCGATGAACAGCCGGCACCGATTCGTGCGGATCGCAAATCGGCAACCGATGCGTCAACCGTGACGAGCTCCCAGACCACGGCCAAGCCCGGCAAAATCGCCGGCGGAGCGTTCGCTTACCTGCCCGACATCGCGGCCATGGAGGAATCGTTCCAAGAGGTCGTGCGGCGGAGCGCGGCGATGGATTTGGGCACACAGGTCCTGGCGATCCGCTTCAACGGCGAACCGTCGAGTTTCAAGATGCGATCGCTGCTTCAAGTCGTCCGCGCCAGTTCTCGCAACGTCGATCGGATCGGATGTCATGACGATCAGACGATCTTGTTGGTGATGCCCAGCGCCGACACCGACACGGCCGTCGCGCGAGGCAAACAGATCTGCGCGACGGCGCAAAGCTTGCGGCTGGGCTCCTCCGACTCGATCAAACACGGCGTGTCGATCGGAGTCGCCGAAACCGTCGGCGACGCCGACTTTGGAACCCTGGTGGGACAAGCGATCGCCACGGCACAAGTCGCGGCCACCGCGGACGCCCAACCCGTCCAGATCTGCGCCGTCGCGGTGGCCTGAACGTCCAAGGCTCAGAACCGCCGATCGACCGCGAAATTGGCAATGGCGATCAAGGAACGTTTGGCCGCCGAGGCCGGCAGGTCGACGATCGCTTCGATCGCCTGGTCGCGGAATCGTTCGGCAACTTCGCGCGTGTACTCCGCCGCGTCGCTGGAGTGCAACTCGTCGCGGATGCCGGCGTACCGACCCTCCGCCGGGCCCGACAAAACCGATTCGACCCGTCGCCGGCTTACGCTGTCGGACGTCTGCAACATTCGAATGATCGGCAAGGTCAATTTGCCTTGTGCCAGGTCCGTTCCCAAGGTCTTGCCGATCGCGTCATCGTCACCCCACAAATCCAGATAGTCGTCCGCGATTTGAAACGCGATGCCCAGCGCACATCCGTACGCCGACAACGATTCGACAGTCACGTCGTCGGCCCCGCTGAGTCGAGCGCCGAGTTTTGTTGCCACCCGGCACAATTCGGCGGTTTTGCCGCGGATCATTTCGAAGTACGTCGGCTCGTCCAAGTCCAACCAGTCTCGCCCCAAGACCTGGCGAAGTTCGCCTTCGCAGACCAACCGGGCCGCTTCGCCGACCCACTGGCACGCCTCGGTCGATGGCAACGTCGCGGCCAAGCGAAAGCTCTGCGCGAACAAGTAATCGCCAAGCAGGATGCTCGTGTGTGTGTTCCACTTTGCATTGATCGTCGGGACGTGCCGACGCGTCGTGGCGTCGTCCAAGACGTCGTCGTGAATCAGGGTCGCGGTGTGGACCATCTCGATCACGACCCCCATCGTCACGTGATCTCGGCCGACCTGGCCGACAGCCGCACCGGCAAGCAGCAACATGGCCGGCCGCAAACGCTTGCCGCCGAGCTGTGTACCGTGACGCAGCACCGGTGCGAGCGATTCGATCGGGCTTCTCAATTCGCGGACAAAGCCGGTTTCCACTTCGGCCAACTCCCCGGCGATCGGGCCGTAAAGCTCACTCAACGCCCGCAAGCCCGTTGCGGCGGCGTGTTTTTGCGACACGCCATTGCCGGCACCGCGATGGCCGCCGTGTTCGCAGCCACGTCGAGCCACACCGGCGTTCGCGCCTTTGCCGGACCCGGCCTTGGCGTCACCCGTGGCAGGCGGATTCACGGTCGTCACGGGGGCAACATCCACAGCACTACATTCCGGCGGGTAAAAGTCGGGGTCGGCGGGCGATCGATTCGGCAGACCCGCTACAAATTCGCGTCCTCCGACTGAACCGCGAGCGGAACGACTGCGGCAACGCAAAAGTAGCTTCACACGTCCTTTATCGAAAGCGGGGGCCCTCTTTATCGAAACCGGGGGCCCTTCCCGAAACGGGCAGGCATCCCCAGACAGGCATCCCCGGCCAGGCGTCGGGCGATCGCCGGTCATCCGTCGGCGGGGGGATCGCTCACCCGAAAGTTCCCGGATTTGCCCCCCGACTTGGAAATCAGGCGGATCGGTCCCAGGATCATCCCGCGGTCGACCGATTTGAGCATGTCGTAAACGGTCAGACAGGCGACCGAAACGCCCGACATGGCTTCCATTTCGACTCCCGTTTTCGCGGTCGTCCGCACCGTGACCCGGCACTCCAACACGCGAGTCTGGGAAACGTCCGGATCGGTCGGTTCCCCCTCGATCCATTCGAACCCCACCTCGACCGCTTCGATCGCAATGGCGTGACACAACGGGATCAGCCGCTCGGTCATCTTGGCGGCTTGGATGGCGGCCAACCGGGCGACCATCAGCACGTCGCCTTTGCGGTTGGCCCCCGATCGCGTCAGCTCGGCCGCCCCCGCGTTCATGACGACACGTCCCGCCGCGGTCGCCACGCGGACGGTGGCGGACTTGGCCGATACATCGACCAGATGAGGGTTGCCGTCAGGATCGAAATGGGACAAGGCGGAGACAGCGGTCGACGAACGGGGGGAGCGGTTGGGAAAGCCGGGATGTTACCAAAATGCCCATCGTTTTCCTCCACCGATGGTCCTGAGTTCTCGGGACGGACCAAAAAAAACGCCACCTGACCGCGGCAGTCAGGTGGCGTTTCGGATCGACGAGGCATTCAGGATCATTTACGGACCGGAGTGCGTCGAAAAGCACTCCGATGCGGATCAGCAAGGCCGTGTCTGCGGTAGATCAGACGAGCTCTTTCTTGGCACCGACCAGCGTTCGGAGACGTTCGGCGAGCAAATGCGCGTCGAAAGGCTTCTTGAACGTTTCGTTGATGCTGCTGCGGTCAAAGCTCATCGGTTGTCCGTCGTCGGGCAACAGGGCAATCAAGACGATATCGGTGAAGTCGATGTTCTTGCGCAGATTTTGGCAAATCTGCACCGCCTCGATCTTGCCGATCGAGAAGTCGACGATGATACAGTCCGGATTGAAACTCTCGGCTTGAATTCCCGCTTCGAAACCGCTCGCGGCCACAGCCACTTTGAACGATTTTTCGGGCGGAAGCTCTCGCTTCAGATTTTCGATCAGCACCTGATCCTGAGCGACGATCAAGCACTTGGCCATCGCCTCATCCTCAAGGTCGCCCAGCGGCATGCCGTGCTCTTTGAGGAATTTGATCAGATACTCTCGCGGGATACGGCGGTCCTGAGATCCAGGAATGCGGTAACCTTTCAAACGCCCCGAATCGAACCATTTCGATACGGTGCGGGGTGCTACTTTACAGATCTTGGCGACCTGTCCAGTTGTGAAGACCTTCATATTAGGTTCTCCATAACGCCTCGTTGAATATTCCCTTCAAACAATGGTGCGTCTGTAACCATTGTTCGGTGGCCTTTGTTCGTGGGTCCACGCTTGCACTCGATCGGTCCTGATCGATCGAACTCGTCGTCCAGTGGGTTGGTCGTCGTGTGTGGCAAGTGTTTCATCACGCTGGGTCTGGGCCTGCCGGCTCGCGTCCTGCAAGACGCTCCCCGAACGGGATCCTCGCGGTTTTGGTTGTCACAAAAAAGTGTCGGCGGACCACGAAAACACGTGGCCGCTCAAGGGTAGAAGCTGCGACAGACGGCCGGCCGAATCCGCATCGCTCCAACTTCCACTACGCACCGACGATCGGAAAAGTCCGATGCTGACTCGGTGTTTCGCGTCGCCGTTGCGATCCGAAACCAACAGGTGTCTGCTTTCGTCACTCGTTTTCTGACACCGAAAAGCCGACTCCGTTGAATCGATTCTTCGGCCTCAGGCCGCGTGTCACAAATGCGTTCCCAGATTCCCCCCTGGGTCGTTCCGAAGTATTGGACTGCCACCAGCCGAATCCGGTTCCCTGTCCGAAAGCTCGAACGAAGTTATCGAGCTGCAAACGGAAAACCGGAAAGACTCAGTCAAAGGGACCTCTTCCCGAGACATAGTGTCGAGCGAAAACCCTCCAAGTCTTTAATGCGATTGGACAGGAAGATCCACTATCCTCGCTGCGACGTGAAATAACGTGCGTTGCTGCTCGCCCCATGGCCGGATCGGATCAACTCGGCCGGATAAGGTGTCGGCCGGGGTTCCCGCCGATCGGTGCGTCTGGCCCGGATGTGCCGAGCGTCCCGGCCGCGGGGTGGCACCCGTTTCCAAGAACCTCCTAGACTAGACGTCTATGTCTGACGATTCTGCCCCATCGACTTTCGCCGGCCGACGCGTCGATTTCCGCCGATGGCTGACGCTTTTCCTGTCGGTCGGATTGATCGCCGCGGCGATCGCGGTTCGGACCTGGGGACAGACGTCCTCGTCGCTGTTCGTCTCGGCGGCCTGCTTTCGCATCGGCCTGGTGTTCGCCGCGATCTGGCTGGCGTGGGATTCCCTGCGGCGGCCGGCACGTTGGTTTCCGCCGGCGATCCTGGCCGCCGGCGTGGCGGGGCTGGCGATCGTCGCCGCTCAGCCACGCTTGATTCTGGTCCTGGCACCGACGTTCGGCCTGATCTTGACGCTCGGCGCAGTGATCCGAGCGTTTCGGCGACGCTCGTGACGCCCGGCTCCGGCCGGCCCCCTCAGGCCGCAACAAAGGAATCATGGGTAAAATCGGAAAAAACCTACCTTGAATGCTCCGCCATAACCGAAACAGAGCATAACACCGGTCTGAACAGGCCGCTGGAAAGGTGCAGTCGTCCAAAGATTGCGATACCCCAGGGACCGCGCGGAGCGGCTCGGCTTTTCAGTTATCGGTCTAACCGGTGAGCGATTCAGGACTGTAGGGAGGCATTCCATGCGACGAAACTATTACGGCTTAGCGTTGGCGGCGATCGCGGCGCTGGGATCCACGGGCGTTTGGCAGTCGGCCGGCTTTGCCGGTGACCGCGAAATCGCAGCACAAATCATCGAAAAACTTCGCGAAGGTCGCGATTCCGGTGAGCTGAAAGACTTTACGCTGGACATGAAGGTCGACGACGGCGTCGTCCTGTTCCGCGGCAACGTCTCGGCCGCCGACCAAAAGAAGTTGGTCCTCGCTGCCGCCGACGGCATCCAAGGCATCAACGAAATCGTTGACGAAGTTGTCGTCAACGCGAAACAACCCGCCGCCAAAGTCGTCCGGCCCACCGCGACGGTCAAAGCCGACGAAGGTTTCAGTTTCCGCGAAGCCCTGGCGAAAACCGCGGCATCGATCCGCCAAAAAGACGACCAGCTGAATGTCCGACCGGACAACCGGCCGGATAAACCGGGCCTCGCGGCCCCGGAAGTCATGCCCGGCGAAATCGCCACGACCGCCGCCGCCGAACCGCTCAGCGAGCCGATCACCGCCGAACCGATCGCCGCCGAACCGATCGCCGAGGCGACGACGGACGAGGAACTGACTCAGGCCGTCCTGACGACACTCGGTGAGGCGCAAAAACGCGGCGAACTGAAAGGTTTTGGCGTCGACGTTTCCACCACGGGGGGCGTCGTCAATCTCATCGGCAAGACCCGCTCGGCCACCCAACGTGAGCTGATCATGCAACTGGTCGGACAAACCCCCGGTGTGGGCGGCGTCCGCGGTGACATCCGAGTGATCCCGGCACCGGTCCAGCCGGCACCGATTCAGCCGGTTTCCAATCTGCAACAAGTTCAGGTCCAACCGGCTTCCGCCGGCGGTGCGGTGCCCATGCGACCCGCACCCTACCGGATGAACGCGGGGGCTCCCATGCAGGCGGCTCCGGCCAGTCAAATGATGGGACAGCCGGTCGGTGCTCCGGTCATGGGCCAGCCCGTTCCGATGGGTGGCTACGCCGGCGGCGGTGCTCCGCGATATGACCAGCCTTACCTGCCCAACTACGCTTGGCCAGGCTATGCGGCTTACCCGAACTATGCCGCAGTGACCTATCCGCAACAGTACAGCCCTTCGGCGTTTCCCTACATCGGCCCCTTCTACCCCTACCCACAGGTTCCGTTGGGATGGCGTAAGGTCAGTTTGGAATGGGACGACGGCTGGTGGTACTTGGACTTCACCGATCGCTAACACCTGATCTGACAGAAGCCCGGTATCGGCCCGAGTTGATCGGTCGAGCCGTTCTGAATCCAATCGCCCGCTCGTGAGGTCCACGAGCGGGCTTTTTTTTGGCCCCCGGTCCGCGGGGCCCACGCCGCCTCGGGAACGCCTCCGCGCGGCATTGTCCTGCAGGCCGGGATCAAGGCCGGGCCGACCGGCGGCCTGATCGTGCGGCGTTGCACCGCTTGTTCAGTGTTGACTCGAACGCTCGCGACGACTTTCGTCCCGATTTTCGGAATTACCCGCAAGATCGGTACAAGTTCACACGATAACTACACTACGCAAGCCACCGGACTCGCTTCGGTGTTACGGTCAAGAAATTACGGAAGGTTGCTCGGATGACCAGCATGAACCAGACCACACGCATCGATGACACTCGAGACATTTCGCGAGCCGGTCGGCAGCTCGCTCTCGGTTCGTTGGCCGTCCTCGTCCTGGCGACGACCGGTTGCTTCGGAATGAACACCGGCGTCAACAGCGGAACGACGCTGGGATTCTTGGGGTTCCCGATTCCGGTCAGCCCCTATTTCCAGCACAAGCAAGAGCAAAAATTCGAGCAGCACGAACGCTACGGTCGTGTGCCGATCCTGGGCCCGACCACACAAGGCGGCGATCCGATCGCGTTGGATCCGCCCAGCGACGACGAGGTCATTCATGCTTTGGAAAAAGCCCGGCCGATCGAAGGCGGCATCCCCTTCATCTGGGAAAAGCAACGCAACGACGTCCGCATCATCAAAGAAAAAATCGCCGACTATGTTGATCCGCCACGGTTCTATCCTCTGATCGGCCCGGCCCAACTTCACCACGCCCATTACAAGTGCACGATCTACTTCGACGAGAAAACGACCGTCGGCTACCCGGTCCCGCACACCTTGCACGACCGCGAAGCGATCGAGGTGGTCTACATCGACCATAACCACTTCCACATGGTCGGCGACGTCGAACCGTACACGACGCCGAACTTGTAAACCCGGCCGGTCATCGGAATCGAAAGTGAAGCCCGTACCGCTCAGCGGCGCGGGCTTTTTTTCGGCGGACGGTCAATCCGTCTTTCCGTCGGCCGTCGGCGGCCTTCCGATCAAACGTTGCGATTGATCAGGCCCAAGACTTCCGCCCGGGTCGCGGGATCTTCGCGGAACGCACCCCGCATCGCACTGGTCAAACACAGGCTGCCGGGCTTGCGAATGCCACGCATCGTCATGCAACTGTGGGTGGATTCGACGACGACGGCGACGCCGCGTGCCGACAAGCGATCTTCGATCAGATCGGCGACCGTTTGCGTCATGCGTTCTTGGACTTGCGGGCGCCGCGCGACTTCCTCGACGACGCGGGCCAGTTTGCTCAGCCCGACGACTTTGCCGCTGGGCAGGTAGGCAATGTGCGCTTTGCCGGTGAACGGCAACAAGTGATGCTCGCACATGCTGCAGAAACTGATGTCACGGACCAATACGATTTCGTCGTAGTCCTCGGTAAAGACCTTGGCCAGATGACGTCCCGGGTCGACTTTCAGTCCCGCAAACATCTCGGCGTACATTCGCGCCACCCGGGCGGGAGTCTCGAGCAATCCCTCGCGATTCGGGTCTTCGCCGACCGCGTCCAAGATGACCCGGACAGCGGCTTCGATCCGTTTCAAGTCCGCCTTGTCACTTTTCGGCTCATTGGGATCGATGTGCATCGGCGGTTCTTTGCCGTTGCTGCACGTCGATGAATCGTCGAAGCGAACACTGGCAGGCGTATCGGTAGCAGAGTCCATGAGGTGGCAGTTCCTTTCGATGGCAACGGACGACAAACCGGAATCGGTTCGTGCCCGTCATGGGAGGGTGGTGACAGCTCGCCCACTTTCACATCGCAACCGGTCACTGACACGACTGCTAGATGGATTGCTGAAGAAGTGGTTTCTTCGCGTAGAGGTTTCGAACGCCCGAGTATACAAGTTTGGCTAGGTCCGGTCATCCGTTTCGGTTCAAAGGAGATCGCGATTTTGGTGATTAATCGAAGCGATTTTGCCGCCGAACCCTGTTCATGACCTAGGTTTGTCAGGACCATCGGTCCTCGCCCGTCTCCACGATTCCTCACCTCAAACCGACTACCCCCATGACCTGTCCAACGACTCAGCCTCGCGAGGAAGCTCGCTTTCTGACCGATTGGAATCACGCATTGAAAGCAGAATTGATTCTGAAAATTGATGACGATGCCAGGATTTTTCCCGCCACCGTCGCCGATGTCAGTTTGACCGGCTGTGCCGTTCGCGCGGATTTGCCGCAGGCCGTTCGCCCGCAAGTCGCAGTCCTCCGGGTCTTGCATCAAGCCGGCGGCACAGTTTTGGAAGCCGCCGGAAGGGTCTGTTGGGACCGCCAGACGTCCATGGCCGCCCGCAAGCTCGGCTTGAAGTTTCGCCGTGCTTTGCCGGAACGTTTGCTGCAAGAGCTGATTCAACAAGGCTGGGTCAGTCGTCGCGAACATCCGCGGGAACACTTGGGCATGGCGGTCAATGTTCGACGTACCGCCGGAAAGTCCGTCGTCCAACAAGCCGGGTTGTCGGATCGCTCGCGAACCGGCGTCCAATTGGCGACCGATCAACTGTTGGAAATCGGCGAACGCGTCTTGGTCACCCTGCCGGCCGACGCCGAAGGCCGCAAGGCCAGCGGCATGGTCGCGGTCGTCTGGTCCCGAAAAACGGACCTCAGGTGCGAAGCCGGCGGGATCTACGTCAATCTGACCAGCAGCCACGCGATCAGTGAAGCCGTCCCAGTGGTCTCTTGATCCGTAAGCGGCCTGTCATTCAGTTCACACTGAATGGCGGCGGAAACCGGTCGCCTTTGCCGGAGCGTTTGCCGCCAGAATCCTTGCCGACGTCGCCGGTTTGCTCCTCGACCGAGATCGAATGCAATTCGATCTTGCCGCTCTCGAGTAAAGTGATCAACAACCTGGCGCGGCGATCGACGTCGGCTTCACCCAACAAAGCGATCTTTTCGTCGACGTCGAACGGCAACGTGTAGCTGACGATGTCGGTGATCGGTCCCAGGCCCATCTGCCCGGCCATCAAGTCGTGCAAGTTTTTTTGCACGTTCGCACTCGGCGGGATGATCGCCGCAAAGGCCTCCAACAGTTCGCTCTTCAAATCATTACGGGTCAGCGCGGATTCGACCGGATAGATGTCGTCCAAAACATCGACTTCGGCCATCCGGAATGATCTGCCGACGTCGATCTCCGAAACGACACGGGCGCGTTTCGTTCCGACCAGCAAAATGTTGTGACGATCGCCTTCCAGTTCGGTGTGCGACATGATCCGCCCCATGCAAATGATCGGCCGGATCGGTGGCTGCGACACGCCCTGCAGTTCGAACGGGACCGGCTTGTCGCCGGGCATCGCCAACGTCGCCATCGCGATCAAATGATCCGCCGACAGGGCGTCTTGCAGCATGTCGCAGTACCGCGGTTCGAAAACGTGCAACGGTTGCATCGCGTGCGGGAACAAGACCAGTCCCGGCAACGGAAATAATCGCACGCGACCGTCAAAGTCGTCGGGCAAATTCGTGATGTCCGACCAATCTTGCATGGCTTAAACCGAAGGGCCCGGTTGGCGGTTTTGGATGCTCAGCTCCGACTCCTGATCATTCTCGCCGTAGGTCAAGACGGAGTGAACCGTGTAAGGCGCCAAGCGAGCGTGCCCGCCCAGATTCTCCAGATGGATCAAGAACGAACAACCCGCGATCTCGGCGTCACACTTTTCCAGCAGCCGCACGCACGCTTCCATCGTACCGCCGGTCGCCAGCAAGTCGTCCATGATCAAGACTTTCTGCCCAGGCCGAACCCCGTCGACGTGAATCTGAAGCTCGTCGGTCCCGTATTCCAACTCATACGCGAACGAATGCATGTCGAACGGTAATTTTCCCGGCTTGCGAATCGGTACGAACCCCGCCCCCAACCGCAGCGCCAAGGGGGTCGCAAAGATGAACCCGCGGGCCTCGGCCGCGGCGACCAATTCGATGCCCTGATCCAAGAACGGCTCGGCCAAGGCGTCCGTCGCTGCTTCCAGAGCCGCCGGGTCGGCCAGCATCGGTGTGATATCGCGAAACAAGATCCCCGGCTTGGGATAGTCAGGAATATCGCGAACAAAAGAACGCAGGTCGATCATCAAGCCGGTCTCATCAATGCGGAAAAGCGGGTCGTCGAAGCAAATGCTCCGCCTCAGTGTAAAACAATTCGCCGCCCGGGTTCCACCAGCCGATCCCGGCCTCACGGGTCGACCCGCCGTCGGCCCGGTTTCCATTGACACCAATCGCGATAAGCCGATACCGTCGCTTCGCCGAGACGAGTTTTCGAAAAACAAGTTTCACGGGTGAAACTCGGGTGTTCCCGGGATCCGGACGACGATCAACCTTTTCTTGCAGCGGAGAGAATCTTTTTCAGGCCATGGACGGCGATCAGTCCCGACGCGACCTACCGAGACGAGATTTTCTTGTCGGCGGAGCTTGTCCCGGGCAAGCCGCGTGGACGCTGCGCCGTGGTCACCGCTGTCACGGCTCTCACCGCTGGGCTCTTTGGCTGATCGTCGTCACCTTGACCTTGGCCGATGCGGGGTGCAGCGCCAGTCGTTATTTGTCCGACCGCAGCGTCCGTGAAAACGCCTTGACCGGGCCGTTGAAACTGATGCGGCTGACCGGCCCCAAGGTCAGCGAACGGACCTGGGGCACCCTCCGACGTTATGGCCTGGAAGACAGCTACCTCGCGAATTGTGATCGCTGCTTGATCAGCATCCGCGGTTTGATTTCCGATAACCCGGACGCGGAATTGGTTTACGCCTTGACCGAACTGGCTTACGTCGAAGGCAAGAAAGCCGAGCGTCGCGGCGAAGTCAGTGACGCCTTGAATCATTACGGCGTCGCGTTGACCAGTAGTTACGACTACCTGTTCGGTGAAACCTACAGCAACACCCGAAACGCCTACGACCCGCAGTTCCGTTCGATCTGTGATCTGTACAACGAATCGCTGGAGGACACTCTGCGGTTGCTGTGCAGTGAAAACCGTCTGCAACCCGGCCAGACCTACACGATCAAAACACCCGAAAGGGAATTCGTCGTCCGCACGGAGATGCGTGGCGGTTGGAGGCCGTCGGAATTCGAGCGTTATGAATTCGTCAGCGACTACAAGATCGAAACACTGCGGAATCGTCACACGACCTACGGCCTGGGCGTGCCTTTGATCGCCGTCCGCCGACCGGGCAGCGAAGACGACCCGCGCGAAAAATACTACCCCGACGGCCTGAGCTATGCCGTCACCGCGATGATGCGCTGCGCGACACCGCCGGATCAGCGGGCCCCCGGTGAAACGCCGGTTTGTGTTCTGGAATTCTTCGACCCGCTGCGTGCCAACCAGATCCAGCTGGCCAACCATTGGGTCCCGCTGGAAACCGATTTGACGACTCCGCTGGCCTTCTTTCTGGACAGCCCGGAATACCGCAAACGGGACAAGGCCACCGAAGGCTTGCTGGATCCGAACGAATCACAAAAGAATCGCGGGCTGTACATGCTGGAGCCTTACGATCCGAATCGCATTCCCGTGTTGATGGTCCACGGGCTGTGGTCCAGTCCGCTGACCTGGATGGACATGTTCAACGACCTCCGCAGCTTTCCGGAAATTCGCGAGCGATATCAGTTTTGGTTTTATCTGTATCCCTCGGGGCAACCGTTCTGGATCAGCGCGACCCAACTCCGCAACGAACTGGCACAGACACGACAAACGTTTGATCCGACCCGGCAAAACAAACCGCTCGATCAAATGGTTTTGGTCGGCCACAGCATGGGCGGCTTGGTCAGTCGATTCCAAACCATCGAAAGCGGCGATGATTTTTGGAACATCGTCAGCGAAAAACCCAAGGAAGAGCTCAAGGGGGCCGACGACGATCGCGTCAAATTGGTCAGCGCGTTGTTCTTCAAGCCCAACCAATCCGTTCGCCGCGTGATCACGATCGGAACGCCTCATCGCGGCAGCGACTTTGCCAACAGCCTGACCCGATGGTTCGCAAGGCAAATCATCGAACTGCCCAACATGGCCGTTTCGGTCGGACGAAGCCTGGTGAACGACAACCCCGGTCTGTTCCGTGACACCAGTTTGCTGACCGAAGCCAACGCGATCGATTCTCTGGCACCGGAATCACCAATCTTTCCGGTCATGCTGCGGGCGAAGAAATCGTCCGATACGAAATACCACAATATCATCGGCGTGCTGAAAGATCCGCCCTTGTTGGCCGGACCGAACCACAAAGGCGACAGCATCGTCGCCTACGCCAGCGCCCACATGGACGACGTGGAAAGCGAGTTGATCGTCGACGCCGATCACGTCTCCTTGCACATGACCGGGCAAGCGATCTTCGAGGTCCGGCGTATCCTGCTGGAACATCTGCGAGAAGTCGATTCACAGAACCGCATCGCTTTTCAAATGATGACCGACGACCGCAACCACGCCCACGCCGCCACCCCGATCAGACAAGCTAGCGATCGCGTCCCCGAACTGCTCCGGCCGATCGGTCAGTGAACGCGTCGTTTGAACTGCGCGTCGACTTCGACCGCCTCTCCGTTCTCGTCCTTCCCGTCAGTGTGAAGCGCCACGGTATCGGCATCGACCTTCTTGATCGTCAAGATGCCCTCGACGTAGCTGCCGTCATAGTGCACGACTTTGCTCGGTCCGCTGCATCGGTCGGCGGTGACTTCGGTGTACTCGATATGCCAATAATTCCCTGACGTTCCGAAGCCGCTGACGACTAAACAATTCTTGTCCTTGTTCCAGCCGACCGTTTCAATGGCGGTCTTGCCGTCATCGGTCATCCAGTGGCCCAGACTCGCTTGGCCACCGGCGACCGTTTCGAAGGACACGGTCGCCACGAGACCTTTGGAGTTGGTGAAATCCCAATCGCCGGTCAAGAACTCCCAGGCGTGCGGCTTTTCGATGGATTCCCCCGGCTTACCGGCACGCACCCAGACGTTGTCGACGGACTCGGAAACACGCCCGTCGACGGTGTCGGTCACGACACCGCGGATGCGACCTTCGCCGAGTTTTTCGATCATCACTTCGCGTGTCGTCTCGCCGTCGTCACCCAGACTTTCACCCACGAATCGCCAACGATTCTGGGTCGCTTCGGTCAGGTACGCCGCCCCCGCACTTCCCGACTGAAAGAAACCCCACCAAGCGAGTTTTTCCGACGCCGGCTCGATCCCCAAGAAACCCGTCCAGGGTCCTGCCGGGTCCTGGCTGCCGTCCGCCTTGATGAATTTTCCGTCAAGGGTTTCCGAATAAACATGCCGGATCGGGCCGGTCGCATTGTTTTGTTCTTCCGGTGTCCAACTGCCAATCATCAGTTCCCCAAAAGACTCAAAAGCCTTTTGGTGATCCTGTGCGGAAGTGGATTGGGCCAAAGCCACGATCAACAGAAAAGCTGTTGCGGAGGGTGCTACCAGTTTCATCAAAATACTCTTCAGCGAATCAAGGAAGGGAACATAGAAAGACGTTTTTTGAGTTTGCACCACAGACGGGTCACCGATCCCGTTTGCGTTTCCAAATTTCGTTGATCGTGGTTTCCTTCCCATTGACGATCAAAGTTCCTGACGTGCGGAGTTCATCTGGTGACTCTCGATGCAACGTCAATTGGAAGTCCTGGACTTCCGACTCGGACGAGTAGCGTCCATACATCAGCCAGGTGTCGTCGTCCGTTTGCAGCCAGATCCCCCGGCCGACGGTCCCGTCGTCGTCGACGTCCTGGCCCACCACGCTCTGCGATGCGTAGTCGACGGAGATCAGCGTCAGACCCGGATATTCACCCGATTGCCGGTCCAGCACGAGCGTCGTCTTGCCGGGACGCCACGTGTAGCGATGTTTGGCCGCGGGCGTTTGTGAATCGCACACCCAAGTCCCCCCGACCATGAACTGCCCGTAATTCGCCAGCGCCGCTTCCGATTGTTCGATCGGTACGCGTGTGAAAGTACATTGGAAAGTCTCGCCGCCGCCTTCGCTGCCGTCGAACTTGAACTGACCCTCGGAGTGCGTGGTCGTGGTGTTGACCGTCGCCTGTTCGCCACCGGGCAGAAACAAGACCGCTCGTCCGTCCGCGGTGTCCCCGGAGACGGGACTGACACGTAGGGCAAGCGACAGACCGTTGCCGATCCAGGTTTCGACCAGTTCGCCGGTCGCGGCATCCCAGTATCCGACGCCATGCGAAAGCCGGTCGCCTTCGCGACTGAAGAAAATCAATCCGGACTTCGCTTCGTTGAAGCGAACCTGATAGAGCCCTGTGAAGGGTGTTCCATTGCGAACCCCCTCGGTCGTCCAAGTCCCGATAAGACGCGACATCAATTTGGTCGCTTCCGCGGGAAGCGGCGACTCGCGTGCTTCTTGCGAAAAAGCCGAAGGCAACATGCCTAACACGATCGCAACGATGAATAGATATTGACGGAACATGAAAGACGATGACCTTGAAAAGGGAGGCAAGTAACTTTTGTGAGGTTTTGATTTGATGGACATGGGACACTCAAGGGATCGGCGTTGAGGGTCAGTTGCCCTGGTGCACGCGGGTCCAGATCGTGATCTGTTCTTGATCCGGAACGCCGTCCGTGGTTCCGGTTCTCGTCCAAGTGTGCGTGTCGCCGTCGCTTGAAATAACGAGGGATTGGACGCCAGCGGTTTTTTTGCCGTTAGCGATCGCGACCATGGCGATGGGGAAAACGTTCATGATCGAAAAATCCCTGGTGGATGCGGGAACGGAAATCGGATGAATCGACACGATCGTCGACGCTGACGTTTCACAGTCCCCCGCTGCGACCGCGAATCGCCTTCGTCGACAAGGAAAGGCAACCGCGGTCCTCCGAATGACACCTGCTTTGCGAATTTCTGCTAGAATCCACCTCCGGGTGGCTTGAAGGCACCCGTGTTAACATCGTGTGTTCGTTGGATGATCAACGGGCATTCGTTCTTCCTGCTCAAGGCCCCCTCGAAGCTTGAAGACTGGTGACTCGATGGCGTTGACGACTTCGCTGGATCTGCTGCGGAAAGTCAGATCGTTTTCGGATGAAAACGCGTGGCGGGACTTTCTTTCGACCTACGAACCTTTCATCGAGAATTGGCTCGCCCGTCAGGGCCTGGACCCGCATCAAGCGGCCGATGTTCGTCAGGACGTGATGTGCGTGTTGGTGCGGGAACTCGAGCGTTTCGAGCACAACGGAAACACCGGCGCGTTTCGTTCTTGGCTCCGCCGGATCACCGCGAATCAACTGAAAACGTTTCTCCGACGGCGGTCCCATCTGTGTGGCACAAAAGTGCAACAACTCGAATGGTCGGTCGTGCAGTTGGAGCGCGACGACAGCGAGTTGGCGTCGCAGTGGGATCGAGAACATAGTTCTTTTCTTGTCGGTCGATTGCTCAAAAACGTCGCCCCGGATTTTGCGGAACACACCATTGCCGCGTTCCAACAACAGGTCTTCGAGGAACGTTCGGCCGACGAAGTCGCTCGGCGGTTGCGGATGACCAAAGCGTCCGTGATCACGGCCAAAAGCCGAGTGCTTCGACGTCTGAAACGACACGCGCTTTCGATGGAGGACTTGGCGTGACCTGGCATCCCAGCGGCGATGATCTGCGTGCGTTCGCGATCGGCGAAGGGGAGGATCAAGACTTCGAGCGTACCGAATCCCATTTGCGTGAGTGCAAGGCCTGTGTCGCGCGTTTGGAGCAGCTGTCCGATTCGGCAACCGTGCGTCACCAAATTCACGCGATCGCAAGTCAAGAGACGTCGGTGACGATGGGTGGCCAGTCGGACTTTACTTACCCACGTGTCCTGGGCGATTACGAACTGGTCCGCGTGATCGGCCAAGGCGGGATGGGAATCGTATTCTTGGCGATCCAGCACCATCCGGTTCGTCGAAACGTCGCGTTAAAAGTACTGAAATCTGAATTCGGGAACGAGGAAGCGATTCGCCGTTTCGAATTCGAACGGCAAACCCTGGCCTCTTTGGATCATCCTCGGATTGCCAAGCTTTTGGACGCCGGCGTGGCTGAAGGATATCACTTCTTTGCGATGGAATGGATTCAGGGCCAAGCCTTGAACGTTCATTGCGATGCGGAGCGATGGACCATCGATCAGCGACTGGAATTGTTTGCCGATCTTTGTGACACGATTCAGTTCGCCCATCGTCAAGCCGTCATTCATCGCGACTTAAAGCCGTCCAACCTGTTGGTTTCCGTTGTCGAAGGCCGGCCGGAATTGAAAGTCATCGATTTCGGCATCGCCAAATCGGTCGCCAAAGGGAACGAACAAGCCACCATGACTCGGTTCGGCCAAGTCCTGGGAACGTGGCAATCTATGAGCCCGGAACAATTGAGCCTTCGTCCCGGTGCCGTCGACACCCGTAGCGACGTGTACGCACTCGGCGCGGTGCTGTACGAGTTGCTGACCGGTGGACCGCCGCTCGCCGAATCCGCCAAAGATCTTTCGGATATCGATGCGATTTGTCATTTGATTCGCCATCAAGAACCGCGGCGAGTTTCGAAACAGCTTCGTGAAGCACCGAATCTGACGCGACTTGCCGAAGATCGCAGCAGTCCGCCCAAACGACTCGTGCGTCGTGTGTCCGGTGAACCGGAATGGATCGCCGCCACGGCGTTGCAAAAGGATCCGGCGCTGCGGTATCAGTCGGCGGGTGAATTGGCTCAGGACGTTCGTCGTCATTTACGCGGTGAGCGTTTATCCATCCCATCGCCTTCGCGCACTTTGGCGGCACGAAAGTTCGTCCACCGTCACCGCGTCGCAGCGTTCACCGGAATGCTCGTCACGTCGGCTTTGCTGATCGGTGTTGCCTCGTTCATTTGGCAATCTTGGCAGACGCTCGCGGCGAATCAGGAACTCGCCGCACGAACCTACGTCGCCGAGATTCGAAACGCGCACACGCACTTCGTCCAAGGCAACTTTGCCAAGACCGTCCAACTGCTCGAGACGCAGATCCCCGCGACCGCCGAAGCCGATCTTCGCGGCTGGGAATGGCATCACCTTTGGTCACAATGCCATCCACCAGAGCTCGTCGGCTCGTTCACCTATGGCGTCCATGCGATCAGCGATCTTGCCTATTCGCCCGACGGCGACGCTCTGGCGATCACGCAAGCAAGCAGTCGTTGCGCGGCCGTGTTGGCTGTACGGACAAAGACGATCATCGCGGAACTGAATTGCAACCATCGCGGAACGGCGGTCACATTCACACCCGACGGAACCCTGCTGGCGGTCGCCTGCAACAACGGCGAGCTGTACGTCTGGGACTACGCCGCCGACGAAGTCGTCTACAAGGCACAGGTGAGTGCGGCGATGCTTCGAGGAGTCGCGATCAGTCCCGACGGAAGACAATTAGTGGCGTGCGGCAACGAAGGACTGTTTTGGTGGCAACTTGATGACTTGCGACAGGGATGGATCCAAACGCCGACGGAGAAATTCGTCACGGATTGCAAGTTTTCGCCCGACGGAAAACTTCTTGTCGTGGGCGACCGCACGAATCATCTCAAGAAACTTTGGGGCTCGTTTTCTATCTATGACGCATCGAATCGGAAGGCCTTGGGCAGCTGTCGGATTTGCAATCCCGGTCAACACCAAACCGAAGTCCGCAGCGTCGCGTTTTCCGGCGGTAACGAACAAGTTCTGGTCGGAACGTCCCACGGATTGGTTGCTCGCTGGCAACTCGGCCCGCCGGATCCCGAAAGTGGCAAGTACGCGTTTCCGACTCTGGAGGTCGTCAAGTCGATCGCCGGCGGCGCTGTGTCGAGCGTCAAAGAATCGGCAGAATCGTCGCTGATCGCATTCGGCGCGAACGCCAATCAAGTCCAGCTTTGGGATTCGCGTCTGACCGATCGGCACGGCCGGCCGTTGTACCACCGACACCTTGCGGACTTTCGCGGGCACAGTTCGACCGTGGCAGCGGTCGATTTCTGTCCTCACTCCGGCGTGCTGGCGACGGCCGACGGCGACGGCTTGATCCGGTTTTGGCGGCCCGACTTGATGACACCGACCGTTCACAAACTGAATCATAAACCACGCTGCATCGCCCTGGATCGCCGGGACCGGCTCGTCGCCATCGGCACCGAAACCGGCGAAGTGCGATGTCGGCAAGCCGACGATTTCCAGTTGCTGTTTCGACACGACACCGAGTCCGCCAATGTGGTCGACGTGGAATTTTTACCTGATCGCGATGTGGGCCGAATTCGCATCGCGGCCGTCGACGAAAACGGCAAGCTGATCATCGTCGAACAACAACGCGAGTCGACAAGCCCTTTGACGAACCTCCCGGGCCGCTCGGTCAAGGATCAGACACCGACGCAGATCGGTTGTTCCCACTCGGTCGCATCACACGGGCCGTATGTCCGTGTGGCTTACGACGCGGCGGAAGACTGTTTGTGGCTGGGCGGCCGTGACGGCAGGATTTCGCGGATGTCATCCGACGGCCGTATCGAATCGGCTTATTCGCAGCATGAGGCGGCCGTTTTTGCGATCGAGGTCTTTCCGTCGGCCGATGCGATCGTCACGGTTTCGGTCGATCGTCGGGTCAAGGTCTGCACCAAGGCGGGCCGGGAACTTCACCGGGTTCGACCGGACTTTGGTGTTCGCGAGATCGCGATCTCACCGGACGAACGTTATCTGGCGATGTGCGGCGAGAGTCGAAAGATCGTGATCTATGACATGCTGTCGCGACGGCATTTCGAATTGGCCGGACACTCGGCCCGCGTCATGGCGTTGAAGTTTTCCGAGGACGGCTCGAGACTCGCATCGGGAGGCGCGGATGGCCGAATCCGATTGTGGCAGACGACTTCCTGGCGGGAGGTTTTCGTCACGGAACCGACCGGCGGATGGGTCATCGACCTGGACTTTGACGTCCAAGACGAGCGTCTGATCGCCGGATGCAGCAATGACTTGATCAAGATTTGGCAAGCCCCTGGGTTCTCTAACCGAACTCGATCGGTGGCTGCGATTGCCGGCAAACTCGTTCTCGCCCCACGAGCCGATTAAGATGACGGGGTCACATGCGACAACTGTCTTGCGTTCTAGCCCCTGTCCACATGACCCCGCCGACCATGAAAGCTTTTGGCCCCCGCACCCTGCTTGTTTTCGCCACGCTGCTTTTAGCGTTTCGCTGGGACATCGGTGTCGGATCGGCCGAGCCGCCGCACGCCCAAGGGATCATCGCGACGGTCCAGCCGCTTGCGACCGAGGCCGGATTGCGGGCTTTCCGGCAAGGCGGCAACGCGATCGACGCCGCCGTCGCCGCCGCGATCACGCTGGGTGTCGTGGATGGTCACAACTCGGGTTTGGGGGGCGGCTGTTTCGTCTTGATCCGCCAAGCCGACGGTCAAGTCGTCGCCATCGACGGACGGGAGACGGCACCCGCGGCCGCGACCGAGGGGATGTTCCTGGTCGACGGCGTGGCCGATCCGCAGCTCAGTCGAACCGGGCCGTTGGCCGTCGCGGTTCCGGGGGCACTGGCCGCGTATCGCGAAGCCGTGTCGACGAGCGGAAGGCTGAACCTGAACGACTTTCTGAAATCGGCGGCCGAAATTGCCGATGACGGTTTTGCGATCGATGCCGGCTACGCGAGAAAACTGAAAGCGACCCGCGAGGACATCCTGCGGTTTCCGGCGACGGCAAAAATGTTGATCAAAGCCGGCGGCGGCGACTACGCCACGGGGGACGTTCTGAGTCTGCCGGATCTGGCTCGCTCGTATCGCCGAATCGCCGGCGAACCGGATTGGTTCTACGAAGGCGAATTTGCCGACGAAGTCGCCGCCTGGATGCGGCGGCACGGCGGCCTGATCAGCAAAGAAGATTTCGCGGCGTACCGAGTTAAACGAAGGACGCCGCTGAGAACGACCTATCGCGGTTACGAAGTCATCGGGTTTCCACCGCCGAGTAGCGGAGGAGTCCACGTCGCACAGATCTTGAACATCTTGGAGAACTTCGATCTGCCCGCGATGCTGAAAAACGACTCGGCCCGAGCCCATCATGTCATTGCCGAGGCGATGAAGTTGGCTTTCGCCGACCGCGCGCACTGGTTGGGCGACGCGGACTTCGCCGACGTCCCCCGAGGTTTGGCCGGTAAGCCGTACGCGCGAACCTTGGCCGCGAAAATCGACGTGAATCAGACGACTCCGGTGCAAAGCCATGGAACGCCGAATCATTGGCGGTCGGACCTGTTTCGCAAACACACGACCCACATCGCCGCCGCGGATGCCGACGGCAACTGGGTAGCGATCACCGCGACGATCAACACGACGTTCGGATCCAAAGTCGTCGTTCCCGGGACCGGCATCGTGCTGAATAACGAGATGGACGATTTCTCGGCACAGCCCGGCGTGCCCAACGCGTTCGGATTGGTCGGCGGTCGTGCCAACGCCGTGCAACCCGGAAAACGTCCGCTGTCGTCGATGAGCCCGACGATCGTTCTGAAGGACGGCGTGCCCGTACTGACGGTCGGTGCCGCCGGCGGACCAAAGATCATCACGCAAGTCGTGTTGGCGATCGTCAGAACCCTGGATGGTGGCCGATCCATCGATCAAGCCGTTTCACAGCCACGCATCCATCATCAGTGGATACCGGCGAAACTGTTCGTCGAAGCCAAGGCGGATCAGTCTTTGGTGGAAGGCCTGAAGTCGTTCGGCCATCGCGTCGAATATCTTTCCGCCGCCGGCGTGACTCAGGCGATCCGCCGCACCCCGGACGGACGCTTCGTCGGGGTCGCCGATCCTCGCGCCGGCGGTACCACGGGGACAGGGATGGGCGTGTCGGACCAAGCCCAACCGTGATGTTCAAGCGGCGGCGCGGTAAAGGTGTTCACGGGTCGGCGGCATGCCCGAAAGCCCCTTGCCGGCGCGTTTGGTCGCCACGACCTGGAACAGCTTGATCGATCCGTTGGCGAAACCGCCCGATCCGCCTGCCAGATAGGCCACCCACAGTCGATATCGTTCCGCACCGACCATTTCGATCGCGGCCTCCTTGTTGGCCGACAATCGTTGACACCAAAATCGCAGCGTCAACGCGTAATGTTCGCGCCAAGATTCGACGTCGTGGACTTCGAAACCGGTTTGTTCCATGACGTCGGTGGTCATTCCGACCGGCGTCAATTCGGATCCGGGAAAAATGTATTTGAGGATGAATTTCCGCTCCGGCCGAATTCGCGCGGCGGCCCGTTTCGACTTTTTCGAACTCCGCGCGATCGCGTGATTCAGCATCACGCCGCGATCGCGAAGCATCGAGCGAATCTTGCCGAAATAACGCGGGTAATTGGCCGCGCCGATGTGTTCCGACATGCCGATGCTGGAAATTTTATCGTACGTTCCTTCGTGATCCGCGTAATCACAGATCTCCACGCTGACCCGATCTTGCAAGCCGAGTTGCTCGATTCTTTCCTTGGCAAAGTCGTGCTGCTGCTGTGACAAAGTGATGCCGTGTGCACGGACGCCGAAATGCTGGGCCGCGTGACAGATCAAACCGCCCCAGCCGCAACCGATGTCCAACATTCGGTCACCGCTTTCCAATCGCAGCTTGCGACAAATCATGTCCATCTTGTCGTGCTGTGCCTGTTCCAGCGTGTTGGACCAGTCTTTGAAATAGGCGCAGGTGTATTGCATCTGGTCGCCCAAAAACAACTTGTAAAAATCATTCCCGACGTCGTAGTGGAATTGGATGTAGTCGGTGTTGTCTCGTTTGGATTCCTTGCGTCCGATCATGTCGTGGTTAAAGCCGTGCCGGATGGTTCCCGCCGGCTTCTTGGCGAACAGAAACGGCAGGGTGTTTTTGACCAGCATCGGCTTGCTGATTTGTTTCAGGCGTTGCCGGTTTTCACGTTTCGCCTTGATCGCCTCGGTGAATTCAATCAAGTCGCCGCCCTCGAAATCGACGTGCCCGGTCGCATACAATCGGACGAACGTTTCCAGCGTCGGACGACGTATCAGGGCGCCGATCACGCCGGGGCCGGACAATCGGATCGTGTATCTGCCATCGGTTTCGCTGCCCAGCGGGATGACTTCGCCGTTCCACAGTCGAACCGAAACGTTCAAGTCCAGTGGTTCGGCCACGCCGTGCAGGATTTTTTTGATCGACGCGATTTGGGTGTCGGCGGAAAAGGGAAGGCCCATCGAATAGTTCTCGTCATTGCGGTGGCAAAGCAATCGTGTGGCCCCGGCGGACCAGATGAAAAAGCTTTTAGCACGGACGGGAACATCTTCGTCAGGTCAATTCCCAAGACGTGTTTCACGACGTTTCCGGCGACGCAAAGTCGGCGTTCGGCCGGTCGGGCGCGGGCCGAGGTTTCAGCCGGATCGTGACCGGAAAGGACGGCTAGCGGTCGGCGACGGACACGACGGGCGCGGCTTCGACTAACTTATGGGCTCCCCGGCGGCTTCCCGCCCGACCATTCTCGATTCCACTTTTTCAAAACCAGTTCCCGATGAAATCCATGTCGAAAACATTGGTCGCGGCACTGCTGCTTACCGGCCTTGCGTGTCAGCTTGTCGGACCGATCACCGCCGACGAAATCGTCCAAGGGGGCGAAGCGACCGCACCGCGGGGCGAATTGACCTCGGGCGTGTTTGACAGCAGCCGAATTTTTCCGGGAACGACCCGGGAGTACAGCGTCTACGTCCCGGCGGAATACGATCCGGCCAAACCCGCCGGCCTGATGGTGTTCATGGATGGCAAGAACTATGCCAGACCCGACGGCGCTTTTCGGGTTCCCGCGGTTTTCGATGAGCTGATCGGCCGAAAGGCGATGCCCGTGACGATCGCCGTGTTCGTCAATCCCGGCACCGTCCCCGCGACACTGCCTGACGCGGCGGATCGCAGCAATCGCTCCTTCGAATACGATTCCCTCGGGGATCGGTACGCTCGTTTCTTGATCGACGAGTTTTTACCGACCGCCACCCAAGGCTTGAACGTTTCCCAAGACCCGGCGGATCGCGCCGTGTGCGGCATTTCCTCGGGCGGCATCTGTGCTTTCACGGTGGCTTGGGAGCGGCCCGAAGCATTCGGCAAAGTACTCAGCCACATCGGCAGCTTCACGAACATCCGTGGCGGTTGGGCCTATCCGGGACTGGTCCGCAAAACCAAAGCCGATCCGAAACCGCTGAAGATTTATTTGCACGACGGCCGGGACGACCTGAACAACCTGCACGGCAATTGGCCGCTGGGGAATCAAGATTTAGCCGCCGCGTTGCAGTATGCCGGTTATCCGTACAAGTTGGTCATGACCGAAGGCGGTCACACGGGCAAGTTCGCCGGGAAAGTCTTCTCCGATGCATTGCGTTGGTTGTGGGATGACGATGCCGCGCCGACCGTCATTCCGTCGCCGGAAACCAAGCCGGGCTGGCAGGCTCATCCCGATCAGATCGCCGGTGACAAAGTCCCCCGCGGCAAGGTCGAAACCATGCCGCCTTGGGAGTCCGAGATCTTCGCCGGCACGATTCGTGACTGGTCGATCTACGTTCCCGATCAATACGACGCGTCCACACCTGCGGCGTTGTTGGTCGTTCAAGACGGTCAGCGGCTTAGCGATGTCGAAGGAAAATGGCGAATTCCCATCGTTTTGGACAACTTGATCGCACGCGGCGAGATGCCACCGACCGTCGCGGTGTTCATCAATCCCGGGCATGAGAAAACCAAGCCACGCCAGGGCAACAAATCGTCCAACCGCAGCTTCGAATACGACAGCTTGGGCGATCGCTATTCACAATTCCTGTTGGAAGAAATTTTGCCGACGGTCGAATCCCGCTACAACATCAGCACGGATCCCGCGATGCGAGCGATCGCGGGGTCCAGTTCCGGCGCCATCTGTGCGTTCACGGTGGCTTGGGAACGCCCCGACAAGTTCGGCAAGGTCTACTCCAGTGTCGGCAGCTTCACCAACATCCGCGGCGGCAACGTTTACCCGGCATTGGTCCGCAAAACGGAGCCCAAACCGATTCGCATCTACATGGCCGACACCAGCGGCGACGTCGACAATCAGTTCGGAAGCTGGCCTTGGGCGAACCAGCGGATGGCATCGGCGCTGAGCTACATGGGATACGACACCCGCTTTGATTGGGCCGAGGGTTACTCGCACGGACCCGATTTCGGCAGTCCGCTGTTTCCCGAAGCCATGAAATGGTTGTGGCGAAACGAAACGCACGTGCCCGAAATCGACACCAGCGACGACTTGAAAGGTGACCTGACCCTGTTGAACTTGTTGGTACCGGGGCGGACCTGGGAAGTCGTCGCGAAAGACTTGGGATTTGCCGACGCACCGTGTACCGACCGAGAAGGCAACTTTTACTTCTGCGACATGAAAGCACCCGCGGTCTATCGCATTGACGTCACCGACGGCAAGAAAACGACGATCACCGACCAAGCCGTCAGCGGACTGGAATTCGGCCCCGACGGAAAACTTTACGGTTGCCAAGGTTCCGCGAACCGTGTGATTTCGATCCATCCCGATTCCGGCAAAGTCGAAACCGTTGCCGACAATGTCAAGCCGAACGATTTGGCGGTTACCGGCGACGGGATGATCCTGATCACGGAAACCAAGATCAAACAAGTGACACGCATCGATCCGACGTCCGGCGAGTCGACCGCCGTGGACGTCGGCATCACGCGGCCCAACGGAATTGCCTTGTCCGACGATGGCGGCACTTTGGCGGTGTCCGATTCCGGCGGCATGACGACCTGGACGTTCCGCGTGGGAAAGAAGGGCGAACTGGACGCCAAGATGCCGACGATGCCGATGCGTTTGACCGTCGACCCTGAAGGCGAGTTCCGGTTCAACGAACCGCCGCCCTACCACACGGCTTCCCGCGGCGACGGCATGTCGGTCGACAAAGTCGGACGCTACTACGTGACCAGCGCGGTCGGCGTGCAAATCTTTGATCCGACCGGTCGGCCTTGCGGCGTGCTGCCGAAACCAGATCCCGACGAACCACTGACGAGTTGTGTTTTGGCCGGCCCGGGACACAGCTACCTGTACGTCACCAACGGCACGACCGTGTATCGACGTCGGCTTGCCGTGGAGTGATCTCGATCGCGGCCCGTGGTCATTCTCGTCTGCCCTTCGCCGCGAACTGCCGCGAAAACGAATGAGGGTTACTCGGAACACGGTAACCCGAAGCGCTGGCGCTCCCTCCTGAACGATTTCCCCGCCCCAAACCTCCCTTCCATCGGATTGCAAATGCTGAATCATCTTCGCGTCGGCTCGGCCACGCTTTTTCTTTCTTTATTGTTCCTGCCGCGTGCTTTCGCCGCGGATCCAATGCCCGTCCGAATGGGCTGTGGCGAGATGACGTTTGACACGGTTCCCGGATGGGGGCTTCGTCCGGACGGAAATTCGGCGATCGGCCCCACGCACGGCGGCGTGGTGGTTGATAAGGCTGGCAACATTTACACCAGCGCCCAACAAGGCGTGTTTGTGTTCACGCCCGAGGGACAAGTCATCCAGTCATACTTGGGGAAAGATTATTCGAACATCCATGACATGGAGATCCGTGAAGAAGTCGGCGGAGAATTCATCTATGGTGCACGCAACAAAGACGGCGAAGGCATCAAGTTCAACGCCCACAGCGGGCAAGTCGTGCTTCGCTTGCCGTTTCCGGAGGAGTCGGGATTGAAGTTGGAGAAATTCAGCCCGACCGCCATCACGGTGTCGCCCGACGGAGACATTTTTCTTTCGGACGGTTACGCCAGCAACCATGTCTTTCGCTTCGACAAGAACGGCAAATACCTTCGTCACTTTGGCGTCAAAGGGAACGGTTTGAAGCAATTCAACACCGCCCACGGGATGACTTTGGATACCCGGTATGACCCGCCAAGGCTGTTGATTTGCGACCGCAATCACAAACCGAAGGGTCGCTTGGTTCACTACGGCCTGGACGGTGAGTTCATCGAGGTCGTCGTTTCCGGTCTGGGAATGCCGACTTCCGTTTCGATCCGGGGCGATTACGTTTCGGTTCCTGACTTGCAAGGACGACTGGTCATCTTGGACAAAAGCAACACGATCATCGCGGTGCTGGGACACAACTCGAATCCGAAAACACGCGGCAGTTTCAACGTTCCGCAAGACCAATGGATCGAGGGCGTCTTCAGCGGGACTCACGGATCGTCGTGGGACAAAGAGGGCAACCTTTACGTCCAGGACTGGAACGTCTCCGGCCGCATCATGAAGCTGGTCAAGGTCCGTTGAGCGGAGAACAATTGTGGCCGGAGACTCGGCCTCCCGCCATGATCGCGAGACCAAGTCAGGTTTCTCTCCGCTCATGCGTTGTGACCAACCTCGACGGAGCTTCGCGTTGCCGAAGCCGACCGCGTCGTTTCTTTTCTTTCGCGTTTTTCATTGAATTGGTTTTACAACATGTGCGGGCGTTTCGGATATTTTCTTGCCGGTTGCTGTGTTCTTGCCGGTTTCACGGAATCGTCACTATTTGCACAAAGCGATTCCAAGCCTGGGCCTTCGATCCGGTGGATCAATCCGCCACAGGAATCAGACTTGCCGCTACCGACGGGGGTCGCGCATCACACGTTTCCTAGCGAATTGGTGGATCAAGACATTGGTTATTGCATCTACTTGCCACCGTCCTACCGAGCCGATTCGAGCCGGCGTTTCCCCGTCATCTACAACCTGCACGGAAATGGCGGCGACGAACTGCGCGGATTGAATGCGGCGGAGTTGCTGCACGAACAGATCACGAAAGGCATCGTGCCGCCGATGATCATGACGTTTTTCAACGGCGGCCACAGTACGTTCTATAAAGACAGTGCCGACGGCCGCTATCCGATCGAATCGATCTTCATCGACGAATTCATTCCGATGATCGACGCGAATTACCGTACGATTTCAGATCGCAGCGGCCGCTGCATCGAAGGATTTTCGATGGGGGGACGCGGGGCGACGCGGCTGGTCGTTCGTCATCCGGAATTGTTTTGTTCGTTGAATTGCCAAGCCGGCAATGTACCGCATCTGCTGGAGATCTACGATCAAACTCCGCCGGACGAGCGTGGCGGACTGTTGCTCGGTGACGAACGCAGCGTGTGGGAAGCCAACGATGTTTACGCGGTGACCCGCGCCAATCGAGACAAAATCAATGACTTGGTTCGGATTCAAATCCTGTGTGGGACGAAAGACGGTGGTCACATCCAGACGATTCGCGACTTTCACGATTTATTGCTGGAACTGGACATCGACCACACGTACCTGGAACTGGACGGACTGGTCCACAATCGGGTCGCAGTGATGCGGCGTTTGGCCCCGCTGTGGTTCGATCACCACGTGCGCGCGATGAAAGCGACCATCGACTAGCCGCCGGTGGCAGCCGCTGGTTGATCCGAGGGCAAGAATTCGTTGGTGAAGCATTGCGACGCGTCCACCTTTCCGGCCCGGGCCGTATCAAAGCTGTCGATCTGGGTGACCAAATCACGCCAACGCTCCCGCGTCATTCGTCCGAAATTTGACGGATCGAAACCCGCCGGCATGGCCAGCGGCTTCATCTGTTCGGCGCCGAACGCCAACGCTTCCGCGGTCATGCCGTGACGGTTCGCCGAAAGAATGGCGGCGTTTCCCAGCTTCGGATCACGGAAATAGTTTTCCCATCCCCGCCGGGTCGCCTTGACGACCTGACCGACCAGTTCCGGTCGGTTTTGAATCAGTTCGTTGGTCGTCACCAAGACGCTGGAATAGGGATTCCACCCCAATTCGCTGACCATCAATTGTCGGGTGGCGACACCTTGTTGCTGCGCCAACAACGGTTCGGCGAAGGAATAAGCTTGAATGGCAATCGTCGGGTCCGTCACCAACGAGGAAACGCTGCCGTGATAGGGAACCTGCTTGACAGTCTTGAGGAAACCTTTCTGCTCCATGAACGCCAGAAAGCCACGCCCGGGCTGACACTGCAAGGTCATGCCGCTGGAGGCGAAATCCGCAAAGTTTTCGACGGGGCTGGCGGCATTGACCATGATGCAACGCGGATGGTTTTGGAGGGCGGCCAAAACGGCCACCACGTCGGAACCTTCGCTGCGAAACTGAACGACGTCATCGGCGCCGGTGATCGCGAACTGACAACGCCCCAAATCCAACTCCGGCGCGACGGGCGTGGCACGCCCGCCGGGTCGAACGTCGACGGTCAAGCCGGCCGCCTGGTAGGTGCCGTCAGCCAAGGCCTGATAAACGCCGCCGTGTTCCGATTCGGGATACCAATTCAGTTGGACCTTGACGCCCGGGGACGCGTCGCGATTGCATCCGGTCACCAGGGCGGGCAACGCTGCCAAAGAACGCAAGAAGGTTTGTCGGTTGAGCTTGGCAGATGTAGACATGTTCGCGTGTTCGTTTCGGTTGAGCAGGAAAAGAAGGCTCGCTTGATCGTTTAGGTCTCCAGCCGCGTCCAGCGTCGCAGCACGGTCGCCGCGACGAGTTGGACGAAGCCGAAAAGAACGAGACCGAGGGCGGCGGAGGCAAACAACGCGGCCATCAGGGCGTCGGTTTGCGAACGCCCCTGCCAGCCGGTCATCAACGCGCCCAAGCCGTCGTAGGTCGAACCGTTGCTGACGAAGAATTCTGCCACGATCGCGCCGATGACGGCCAGACCACTGCTGATCCGCAGCCCTAGCATGATCTGAGGCATCGCCCCGGGGAACTGCAGTCGAACCAGCCGTCCGGTGCGACCGACACCGTACAGCCGAAACAGCTCGTCGTGGTCTCTGCGAACCGCCATCAATCCGGTCGTCGTGTTGTTGATGATCGGAAACAGGCAAATGATCACCGTCGCGATCACGGCGCTGCGAAACGTGTAACCGCTCCAGATCACCAACAGCGGGGCGATCGCGACGATCGGTACGGTTTGCAAGAACACGATGTAGGGAAAAAACGCTCGACGGATCAGCGCCGATTGACTGAACAAGACGGACAGTCCGCCGCCGATCACCAAGGCGACCAGTAAACTGACCGCCGCGGTCACTCCCGTGATCCAGGTTCCCCAAAGCAGCGTTTCTCGCTCGGCCCAGCCGGCCCGCAAAACCTGCCAGGGACTGGGCAAGAGGATCTTGGGCAGGTCCAACACCGCGACCAACGCGTACCAGAACAACAGCGCGACGGCCGCCACGGCAACGATCGAGACGATAGTCATCGCCGCACTTCGCCAACCGGTCGTTGCTTCGCCGGCGTTCACGTCGACACCCGTCGCTGCCCGTCGGTCATCGCGTTGATCGGAGCTTGGCCCCGCAAAGCGTCACTGACGACCCCGTAGAATTCACCGAACGCGGCCCGGCGGCGGAGATTCGGATCGCGCGGCCATTCCAGCGGGTTGTCCAGGATCGGTGCGCAGCGACCTTCACGCATCACGACGACTTGGTGCGAAAGCTCAATGGCCTCGGCAATGTTGTGTGTCACCATCACGGCGGTGAACCGAAGTTCTGCCCAAAGTCGCTGCAGCAGTTCGCCCAGTTGGCTGCGGAGCATGTCGTCCAGTGCCGCAAACGGTTCGTCCAGCAGCAACAGACGGGGCCGGGTGACCAAGGCCCTCGCGATCGAAACCCGCATCTGCATGCCACCGGAAAGCTGATGCGGCATTCGCTGCAACGAATCGGCTAACCCGACGGTTTCCAGCATCGCCACAGCGCGGTGGACATTTTCCGAGCGCGGGCAGCAACCGGTCAACCGTAAGGGCAGCATCACGTTTTGCAGCGTCGTCCGCCAAGGCAACAGCGCGGGTTGCTGAAAGACGAAAGCGATCTCGCCACGCGTCGACCGCGAAACCGGTTCCAGCACGACGCCGCCTTCGGCCGGTGATTGTAATCCGGCCATCGCGCGAAGCAGAGTCGTTTTACCGCAACCGCTGGGACCGATCAGGGCGGTGATCTGTCCGGCGGCCAATCTCAGGTTCACGTCATTGACCGCGGCGATCGTGCGACGTGACTTGCCTCTCCCGGTGGTGAAATGCACCGAGAGCCCGCGGCAACGGACAGCCGACGCCGTTGCCCTCGCGATCGAACGTTGGTGGCGACCGCTCCGGGTTGCGTCGCGTCCGGGATCGGCGACCGGTGTGGACTCGGCGGGGGGCATCAAATGGCGTTCAATCGGTTCTGGGACGGCGGATCGCAAGTCCTTCGTGGCACAAGAACGTAGCCACACACAGGGTTGTGCGGCACTATAGCCGGACATCAATGTGTCCGTCGCGGTGGGCCGGCCCGACACGGTAAGAATCACATCGGCGCATAAAAAACGTCCGAAACGTTGGGGCAAAACGTTCCGAACGCCTGCGTGAAGGTGCATGCACCTTACGCGCCCCTGATTATACACGCTGACCGACGAAACGACGTGCATTATTCAGGCTGAAATTTGAAGCGCTAGGCTGTCAACACGACCCTCGCCACGTTGATGTAGATCACGATTCCCAAGATGTCGACGATCCCGGCAACGAAAGGGTTGCTCATCAAGGCGGGATCCAGACCGATGCGTTTGAACACCATCGGCAAGGCAGCGCCGCACAGACAGCCGCACACCATGACCGACAACAAGGTCAGCGGGATCACCAAGGCGTCCGAGGCACTCGGCGCGATGAACACCGCCACGAGGAAACCGATCAGAGAGATGAAAATGCCCAGCAACAGCGACACAACTGCTTCGCGTGCGAGCACTCGCCGCCAGTCCTTGAACTGGACTTCGCCACCGGTCATCGCCGTGATCACCAAGGTCGCCGATTGGCTGCCCGAGTTTCCGCCGGCGCTGATGATCAAGGGGATGAACCAAACCAGCCAAGTGAAGCGTTCCAATTCCGCCTCGTAGTGCCGCAGGGCGAACGCGGTCAACAACGCCGCGAAGAACAGAATCGTGAGCCAGATGCCACGTTTCCAAGAAAGCAGGACCAGACCGATCCGCAGGAAATCACTTTCCAGCGGCGCGACCGCGGCGATCCGTTGGGCGTCTTCGGTCAGTTCTTCGCGGACGACGTCGATCACGTCGTCGTGCGTGATGATTCCCAACAGTTGCCTCCCCGAATCGACGACGGGGATCGCCAGCAGATTGAACTTTTCGACTTTCTCGGCGACGGATTCTTGGTCCTCGTCGACGATCGCGACGATCACATCGGATTCCATCATGTCGCCGAGCGTCCGCTCGGGATGGTTCAAAGAGGAGACGAGTTGGCGCGTCGAAACGATGCCGCTGAGATGATTCTCATCGTCCACGACATAGAGGTAGTAAATCGTCTCCAGCTCGCCGGCTTGGCGACTCAGTTCCTCCAGGGCTTCGCCGACGGTCAACCGGTGGGCCAGTTTGGCGACCTCGGTGGTCATCAGCGCCCCGGCGGTGCCCTCTCGGTAAGACCGCAATCGCTGGATATTGCGGCGATCGTCGACGGGCAGTAACGGCAAGATCGAAGCGACGTGATCGTCTTGCAGTTCTTGCAGCAAGTCGACACGGTCGTCGTCGGGCAGGACTTCGATCAGCGCGGCGACCTGGTCGGCCGGATGCAACTCCAGCATCGACAACTGCCGCGATTCCTCGAAATAGCCGAAGATCTCGGCGCGACGTTCCCCGTCGGCGAACTGCAGGACCTGCCAGACCTCTTCGTCCGACAGGCCTTCCATGAACTCGGCGGTGCGACCGGGGTTCAGCGTCCGGCAAAACTCCTCCAGCTCCGCCCGATTTTGATCGGCGAGCATCTCGCGCAGTTCGGGCAGGAACAGAGTGTTTGTCATTTCAGTTGCTGACGCGTTCCACGTAATCGCCGGTTCGCGTGTCGATCTTGATCACATTGCCGACCTTGATGAAGCCGGGCACGATGAATTCGGCATCGGTTTCGACCTTGGCGGGCTTGGTGACGTTGGTCGCCGTGTCGCCTTTGGCACCGGGGGCGCAATCGACGACTTCCAGTTCCACCTGGATCGGAGGTTCGATCGTGATCGCGTTGCCGTTGTACAGCGTCATTTGACAACTCATGCCGTCTTTCAAATATTTCCAGATGTCGCCGGCGACTTCTTCGCTGACTTCGTACTGTTCAAAAGTCGTGCCGTCCATGAACACGTAATCGACACCCTGACGGTACAGAAACTGGACGTCGGTCGTCTCGACGTCGGCCGATTCCAAGCTGTCGCCGCCCTTGTAGGTTCGCTCCAAAGTCGTCCCACGAATCAGGTTTTTCATCCGGCATTTGTAAAACGCATTTCCTTTGCCCGGCTTGACGAAGTTCATTTCCGTCATCAGATAAGGCTCGCCGTCGATCTGGACTTTCAGTCCTTTGCGGAAATCGCTTGTGTTATAGGTCGCCACGTCTTCCTCCCGACCGTCGGGTCAGGCTCCGCTTTCGTGATGCAGTTGGGTTTCGAAAAAAATGAAAAACACAGGGCCGAAACAACATTGACTGAGTCACAATCCAGACAACCGTCCGCCTCCGTGGGGCGGAGTTTAACGGCCGAAGCGGAATTTGTCCCGACGGGGTTCCGCGCCGACCGGCCCTCCGATTCACCCCCGGTGGCCTGGCAAACGGCGATGAAGCTGGCCGTCCGGGATTCGGCGGAATTGCTGACCCGACTGGGCCTGGGCGACCGGACGGACCTCTCCCGCCGAACGACTTTTCCGACCTTCGTGCCGCTGGAATTTCTTTCGCGAATGAAACCCGGCGATCCCGAGGATCCCTTGTTGAAACAGGTCTTGGCCGTCGCCCGGGAAGATCTTGAGGTCGACGGGTTCGACGCGGACCCGGTCGGCGATCTGTCGGCGACGGTACGTGATTCGCTGCTGCATAAATACGACTCCCGAGCCTTGTTGATCACGACGTCGGCCTGCGGCGTGCATTGTCGATACTGTTTCCGCCGGGAATTTCCGTACCAGGAAGCGGCCAGCCGGCGAAGCGGTTGGGGCCAGGCTTTGGCATACCTGCGCGAGCATCCGGAGATCGACGAAGTGCTGTTGAGCGGGGGCGACCCGCTGACGCTCGCCGACGGGCAACTCGCCGAACTGCTCGGCGCGATCGACGCGATCGATCATGTGCGTCGAATCCGTTTTCATTCGCGGATGCCCGTCGTGATCCCCCAGCGGATCAACGAAGCTTTCTTGACGACCGTCGGCTCGCTGCGTGCCACCCCCTGGATGGTCATCCATTGCAACCATGCCGCGGAAATCGACCAAGCCGTCATCGACGCGATCGACCGCATGGTCGGGCGTGGCATTCCCGTTTTGAATCAAGCTGTGCTGCTTCGTGGCGTCAACGATTCGGTGCACGTCCTGGAGGACCTGTGCCGAACCCTGGTCGACCATCGCGTCCAGCCTTACTACCTGCACCAGTTGGACCGCGTCCGAGGCGCGGCGCACTTCGAAGTCGATCCGAAAGTCGGAGTCGATCTGGTCCGTCGGCTACGGGACCGGTTGCCCGGTTACGCCGTGCCGACCTACGTGCAAGAACACGCCGGCGAAAAAGCCAAAACGGTGGTGCCGTGAACCGACGCGACCGGGGGGGGGCGCGATCGTGGCGAAAGCGGCGTCTACGAAAGTCGGTTTTCGCCGCCGTTTTCGTCCTGATGGATCGTCACCGGCCAACCGGGGAATTGGTTGCCCGGATTCCCATCGGTCGCGTCGACCAAGAAACGGAACGCGTCGAGCGTGTACGTCTTGGCCCGCGTGTCGATCGTGATCATCCCGAATCCGCTGGCCTTTTGGTGCGCCTTTTCGTAGCGATTCTTCTTCGTCCCGACTTCCGGATTTCCGACGGCGTAAACGTAAGCTTTGTTGCCCAAACCGTCGACGTATTCGCCCGTGTTCGGCAAGCCGTGTTCGGGACGATTCTGATGCGGCATTTCCATCTCGTCGGGGCGCCACCAACGCGGATACCCGACCGCGATCGCCGGCGTGCAGAACGACCAGCACCCGTCACGCTGTCGATCGACCCCGTACTGGACCAACGTCGTCAGGTGTTGATCGCCGTTGACGTGCAAGGGTTTGGCGGCGGTCATCAAGCGGATGGCCCGGTCGCGAGGGGTCTGCGGCCAGCCGCCACAGTCCAGGTCGGCGACCAAGTAACCGTCCTTACCGCCGTGATGTGTGGCGACTCCGGCGAAAACGGTTTGGCTGAGCACGACTTTCATCTCGTGACCCCGCCAATCGTCGGCCCATTGTTTCAGGAAATCTTCTTGACGTTTGCCCAGCAACACCAAGCCCGGCTTGTCCAAGCCTTTCGGGTCAATGCTGCGGTCCGTCAGGTGATCGGCGCGGCCGCTGCCGGTGTCGACGTTTTGCGGGCCGCTTTTCCATTGACGGTCGGCCAGAATCGCGAAGCCCACGTTACCGTACACCATGTCGCCGTAATACACGCTGATGCCCTGCAACACGGGCGTAGGATCGTAAAAATCAGGATGATGGGACGTGTTCGTGCGATGCACGACGTTGACCATGCGGGCCGGTTCGATGTAGCCGCCGTTGGACGACGTGCCGCCGGCGTCGATGTCCATCGGCTTGCCGCCTTCGCCCCAGATGTTGCCTTGGAAGACATCGTGATCGTCGGCCAAACAAATCGTGGGCCGGTCTTTCATCGCGTCGCGGAACGACAAGCCGTGCTGGTAGTACTTTCGCAAGTAATTCAAGATCGCCGGTTCAGCGGGCTGACGAATCAGCCCGAAACCGCCATGATTTTCGTACAACTGATCGCCGGAAAAATACAACAAGTCCGGATCCAACTTGATCAAGTTGTCCGACACCGGCTGGTAGGGAAAACCGTAATCGTTTTGGCAAGTCAGTCCCGCCATCCGCAGCGGACGACCCGACGGGTTGGCTTTGATCCGACCGGTCCATTTCGATTCGACCGCATCGCCGCGGCGTCTTTTTTCGCGGTACCCCAATTCGTAATCGGCCGGCCGGGTCTCGTCCCAATTCGCCAATCGGAAAGTCGCGGTCCAGGCGTCGGTGTCCAGTGACGCGGTGCCCATGGATTCCCAATCGCCGCCCTCGCGACGGACTCGCAATTCGACGTCTTGTGAATCGTCGACGCCCATCGGTCCGGTCAGCGCCGTGATCTTCATGACAAAGCCTTCGTCGCTCCGCGAATCGCTCAGCGAATACATCGACCACAGGATCGGTCCGAACGCGCGTTGCGGATTGACTTCGAAGGCGTCGCCGGCGACCGTCCAATCGGCGAAACGATAGCGAGCGCCCTGACCCTTGTTCAGGGCCGGGTTGAAGTTGTTGACCAACGCGATGTTCCCGAGCAATTTCCCCGCGTCGACGCTGTGAGACAATTCGCCCAACACGGCTCCGTCTTGTCCCGTCGCTTGCAAGGTCAACTCGACGCGATCGCCCGCCGGGCGGCCGGTCAGTTTCAAGGTCACGTGTTGAGGCTTTCGGGCACCGTCGATGGGTCGGGATTTCCTCTCGATCACGAGGGCTCCGTCGCGAAGCCCGGCCGCGATGCCGCTCTTGGCGAACAGGTTGCTGCGGTACTCGTTGATCTCCGACTTCACGCCGACGCGAAAGCCGACACCGCCGTCGTCGCGGCCGGTCTCGACGTGCCGCACGGTCACGGACGTCTCGAACGGCTTGCCCGCGTCGACCAGTTGATGCGTCAACAACTGGATGTTGCGATTCCCGCCAGTCGTCAAGCATTCCGCCGCCCCGTCCGCGACTCGCCAATCCTCCATCGGGTTGGCCCAATAATCACCGCCCAAAAAGACGCGATCGAACGTCTGGTCCCAGGCGGATCGGTGCGTCACGTCCGGTGAACTGGGTGCGGACGCGCCGGCGTCCTGGGCGGCGGTCGTGGGGGCGGGGGATCCGGCGGCAGCCGATCCGATTCCGAGTAATTTCAAAGCGTCGCGACGGGGCAGAGCTGGCATCTTTTTCATCAAGGTGTCAAGGGAAACGGGGTGGGGATTCACGGCGAGTGATGAACCGCCGATCCGACCCTCTCAGTGTAAACGGGTCCCGCTCGTCACGGGCGACGGCGAGGAAGCTGCCGAGCGGTTATCATTGTCGATTGCTTGACACCGTCGCGATCCCGTCGCCCGCGAGACACGCCCCGTTTTCCACCGAGCCACGTTGTCCACCATGAACCGACTGTCCCGCTTGATCACCGTTTCTATGCGGTTGGCGCTGTGGATGTTCATCCCGATCGGCTTGGTCGCCGGTCCGGCCTGTCGCCCCTGTGTCGCGGAGGATGCGACCACCTCTCCGCCGAACATCGTCTTCATCATGGCCGATGATTTGGGCTATGGAGAACTGGGCAGTTACGGTCAAGACAAGATCAAGACACCTAATTTGGATCGGCTGGCCGAACAAGGGGCCAGATTGACGCAGCACTACTCCGGTGCACCGGTCTGTGCGCCGGCGAGGTGCACGTTGATGACGGGTCGGCATCTGGGGCACGCGCAGATTCGCAACAACCGCGACTCGGGCAACGGACGAATCTTTCCGGGGCAGTTCCCGATTACCGACGAAGCGATCACGATCGCGGAGGTGCTGAAATCGGCCGGATACGCCACCGGAGCGTTCGGAAAGTGGGGACTGGGACCGTCGAACACTTCCGGGTCGCCGATCAAACAAGGCTTCGACCGCTTCTATGGCTACAACGGACAACGAAACGCGCACAGTTTTTATCCGCCGTTTTTGGACAGCGACGAACGAGAGGTCCGCATCAACAACTACCCGATTCCCGGTCACGACCGGAAACCGAAGGGCGAAGTCGTCGCGGACGACTATCGCGCGGAGAACTACGCGCCGGATCTGATCTTGAACGAAGCGGTGGAGTTCATCCGCAAACATTCATCCGAACCCTTTTTCGCTTACCTGCCGTTCACCGAGCCGCACGTCGCGATGCAGCCGCCACAGGAATGGATCGACCGTTACCCGCAAGCTTGGGACGAGGAGGGTGGCGAGTTCGACGGGCACGGCGTCTATCGCGGACAGAACGGCTACTTGCCCCACCCGCGTCCCCGCGCCGCCTACGCCGCCATGATCAGCGATTTGGATGAACACGTCGGGACGGTGCTGGCGACACTGGACGATCTGAATCTGACCGCCAACACGCTGGTCGTTTTCACGTCCGACAACGGGCCGACGCACGGCGGTCGGGATCCGAACTTTCACATCGGCGGTGCGGCCTGCACGTTCTTCGGTTCCGCAGGCGGGCTCCGAGGATTCAAAGGCAGCGCCTACGAGGGCGGCATCCGAGTGCCCTGTCTGATCCGCTATCCCGGCGTGATCGAACCTGGCAGCGTCGTGAGCCTGCCGGCCTACCTGCCCGACTGGTTTGCGACCCTGGCGGCCGTCGCCGGGGCTTCGACATTCGCAGGCAACCCGATCGATCAGTTGACCGACGGAATCGATCTGCTTGCCGCCATCAAAGCCGGTCGATCGACCCGCGACGACCCCATGATCTGGGACTTCGGCGGCTACGGCGGCTGGGCGGTGATTCGTTCGGGCGACTTCAAAGCCGTTCGTCGTGACATCGCCAAGAAGAATCCGGCCGATTGGGAACTGTATGACCTGGCAAACGACCCCGGCGAGACGAATGATCTGGCAGGGTCGCGTCCCGAAATCGTCCGGCAACTCGAAAAAGCGTTCATCGACAATCGGACGGTGGAACCCGATTTTCCGAACAAAGTCTACGATGCCGTCACGACCGCCCGGTAGCCGTCACGATCGCCATCGACCGCGTCGATGGACGAGTTTCGTCCTGGGGATCGGCTTCGCCATGGTTCCCGCCCTGGTCCCCGCGCCGGGGAGAACCGATGAAGCGGCGGCGACGGTCGACCGAAACACCGAGTCGCCGCGACCGTTGCCGTTGGACGAACTGGGCACTCCGCCGGAGCCGAGCGCGGATCTGATCCGTCGCGGCCGCGTCACGTTCGTCGTCGGCGGACGACCCAATGGCGGCGACCGGGCAACGGCGGGGGACGGTTCACGCGGCCGAGGGTCGCCGCATCTGACCGCGGGAACATCCATCCGCTTCGACGCCGAAACCCGTTTCGAGCTGCGGATGAACTTTCGCAGCCACTGCCGCTGGCGATTCGTTCACAATTCCGGCCAGCGTTACTTGTCGATCAAGATTCGTTTCAGCCGGATCAGCGTCGAGCCGGTTCATGAAATCTGGCTGCGAAAGTTCGACGGGGCCGAAGGATTCTGGGACTCGCCGTTGATTCGACACGAACTGGATCACGTCCGGATCTCGACGCAGGCGGCCACGTCCGAGCGATTCTCGGACGATTTGAAAACGCACAACACGATCCGCCATCCGGTCGCCGATGACGCGACCGTCGACCGCAAATTCGTCGATGCTCTGGTCAAAAAACACGTCGACCAGCGGTTCGACGAGCTGACCGAGCTGATCCACATTCGCTATCGCGAATTGGACCGGCAAACCGAACACGGCAGACGGCCGGTCCCGGACGACTCTCCCGTCCGACGGTGGCTGGGCGGGCAGACGGATCGCGAGCAAAGCGCGTGGCGATCACTGGTCGAACACGTCGACGCCGAACGATTCCAGCTGGGCTTTGTCCTGTTGGAGCTGTTTTTCGCCGATCGGATTTCCGCCCAGATAGACCTGCAGGTACGGCGCGAAGCGGCGTTCGCCCTCGGCGTCCCGCTTGCACATTTCGACCAGCGGACCGAGGTCGGCGACCTTGTTGCGCGACATCAACAACATGTCCAGCTCCCGAAGCTTTTCCAGCGGCTGGAGCGAATCGACTTCGTTTCCGGTGATCTCCAATGTCGTCAACCAAGCCAGCCCGCTGACGGGACGCAGATCGCGAATTTCGTTTCGAGCCAAATCCAACGACCACAACTTTGGCAATTTGGCAACGACCGCGATGTCGGTCAAACGATTGTCGGCGACGTACAGGGTGCGCAGATTATCCATCGACGCGATGGGGGTCAGGTCGGTGATCTTGTTGTTCGACAGATCCAGCAACTGCATCCCGGTCAAGTCTTTCAGCGGCGAGATGTCTTTGATCTTGTTGTCGGCAAGGGAAACCGATTGCAAACGCTTCAGGCCGGCGATCGGGGACAGATCGCTGATCGCGTTGTCACGCAAGTCGATCAACATCAACTCTTTGCAGTGTTGAAGCCCTTCCAAACTGGTGATCTTTTTGTCAACGCCGACGACGCGTGAAATCCTGGCGACGTCTTCCTTGGTGATCGGTTCGTCGGTGTAGCGTTTGGCGAACACCTCGGCGCGGACGACGTCCTCCAAAGCTTCGTCGGCAAAGATCGACACGGCCGCGGGCTCGGGCTGCTCGGCTTTCTTCTCGGCAGCGGGCTTTTTCGCAGCCGGTTTCTTGTCAGCCGGTTTCTTGTCGGCGGGTTTCTTCTCGGCGGGTTTCTTGTCGGCCGGCTCGGCGACAGGCTTCGCGGCATCGGCCTCGGGCGATTCGGCCGCTTGTTCGGCCGCGGGCTTCGGTTCCTTCGGATCGGCCTTGTTGTCGTCGTCCGCGACGGCCGCCCCGGCGGCCAGCGTGACCATTCCGGCAAGCGTCAGAGGAAACCAGTAACCGAGAAGTGACCGTCGAACAAAAGCAAATCGAGTCATGGTGGGGAGAATCATGCAGGGGAAGGGGGCGGTTGAAGTGACATTGCGAACCCTCAGTCTAACTGGAATCGCGGCGGTCTACCGCAACAAGATTCCCGCGATCGCGCCGGTCATGCAGCACGCCAGCAATCCGCCGAACATGGCTCGCATGCCCAGCCGCGACAACTCCTGGCGACGCGACGGAGCCAGGCCGCCGATGCCGCCGACTTGGATACCGATGGCGCCGAAATTGCTAAACCCCGCCAGCGCGTACGTCAGCACGGTCACCGTCCGCTGGCTCAGATCGCCCTCGGGTCCGACCGTCGCTTTGCCCAACTGGTCGAAAGCGATGAATTCGTTGGCGACGGTTTTCAGCCCGATCAGCCGGCCGGCTTCCGAGCACTCGGCCGCCGGAATCCCCATCAACCAAGCCAGCGGGCTGCACAGGTATCCGAGAATCAGCCCCAGCGACCAAGAAAACTCGGTCGTCGAGTTCAAAACCCCCAGCCGAATCCCGAGCCACGCCACGCCGTCGCCCAGTTTGTCCAAACCGACGTCGACCAGCGCGATCAAGGCCAGGAAAGCGATCAACATCGCCCCGACGTTCAAGGCCAGTTTCAGCCCGTCGCTGGCACCCTGGACGGCCGCACCGATCACGTTGAGGTGCTCGCTTTCGCCGCTCAGCGACATGTCTCGGCTGACCTGATCGGGCTGCATCTCCGGCACCATGACTTTGGCGATCAACAACGCCGCCGGCGCGCTGATCACCGACGCGGTCAACAAGTGCGAAATGTCGATGCCCATGCCTGCGTAAACGCCCAGCAACCCGCCGGTGACGGTGGCGAAACCGCCGGTCATCATCGCGCACAGTTCGCTGCGGGTCATCGTCGCCAAATAAGGCTTCACGACCAACGGGGCTTCGGTGTGTCCGACGAACACGTTCGCCGCGGCCGCCAAAGTCTCCGCGCCCGTCGTGCCCAGCGAAAACCGCATCACCCAGGCCATCGCCCACACGATCCGCTGCATCAATCCCAGGTGATACAGCACACTCATCAAGGACGAGAAAAAAATCACCGTGGGCAAAACGCCGAAGGCAAAGGTGCCCAGCAGACTGTCGCCCAGCGGAGTGCCTTCGCCCGTGCTGAACAAAAAACCGCTGCCGGCGCCGACGCTGGCCAGAACCTCCTCGAAACCCGCCCCGATCGCGACGAACAGCCGCCTGCCCCAAGTCGTTCCCAGGACCAAAAACCCCAACACGAATTGCAACAACAGCCCGCCGGCGACGACCCGCCAGGGGAATCGTCGCTTCTCCGAACTGACCGCCCAAGCCATGGCGATGAAGGTGATCAAGCCCAAGACGCAAATCATTCGAGCTTGCATGGTGTTCAGTCGTGTTGAGGCGTGTCGAAAATTCGGTCTCCGGCGTCACCCAACCCGGGAACGATAAAAGCTTGTTCGTTCAGCTCCGGATCGATCGCTCCGACGAACAATCGCACGTCGGGAAACTGTTCGTTGACGCGGTCGATGCCCGGCTGGGCGGCGATGATGCTGAGCACGCGGATCTCGTCGACGCCCCACTTCATCAGCCGCTTGACGACTAATTCGATCGAACCGCCCGTCGCCAACATCGGATCGAGCACGAGCGCGACTTGTGGAGCATTTTGGCCGGACAGCTTGTCGTAGTAACCGACCGGCTCGGCCGTTTCCTCGTTGCGGTACAGCCCCAGATGCCAAACCGACGCATCGGGCAACAAGCTCAACAAAGGATCGACCATCCCCAGCCCGGCACGAAGAATCGGAACCAAGCCGATCTCGCTGGAAAGCTGACGGCACCGGGCGTCGGCCAGGGGAGTCGAAACCGTAACCTCGCGAGTGGAAAGGTCCCCGGTCGCCTCCACGCCGATCAGCATCGCCAATCGATGGACCGCCGCGCGGAATTCGCCGGGACGGGTCGCCCGGTCACGCACCGTGCACAGGTGATGTTCGATCAGCGGGTGCCCGATCGCGACGACGTTTCTGCTTACACTCAATCGATTCCCCTACCGTAATAACGGAACTCACTCCGTCGCCGGGGTCCCCCGATCCGGCAAAGCCGTCGGCACCCGCTCCACCTCGATTCCACCGCTGCGAAAAGACCGGCATCACAAGACCGACGAAGCGGACGGGGTGGGATTCGAACCCACGGTAGAGTTTCCCCTACGCTAGTTTTCAAGACTAGAGCCTTCGACCACTCGGCCACCCGTCCGGATCCGCGAAAGACGTCACTTTTCGACGTCCAGTTGCTCGGCCAACATCGCGAAGGCCCTGTTGTATCACCCGGCAGCCCGGCGCAAAAGCACGCGAATGCTTTCCCCACCCGCCGCGCCGCTAGCCGGCCCACGGCGTTCGCGATCGCCTCCGCACGCCGGGCTCGCCGAGGGAATCGGTCGATCGTGCCCGCCGGCCGATCGTGCGAGCCGGGGAAAAAGGCAATGGCTGTCCGTGCGAGACGCCCCTTACGCGATCAGGTCACTGACAATGTTCCCGTGGACGTCGGTCAGGCGGAAGTCGCGACCGGCGTGGCGGAAGGTCAAACGAGTGTGGTCGATGCCCAACTGGTTCAAGATCGTCGCATGCAGATCATGGACTTCCACCGGCGGAGTGACCGGATACTTCCCGATCTCGTCGGTCTCGCCGTGAACGTGCCCGCCTTTGAAACCGCCGCCGGCAAGCCAAACGCTAAAGCAGTCACGGTGATGACCGCGACCGTTCTTTCCTTCCTTGGTCGGTGTTCGCCCGAACTCCGTCGCCCACACCACGATCGTTTCGTCCAGCATGCCCTGCTGTTTCAAATCGGTGATCAGCGCCGCGGTCGGTTGATCCACGTTGTTTGCCAAATCGGCGTGCTCGTTCATTTCACCGTGCGAATCCCAATTGGGTCGCGAACCCGTGTCGATCAGTTCGATGAACCGGACGCCACGCTCGGCCAATCGCCGCGCGACCAAGCACTGCCAGGCAAAATCGGCGCCGGGGCCTTTGACTTTTCGATCGATTCCGTACAACCGCCGAATGTGTTCGGGTTCCTCGGACACATCAAACGCCTCCGGTGCAGCCGTTTGCATTTGGAAAGCGGTTTGAAACGATTTCATCCGCGCCGCCAGGGCGGTGTCGTGAGGTCTCGATCGAAGGTGCTGTCGATTCAGCCGATCGACCAGTTCGAATTCCAAGTCTTGCAGTTTTTCGCTGCGGCCGGGCGGACGCAAGTTGGCGATCGGATTGTCACCCGGGATGACGCGAGTTCCCTGGTGGAACGCCGGCAGAAAATCATTCGCGTAGACCTGCGTGCCGCCGTAGGGCAGGTGCGGCGCGATGACGATGAAATTGGGCAAGTCTTGATTCATCGTGCCCAGGCCGTAACTGATCCACGATCCCATGCTGGGCCGGGCAAACGTCGGCGAACCGGTGTGCATGCCCAAAGTCGCTTCGGAGTGATCGAAGTGCGACGCTTTCATCGATCGGATCAAACAAATCTCATCCATGACCTCGCGGACGTGCGGAAAAATGTGGCTGACTTCGGTGCCGCAGCGACGATTCGGCTCGGCCCCGAAGACGTTGCCCATCAAGCGCTCCGGTCCGCTGCCGTCGCGACCTTTGTCGGTCGGCTTGGGATCGAACGAGTCGATGTGGGAGACGCCGCCGGTCGCATAGATGAAGATGATGCTCTTGGCGCGGGCGGGAAAGTGTGGCGCCGTTGACCGGGTCGGGTCGTCTTCGGCAGCCAGCAGTTGGGAAACGATGCCGGGCATCAATAGTGAATTGCCGACCATCGTGGTCAACGCGGTTCGTCGGCTAAACGGTCGGGTGAACATGGCGAAGGTCAATCCAAGTAAAGGAATTCGTTCAGCCGCAGGAGGCTCAATGTCAAGCTGGACCATGCAACGTTTTCGGCATCGGGTGAATCACCCAATCGCTCGCGGACCGAGTCGATGTGCCGCTTCATTTGATCCGTTTCGTCCGACGACGGTAATCGGCAAAGGATCGTGGAAACGGTCCAAGCGATTCGTTGTTCTTCGTCGTCGGTTTGGTCGGCGATCCGACGGGCGATTCGACGAGCCTGGGCATGCAGAAAATCATCGTTCATGAAATACAACGCCTGCAACGCGGTGACCGATTGGTCTCGTGTGCTGGTGCAAACGTTAGGGTCGGGACCGTCAAAGGTTTGCATGTACGTTTCCGCCGTCAGACGTTTGGTCATCTGGTAGACGCTTCGATGGCTGTTCTCGTAGCTGTCCTTGAACGGGTGATGCTGCGTGTATTCCCATTCCTTTTTCGGCGGAAACGGATGCGGATCGGTCAGCGGCGTGACATCCAAATTGCCACCGATCAGCAACAGCGTGTCGCGAATGGATTCGGCGTCCAAACGCCGGCGGTTGAATTTCCAAAGCCATCGGTTGGCGGGATCGATCGCTAAATTCTCAGGCAAGTCTCGGCTGGACAACTGATACGCCTGGGACGTCATGATCGTGCGATGGAGGTGTTTCAACGACCATCCGTGGCGGATGAAATCCGCCGCCAGCCAATCGAGCAGTTCCGGATGGCTCGGCGTTTCACCTCGCAGTCCGAAATCGCTGGTGCTGGCCACCAGTCCGGTGCCGAAGTGTCGTTGCCAGACCCGATTGACGATCACCCGCGCGGTCAGCGGATTGTCCTCAGCGGTGATCCAACGGGCCAACTGCAATCGGCCACTGGTCTCCGACGAAAGGTCATCGGGAAGTTGCTGTCCGCCCAGGACGTCGGGGAACTTTCGCGGGACCACGGCGCCGGGCCGGTCCGGTTCGCCCTTGATCTGAATCGATGCGTCGATGGGCTCGGCGTCTTGTACGGCGTAAGCCATCGGCATCTCGGGAAGCGACTTCAAATGATCGGCCAACTCCTGACCCGCACGACGGGCCTTCAAGAGCATCCGGTCCAGCTCGTCTTGCATTTTCCGTTGCTCGTCGATCGTCGAAGTCTTCGCCCGCTCGGCATTCTCGAGCGATTGCCGCTCGCATTGGTCCAGCAGTTTCGTCAGTTTCGATTCCAGCTCGCGCGTCTTTCCGGCGAACGGTTCCAGGGCGGCGGCGGCCAGGTCCCGTTCGATCAACGGCACCAAGTCGTGTTGCGTTTGGAACAACTCGATTCCCGGAAACGGATAACGCGTGCTGGCGAAGATGCCGTACAAGCCGTAGTAGTCTCGCGTGCTGATCGGGTCGAACTTGTGGTCGTGACAGCGGGCACACGCGATCGTCATGCCCAACATCGTCCGGCCGACGTTATCGATCGTATCTTCGATCGTCAGATGCCAAGGGTACCGTTCGACCAGGGATCCGAATCGCCTTGCCATCGCCAAGTAGCCGGTCGCGATGACCAGACGGTTGCGTTCGGCTTGCGAATCGGCCGGCAACAGGTCGCCGGCGAGCTGTTCGGTCAAAAAGCGATCGTAGGGGACGTCGTCGTTGATCGAATCGATGATGTAGTTGCGATACAGGTAGGCCTGCGGAATGGGAAAGTCCGAGTTGTCGCCGGCGGTATCGGCATAGCGAACCCAGTCCATCCAGTGGCGTCCCCAACGTTGGCCGTAGGTCGGGCGGGAGAGCAATTCGTCGACCAGTTGTTTCATCGCCAGCGGGCGACCGAGGGTGGCCTCCGCCGAGGCGAAACGGGCGACTTCCTCCGGGGTCGGCGGCAAGCCGGTCAGCCCGAAGCTGGCCCTGCGGATCAAAGCCGCCGGGCCGGCCGGCGGTGCGGCCGTCACACCGATTTCCCGACGTTTCGCCGCGACGAATTGATCCAGGGTCGTCGACGCCTGATCCGTTCGGGGCGGCCCAGATCGGGGCGGCCCAGATCGGGCGAGCGGGCGGAACGACCAGTGGTCGGCGCCTTCGTCGGAGAGTTCGCCGCCGGATCGCTCCTCCGTCGACGATTCCGATTCCGGCCATGGGGCGCCTTGTTCGATCCAGGTTCTCAACCGTCGGACGTCCTCGGCCGATAGACCCGGGCCTTCCGGCGGCATTCGATCGCCGTCGTAGTCGGACGTGACCCGGACGATCAGTTCGCTCTCGTCGGGTCGTCCCGGCACGATGGCAAAACTCCCCGAGTCGGCTTCGGCACGAGCCATTTTCGGATCGTCCAAGCGGATCCCACCGTTGACCTCCTCCGCACCGTGACAGGCGACGCAGTGCCGGGCCAAGATCGGTCGAACGTCTTCGGCAAAATCGACGACAGTCGCGTCACCGCCCCACAGCGAACCCGCAACACAGCCCAGGGTCAGCAGCAATGTGAGAAACAGGCGGGTCATGGCTGGGCCGGCGTTGACGAGGTGACAGGACACGTCCCGATAAAGCAAACTCCGATTATAGCCGAATCCGTCGTGTCAAGCCAAAGCCCCCGGCAGGTCGGTGTCGGCCGAGCGAAAAAAGTGAAATCAAACGTAAAAGATGGCGGGAATCCGATGACAGGGCGATCGCCGACGTAAACACCCGTCGGCCGATGCACGAAGCTGAGAGACGCGTCGCGGCGGCCGGGGTGATTGGGCGATGACAGCGGGGCCGCTATGGTCGTCGCTCCTGCCCCGCGTTTGCAAAGCATTGCCTGGGGGGATGCGGCACCGAGAAAGCGAGTCCTTTTGCCCGAACGAGAACGACAGCACCGATCGCTGACGATCGGCATCGCCCTGGCGATCGGCGCGCACGTGATGTGGGGAGTGTTTCCGCTTTACTGGCGGATGCTCGACTCGGTGCCTTCGGTCGCGTTGACGGCCCACCGGATCGTGTGGTCGTTCGCCTGCCTGCTGCTTTTGTCGCTGATCGTTCCCAAAATCCGTCGCGATGCTTTTCGCCTGCCGGATCGCCGGACGCTGGTGATCCATGCGGTCGCCGCCGCGATGATCGCGGCGAATTGGTTGGCGTTTCTTTACGCCGTCGCGACCGACCGCGTTTTGCAAGCCTCGCTGGGTTACTACATCAATCCGCTGGTCAACGTCGTGCTGGGTGTGGTGTTCCTGGGTGAACGACTGAGGCCGATTCGATGGTCGGCCGTTGCGGTTGCGGCGATCGGGGTCACCGTGATGTCGACGACCGGCAAAGGGGTGCCTTGGATCGCACTGACGATGGCGTCGTCGTTCGGCGTTTATGGCTTGATGAAGAAGCAAGCCCCACGCGGCGCGATCGCAGGCCTGACCTTGGAAACCGGTTTGCTGTGTCCGATCGCGCTGGCTTACCTGCTCGCCCGCGCATCGCCGATCGACGCGGCGGACGTTTCGCCGGCGATCGGGGCGCTGCTGGTTCTCGGCGGACTGGTCACGATCAGCCCGCTGGTCCTGTTCTCGGTGGCTGCCAAGCGGGTGCCGCTCTCGACCCTGGGCATCCTGCAATTCGTCGGGCCGACGCTGCAGTGGATCGTCGGCGTGGTCGTCTTTCACGAACCGATCGGAGCGGCCCAGTTTTGGGGATTCCTGTTCGTCTGGTCCGGCGTGGTGATTTTCATCCTCAGCGGTTCCAGGGCTTTTCGGGCCTGAGCCGCCGCATCGGTCCGACGGACCGATGCGGCAGAGCCAAAGATTGCCGGGCTTGGCGATGTGTGCAGGCAGGCTTCGTGAAGTTTTTGTAAATTCAGGGCGAACCTTGCGCTTTGGGGCGGACCGATTCCGTTCGGATCAGCCAAGATCAGGGGAATTCCCCCGCTGATTCGATTGCGACGGGGATGATCCCGCCACTGACGCGAGACGACTTTTCGAATCTCCTGAACGCGGGTTCAATAATCCCACGACGCGTGTTCAGGCGGAGGCAAAATCGTATTTTTTGGAGGATGCCCGAGATCGGACTCGGAGGCGATCGAACCGACGGATTGGTAAGCGAACAAACCATTGATTTCCGAAGGGGTCCACATTGATGAATCGAAAAGGATTCACGCTGGTCGAGCTGCTTGTCGTGATCGCGATCATCGGCATTTTGGTGGCGCTGCTTTTACCGGCGGTGCAGTCGGCTCGCGAGGCGGCCCGCCGAATGAGTTGCCAGAACAACATGAAGCAACTCGGCTTGGCGTCGCACAATTTCGAAAGCAGTTTCAAACGATTTCCGCCGGGCCTGACGACGTTCGTGAACGACCGTCCGCGGGATTGGTACGGCAACACGGTGTTCACGCACATCCTGCCGTTCATGGAGCAGCAGTCCATTTACGACATGTGGGACTGGAACGAGACTTTCGAAGCGGCGATCAGGAACACCAGCGATCCGACCAATCCCCGGCTGAAGTCACGCGACGCCGCCTCGGCCCAACTCGTGCCGTCGTACCTGTGTCCGAGCGATTTCGCCCAGGAATCGGTTTTCGAATTGAATTATCGTCGGACCGGCTACGCGACCGGATTTTTCTCCCTGTCCAGTTATCTGGCCAACGGCGGGACGCACTCGACCTATTTCCGCGATACCGACATGCAGGACGACGGCATGTTCTACATGACAGGCGAAGACAGCCAGCCGGAAAGTTACCAGCGATTTCTAAAGGACGACGCCGCAGCGGCTCGATTCGCCGATTGCGTCGACGGGACCAGTCAGACCTTGCTGTTCGGCGAACGTTTTCATTTCGATCGTTTTTTTGACGCGAGGTTGCACAACGTTTCTCAAAGGTTCAGTCGCTATCCGATCGGCCATTGGGGTGCTTGGGCATGGACCGGTGGCGGCAACGGAACGACGCACGTGTTCGGTTCGACGCGGGTGCCGCCGAACTACGAAGTCCCCGAGGACGCCCCGTCGTCTTACGCTTCGGTCAACCTTCGCATGTCGGCGTTCGGGAGCGGACACACCGGCGGCGTCAACTTTGCCTTCACCGATGGAAGCGTTTCCTTCATCAGCGACCAGATCAACATGGTGACCTATCGCGCGCTGAGCACCAGAAGCGGCAGCGAGATCGTCGAAGAGTCTTTTTAGGTGGGGCTGACGGTCTTTGCCTGAAAAACATGCGTTGATGGTCAATCAGATCAATCGAAAAGTGAGTCAACCGGATTTGAATCGAAACATGCTTTGCGGTCGGTCGCTGATGCTGGGGCTCGCCCTTTCGGTTGCCTCCTTGTCGGTCGGCTGCGGTGGCGGCGTGGAAATCGGTCAAGTGACCGGTGTGGTGACCAAAGGCGGCGAACCGGCGGATTCGATTTTGGTCAATTTCATGCCCGACCCGGAAACCGGCACCGAGGGCGCGATGTCCTCGGCGATCACCGACGATCAGGGCCGCTACGAGTTGACCTATCAAGGGGAAACGAAGGAGAAAGGCGCGGCGGTGGGCGGCCACCGGGTCATCTTCAACGACTTGGTGCCGGAAAATTTCCGCGGACGCGGCCGCCCGCCCGCCCCGCGGGTGAGCGTGGAAATGATGGATCCGTCCGCGACGCCGTTTCGCCGTGAAGTGAAACCGGGGGCTCAGCAACTCGATTTCGATTTGGACGGGTAAACGCGCCCGCTGGTGACGTAGGTTGAAGGGACGCGGGTACGGCGGCCGTCGCTCCCGCTCGTGTTCCTTTCGTCATGACCCGCACAAGCCGCCTCCATGGGCCTATTGATCTTCCTGTTCGCCTTGGCCGGAATGGTCTGGTTGGTTCCGGTTCTTCGGGCCGGACGGATGATGCCGTTGTTGACGATCTGCATGATCGCGGGTGTCGTGTCGGGACCCTCCTTTTTTGCCATCGACGGGCCGATTCAAATCAGCTTGGATCGAATGATGCTGGTCGGTGTCGTCGGCGTGTTGTTGATTCGCATGCGGATGGGCCAGATGCACTGGGCCGCGCTGACACGGACCGACGCGTTGATCGCGTTCCTTGTCGGATATTTTTTGCTCAGTTGTATGCGCGGCGGTGCGGTGCCCGACGGGAGTTCCCCCGTGGCACGATGGCTGTTCTTCGTCGCCGCCCCGGCAACCTTCTACGCGATCGGGCGACAGATTCGCTTGACCGAGGCTGACCTGAGGCTGTTTCAAAACACGATGCTGGTGCTCGGCTTTTATTTGTCCCTCACCGCGGTGTTCGAAGTCATGGGGCTTCGACAATTCGTCTTTCCTCGCTACATCAACGATCCCAAGTCTTGGGAATTTTTCGGTCGTGGGCGGGGGCCACTGTTGAATCCGGTCGCCAACGGGATGCTGATCACGTTGTCGCTGACCCTTGCCGCGGTGCGATTGTTCCAGCGACCGTGGCAAGAGAAGGTTTTTTACGCCGGCTTGATCCTTCTGATGTCGGCCGGAACGTACGCCAGTTTGACGCGGAGCGTTTGGCTGGGGGCGATCGCGGCGCTCGGCGTCGTTGCCCTGGTCCACACGCCTCGTTGGGTACGGGTGCTGGGATTGGCCGTTGCCGTCCTTCTGGCCGGCGGCATGGCGATGGGCTTGAAGGACCAACTGCTGAGCATCAAACGGGACAAGAATTTGAGTGCCGTCGAGGCGGCCAAGTCGATCGAACTGCGACCTCTGTTGGCCACCGTCGCCTGGGAGATGTTCAAGGACAAACCGCTGGTCGGGCACGGCTACGGCCACTATTTCGAACACGCTCCGCCCTATCACACGATCCGCAGCCACGGTTTGCCGCTGGAAAGGGTCCGACCCTACATGCAACACAACGTGTTTCTATCGATCTTGGTGGACACGGGTTTAACCGGTTTGGCGGCGTTCGGATTGATCCTGTCGATGATCGCGGCCATGGCATGGCGATTGGCGAGAGACCCGCTGACGCTTTCGACCACCCGCGCGACGGGCTTGGCGATGCTCGGTTTCCTGGCCGGCTACGTGATCAACGGGATGTTTCACGAAGTCGCGGTGATGGAAATGGTCAACGTGTTTCTGCTTTCGCTCAGCGGATTGACGGTCGCGGCCTATCAGTACGGAGTCAAGGAACACGACGAACGGGCTTTCAACGAACTGGCCTTGGTATCGGGCCGGCCGGTTTGTTACAGGCCAGCGTAAAGAACTCGGAAGACCTCCGAGCGTGACGCCCCATCCGATGCTCCGAAACGTCTGCTCACGAATGAATGATCGCCGACCACACGATCCCGACCGCGCCCGAATGAATCGTCGCCTGTCGTGGGGCGGCGTCGGCTTGGCCGCGATCGTGACCACTGCCGCAGCGGGATGCCACGACGGACCGCTGTATGCGATCAAAAAGGTCAATCCGTATTTCGTGATGAAAGAGTGGAAAGAAGATCGGGAACTCGGCGTCACCGATGACCAACGACGTCAAGAACTCGTGAAACTGACGTCGTCGATCGCCGCACAATCGGCCGAACGTCAGCGTTACTGGATGGGCGAATTGACCAAGATCATGGAGAACGATCCGAGCGCGGAAATGCGATTCTTGGCCGTGGCCGCGGCGGGCAAGGCGGCCGATCAAACCGCTCTGGCGTTGATCGAACGAGGCTTGGATGACGACGACCTGAAAGTCCGCATGGAAGCCTGCCGAGCGCTAGGACGCCGCGGCGACGATGCCGCCGCGCGAATGCTCGCGGCCGTCGTCGGAACCGAAACCGACGATGATGTTCGGAAATCGGCGATCGCCGCGCTGGGGAATTTTCAAAACCGTACGGCCGTCGATTCGCTACGTGGTCAATTGAAAAACAGCGACCCGGCGATGCAGCGGTTGGTGATCAGTTCGTTGCGAGACGCCACCGGCAAAGACTACGGCGATCAACCGCGGGAATGGATCGCCGCCTTGAACGAGCCTGCCACGGACCCCGGTTCGGGACGTTTCTAGGTCCGACGGTTGCTTAACGGGGTTGCCGGACGACCCGAAAATCGTCGCGGCGTCGAGGAGAGGGCCGCGTGTCGCCGACGGACAACTCGTTGACGACACGGTGACCGGGCAGATCGTGACGCACCATCTCTTGGGCGACCTGCTTCATATGGAACGACGGGACTTCACCCATCAAGTGAACGAAACGGCCACGCATTTGAACGCGGATGCCTTGCAGATCCCCATAGCCCGATTGCCGAAATCGATGTTTCAGCTTCGTCAAAGATCGGCGATGGGGAGAAACGCCGACGCCGATGGATGCCTCCACGTCGGCGAAGGGGCTTGTGTCGGGGCGAGATGCTGGCACGAGATATTGCTCCATCCGTTGGCTTCGACCATCAATCGATTCAGGCGACCAATCCGCCTGTCGGTTGCACGCACCGGATCACCTTATCATTCCGCAGGGGCGTGACACGTTTTCCACTAAGGTTTTCGCAGAAATTTGACGTTTTTTTTGCGGCACCATTTCTGGACGGCTGCCCAAACAAACGACTGGGCAAAATGCGAAAGATGGCGAAACCGCTAATTTCCCAGTTGCACCACATCCTTGGGTTCGTCGATTCGCGAGCCGCTTGCCGCGATCGCTTTGAGTTCCAGCGCCGGATCGACCACGTTGTAAAAGACGTCGCGTTGTCGCGGTTGGAAACCGAGTTCCTCGATCGCTTCGCGGATTTGGTTCAACGTCAAAAAGTGCACCGTGCCGGCTTCGGCGACCACGTTTTCTTCGATCATCAGGCTGCCCATGTCGTTGGCACCGAACAACAGGGCCAGTTGTCCCATCTTCAAACCCTGAGTGACCCAACTGCTTTGCACGTTGCGGAAGTTGTCCAGGTACAGCCGCGACACCGCTTGCGTTTTCAGGTATTCGAACGAACCGGCCGCCGGGATGTCGGACATCTGGGTGTTATCCGGCTGAAAGGTCCAACAGATGAACGCCGTGAAACCACCGGTGTCGTCTTGCAGGTCGCGTAACCGGTCAAGGTGTTCGATGCGTTCGGCTAACGTTTCGATGTGACCGAACATCATCGTCGCGGTGCTGATGCCGCCGAGTTCGTGCCAGACCCGCATGACGTTCAGCCAATCGTCGGACATGACTTTGCCGCGCGTCATGTCACCGCGGACGCGGTCGGTCAAGATTTCCGCTCCGCCGCCGGGAATGCTTCCCAAGCCGGCTTCTCGGAGCCGCGACAGCACCTCCTTGATCGGCAGCTTGTTGACTTTGGTGAAGTGATGAAGTTCCGGCGGACTGAAGCCGTGGATGTTGATTTGGGGAAACGCCGACTTGATGTCCCGCAACATCTCCTCATACCAGTCGAGTTTGAATTTCGGATGCAGGCCACCCTGCAACAGGATTTGATTTCCGCCCATGGCCGCGGTTTCGGCGACCTTTTGCAACAGGACTTCGCGGGGCAGCACGTAGCCCTCGTCACTTTTCGGGCCGCGATAAAAGGCACAGAAATCACAAACCGCCGTGCAAATGTTCGTGTAGTTGATGTTCCGATCGACGTTGTACGTGCGGTAAGGCTGCGGATGCATCCGCCGCGAAATCTGGTCGGCCGCCGAGCCGATCGCTGCCAAGTCGTGGCTTTCCAAAAGCCGTAAGCCGTCGTCCGGGGTCAGGCGTTCGCCGTCGACGGCTTTGTCCAAAATGTCGCGAACGGATGAAGTGGCGGGGGCGATCATGGCGTGAGTCGGCGTCTTCGAATCGGCGGAGGGGTGAAGTGGCAATCGGGCGTCGGCGGGAGGGACCTTTCGGGGACGAATCAACCCCAGCGAGTCCGCTTTGTGTCGATACATTTCCATGCCGACACGTTCCTGGTCGCCCAAATGGTAATGAAGATTCGTGTGGAAGTAATCCGTCAGGTCTTCGGTCGTCAGACCATGCGTCGCGGCCTCACGGCGGGCGATCGCGTCGATGTCGGCGACACCGTCATCGCGGCTGGCCTGCAAGATTTCCGTCAAACCGTCGTCGACGAGATCGCCGCGGGCGACCCAAGCGGCGAACACGAAAGGCAACCCGGTGTGTCGACACCACCGGTCGCCGAGGTCCCAAATCTCTTCGTACACGCCACGTGCCGGGTGCATCGCGCGGTCGCCGATCAACAGAATGGCGTCGGCATCGACCGATTCGGGCAACTGTTCCATGTTCAAAGGCACCGTCTGGGGACGCAAACCGTGCATCTCGGACAACAGCACTTGGACCATCGCTGCGCTCGTCCGGCTGCCTTCGTCCAAGGCCAAGCGGCGGATCCGGTGGACCGGAACGCGGCTGAGCAGCCGGACGCTCCAGACGGGGCCACGGCAAGCGATCGCGGCATCGGAAACGATTTTCAGGCTGCCGGGCACTGCGGCATTGGCCCGAAAATATTCCACAATCGGAATCAACGCGACATCAAGACGCCCGCCACGCAAATCGTCGGCCAACCGACTGGGTAAGTTCAGCGTCAGGCGGCCGCGATCCCCCAGTCGCTCGCGGAGACTGGCGATCAGCGGCTTGGTGTTCAAGTAAGAAACGGCACCGATGCGAGTCATGATGGTCGATCAAGCGTCAGGAAAGAGTCGGTTCGAAGCACCCCCAATGAACCGCGAATCCTTCGTCCCGGCAACCGCCGCACGAACTCGGCATCAAAAGGCCCTGGCATCAAAAGGCCGAATCGCTTCAGACTCTTCACGGCGATTCCGCGACGCTCACCAGCCGCCCCGACCGTGGATCAAAAAACCGCAGGGAGACCGCCCTCAAACCGATGCCCGCTCGCTCGATGCCTCCTGCCAGCTCGACGGCCGGCGTCTCGGGCGTTCGGGGCCTGCCGGCCGTCGGCGGATTTTCCGCCGAACCGTCGGCACGGGGCCCGTAAATCGAATCCCCGCGCAGCGGCAATCCCCGCGCGGCCGCCTGAACGCGAAGCTGGTGCATACGGCCGGTCTTCGGCACGAGCGTCAAACGGGTCTCGTTTTCCGAGGCGTCGTAATCGTGCCACGTGACCTCGGTGATCGCTTCCTTTGCACCTGCCGTACCGGGCGACACGATTTCACAACGTGGCTGATCGGGAACCTTGCGAATCCAGTCGCACCAAACGGACGGTTCGGCCCGGTCGTCGTCATTCGCGTTCCAAACACCCGAAGCGATCGCCCGATACGTCTTGACGACTTTGCCGCTGGCGAGCTGTTCGCTCAGCAACCGCGCGGCGCGTTTCGTTTTCGCCACCAACACCAAACCGCCGACGGGGCGATCCAAGCGATGAACCATCGCGATGTAATGATCCTCGCCGAGCCAACCTCGCAGCCGTGATTCCAAGCTGTCGATTCCCGGCGGCGCTTGCGTCGCGATGCCGACCGGTTTGATCACGACCATCGCTTGATCGGTTTGCCAAAGCACTTGCGGCGGAGTCATCACTGCATCGTTGTCGTTAGCGCATGAAAAAACGAGAGACCCCGGCCACGTGATGCAAAGCAAAGAACGTTCGCACACGACGAGTCTCTCGTGATCGCGGTTTTAGATGAACCATCCGATACGTCAAGAGCAGTCGCTAGCTTTCGCGAAGATGTTTTCGGTAGCACGGTTTCCATAAAACGTCATCGTTTCGTTCGGTTTGTGTTTCGACGGCGCTGGGCAGACGGCGACGCCTGGATCAAGATGGGTTGCATGAACGACGCACGCCGCGATCCGAAACCGGACCATCACTATCACTTCGTCACCGGCAAGTTGGCCGCCGAGGCGTTGCGCGACATTGCATCGCAACTGGCCGATCGCTACGGATTCTCGTACACCGTTGGTGTGTTACCGATCACCGTGGCGGCTTTGATGACGCCGAAGTTTCTGCGGCGTCATCTGGACGTTCCCGACACGGCCACTCATGTCGTCTTGCCCGGGTTTTTGCGTCAACAAAGACACGCGGATGATCAGCAGGAGTCCGCTTGGTTGGACGACCTTTCGCGTCAATCGGGGGCAACGATCTTGATCGGGCCGACGGATTGTCGCGAGCTGCCCGAGTGGTTCGGCGGGACTCGTGTGCCGCCGGACTTGTCGACATTCGACATCGAAATCATTGCCGAAATCAATCACGTGCCGAGACGGTCGGTCGATGAATTTGTACGACAGGCGAACCGCTTGGTCGGCGACGGCGCGGACCGAATCGACATCGGGTGCGATCCGTCGAACACTTGCTCGAGAATCGCGGACTATGTTGTCGCGGCCAAAGACTTGGGGCTAAAGATTTCGATCGACACGTTCGATGTCGGCGAGGCGGCGGCGGCGACCGCGGCGGGGGCCGACTTGGTGTTGTCGGTCAACGCGAGCAATCGTCACGCCTGCCCGGATTGGGGATGCGAAGTCGTTGCCATTCCCGACACGCCCGACGACTCGGCCGGTCTGGACCGTACGGTGGCTTACTTGAACGATCACGGCGTGGCGTTTCGCTTGGATGCGATCCTCGAACCGATCGGCTCCGGCCTGTTCGCCAGCCTGCAACGTTACGCCCGAGTCCGCGCCGCTTACCCGGACGCGCCGATGATGATGGGGATCGGGAACGTCACCGAGCTGACCGATGTGGATTCGGCGGGCTTGAATTTCTTGCTGCTGGCGATCTGCCAAGAACTGCGGATCGAAAGCGTGTTGACGACCCAGGTGATCAACTGGGCCAGGTCCTCGGTGCGAGAATGCGACGTCGCGCGGCGGCTGGTCCGTCATGCGATCACCCGACGGATTCCGCCGAAGCGTTTGAGCGACGATTTGGTCATGTTGCGAGACGCGAAGCTGCGTCCCTATCCCGCCGACATGTTCGATCAGCTCAGCGAGACGATTCGTGACAACAACTATCGATTGTTCGCCCAGGATCAGACGCTTCATCTGGTCTCCGCCGGCCTTCACTTGAGCGACGACGATCCGTTTCGGCTGTTCGAAGCCTTGTTGGCACGGCCTCAGTCGGACAACGTGGACGCTTCGCACGCTTTTTACTTGGGCTACGAATTGGCCAAAGCGACGCTCGCCTTGCAATTGGGCAAACAGTACGAACAGGACCGCGCACTCGACTGGGGGATCTTGACGGTGGCCGAGGACCTGCACCGGATCGCCCGCACCAGCCGACACCGGCCCGGCAACCCGGCGGCCGAGTAGCCCGGCGGCCGAGTAGCCCGGCGGCCGAGCGGCAAAAGACGTGGTCGGAGCCGAATAATTTGCGGCCGCGTTCGCCGGATGATACTCTGCCAAGCTGATTCGCCCCCCTGCTTTTGCCAACTTTTTGCGGAGTCCCCCCGGACGTGACCCAAGATGCCCCGAACCAGCTCAGTGACGACGACGTTCAAAGCCTGGCACTGCTTCAACAAACGCACCAAAGATTGAAGGACGAATTGGCGAAAGTCATCGTCGGACAGACCGACGTGATCGATCAGCTGTTGATCTGTTTTTTCTCCCGCGGCCATTCCCTGTTGATGGGCGTGCCCGGCTTGGCCAAGACGTTGCTGGTCAGCAAGTTGGCCGAAACGCTTTCGTTGCGTTTCAGTCGCATCCAGTTCACGCCCGACCTGATGCCGATGGACATCACCGGCACGGACATTTTGCAGGACACCGCCGAAGGCCGCCGTGAGTTCCAATTCGTCCACGGACCGGTGTTCGCCAACATCGTGCTTGCCGACGAGATCAACCGGGCTCCGCCGAAGACGCAAGCCGCGATGCTCGAAGCGATGCAGGAACGTCGTGTGACGGTACTGGGCAAACCTTACGTCTTGGAAGAACCGTTCCTCGTTTTGGCGACGCAAAACCCGGTCGAACAGGAAGGCACCTACCCGTTGCCCGAAGCCCAGCTCGACCGATTCATGTTTCTGATCGAACTGGGTTATCCCAGCGAAGCCGAAGAAATCCTGATCGCAAGGACGACGACCGGTGATTCGATGCCCGAGCTGGAACACTTGCTCGACGGCGAACAGATCGTCCGCTTCCAACATTTGGCGCGACGCATCCCGGTCCCCGATCACGTTTACCAATTCGCCGTCAAATTGGTCCGCCGGACCCGGCCGGGCGAAGCGGATGCTCCGGATTGGCTGAAACGCTTGGTGGCCTGGGGTGCCGGCCCCCGCGCGGTCCAGTATTTGATCCTGGGTGGCAAAACCCGCGCCGCGCTGGAGGGACAGTACATGGTCCGCAGTGAGGACGTCGAAGCGGTCGCCGAGCCGGTCTTGACGCACCGCTTGATCACGACCTTTGCCGCGCAAAGCGAAGGCGTCGACGCCAAGCAGATCGTCAAACAACTGGTGGAAGAATCCGTCCGCGACGTCGCCGCTCGCGCCGCGTCGTGACCCGAACCATGATTCCACAAAACAACCAACGCGACTTTTTGGACATGCAAACGCTGGTGCGTTTGTCAGCCATTCCGTTGTTCTCACGCCGCGCGATGTTGGGCAGCGTTTCGGGAATGCACGCCAGCCCGCACCGCGGATCGAGCGTCGAATTCGCCGAATACCGACGCTACGTGCCCGGTGACGACTTGCGCAGATTGGACTGGCGGGCCTACGGCCGCACGGATCGCTTTTACGTCAAGGAATTCGAAGCCGACACGAACCTGCGATGTCACCTCGTCTTGGACACCAGCGGTTCGATGGACTTTGCCAGCGGCGAACTGACGAAGCTGGATTACGCCCGACGTTTGCTGGCCGCGATCGCGCATTTGGCCGTGCAGCAAGGCGACGCGGTGGGGCTGACCAGCATCGCCGAGGAAATCACCCAAACGATTCCGCCGCGTCGCACGCCCAGTCACTTGCGGGGGCTGTACGACGTGATGGAAAACACCAAGGCCGGCGGCGCGACCCGCCTGGTCGATCGGCTTCACGAGTTCGCCGAGACGACCCGGCAGAGGTCTTTGGTGGTATTGGCTTCGGACTTGTTCGTCGACTTGGAACAACTTCGCAGCGCGATCGATCACCTCCGCTTTGCTAAGCACGACGTGGCGATTTTTCATCTGCTGGATCGACAAGAACTGGATTTCGCCTTCAATCGTCCGACCCGATTTTTGGACATGGAAGGCGACACGCACGTCTTTGCCGATCCCGAGGACGTGTCGCAGCGTTACCACACCGCGCTGGGGAACTACCTCCGCGACGTTCAGGATTTGATGCTGGTCAGCGCGGTGGATTACGTCCGCGTCGTGACGGACGAGGATTACGAAGGCGTGCTGCGGAGGTTCTTGATCGGTCGCGCCCGGGGCGGCAAGGCACCGGCTTCTCCGGGCAGCGGTGATTCCTCGAAAGGTGTCCACGGATGAGTTTTTTGCAGCCTTGGATGCTGTGGGGCCTGCCGTTGATCGCCTTGCCCGTCATCATCCACTTGATCAACCAACGTCGTTATCAAACCGTGCCTTGGGCGGCGATGGCGTTCCTGTTGACGGCCAACAAGATGTCCAGCGGTTACGCCAAGATTCGTCGGTACCTGATTTTGGCGGCCAGGACTTTGGCCGTCGCCGGTTTGGTGTTTGCCGTGGCGCGACCGCTGAGCAGCGGCTGGCTGGGCTTGGCCGTGGGCAGCCGTGTCGACACCACGATCATCATCGTCGACCGTTCGCCCAGCATGGCCGCCGCCGCGTCGGACGGGCAGACGAACTTGGCATCGCTGACGCGTCAGTTGATGGAATCGTTGCGAGTCGTCGAGTCGAACCGCTACGTGTGGATCGACGACGACGCGAACCGGCCCGTCCTGCTCGAATCGGTCGATCAGTTGGCCGCCCTTTCGGTCGCTCAGCCTTCCGCGGCCACCGCCGACATCGCGTCGATGGTCGAAACCGCGGTGGGCTACATCCGCGACAACCAACCCAGCAGCGTCGAGTGCTGGATCGTCTCGGACCTGCAACGCGGGGATTGGAACGTCGCCAGCGGACGATGGTCCGCGATCAACCAATCGATCCGCCGGTTGCCGCAATCCGTCCGGTTGCACTTGGTGACGCCCGCCGAAACATCGAATCTGAATCGTTCGATTCGTGTGACGCAGGCCAAACGGGTCGACGGGCAGACGGCCGCCGAGGCGGCGCGGGCTGCCGAGCCGGTGTTCGCGTCCAGCGAAGAAGTCACCGCCGAAGACTTGCAGCCGTCCGACCCGCCGGCCGGCGGCACCCGCTTATTGGTCTCCCTGGTGGTTCGCCAAATCGGCGAAATCGACGAGACGGCCGACCCCGACGGCGAGATTCCGATCGAGTTGGACCTGGACGGTGCCCGCAGCAAGTTCGATGTGAAGCTGACCGGTGACGTGACCGAGATCGCGAACCTGGTCATCCCGCTCGACGGCGGCAGCCAGTCCGGTTGGGGACGAGTCTCGTTGCCCGCCGACGCGAACTTGCAAGACAACGAGTTTTATTTCGCCTACGGCGCGCCGACGGTGCGAAAAACGGTGGTCGTTTGCGGCGATGCGGTCGACGGACGGACCGACGAAGCGAGGCCGTTGATGCTGGCCGCCGGCATCCCGCCCGACGCGGAAACCGTTTGCCTGGCAACGGCGGTGACGGCGGAGGAATTCGTCAGCACCGAACTGAATGACGTGGCGATGGTCCTGTGGACCGAAAGGCTGCCGGACGAAACCGAAACGGCGGCCCTGCAGCCGTTCTTGGAACGCGGTGGGCGGTTACTGTTCTTTGCACCGGAGGAAACTTCGTCGCGCAGTTTCGCCGGCCTGACGTGGGGCGACGAAGTCATCGCGGACCAGCCGGTCGGCGTCAGCACTTGGATCGGCGACCACGACTTGCTGTCCGGCGTCCGCAGCGGCGCGGCCTTGCCGGTCGGTGATTTGAAGGTCAGCCGTTATCGACGTTTGGAGGGATCGAAATTGTCGTTGGCGACGCTGCCCGACGAATCGCCGCTGCTGGCCCGCTCGATCCAGGGCGGACGCAGCGTGTACTTCCTGGCCACCGGTGTCGACGCCGACGCGTCGTCGCTGGCGCGCAGCGGGATCGTGCTGTACGCGTTGATCCAACGGGCTCTCGCCGACGGCGTGGGCACGCTCGGGTCGACACGACAATTGACCGCCGGCGAGACATCCGTTCTCAGCGACGATTGGGTTCGCAAAGCCGGCCCCGACGAGGGCACGTCGACGCATTTCGCGCGATACTCCGGCGTTTATGGCGAAGGCGAACGCCTGATCGCGGTCAACCGTGGCGACGCGGAAGACACCATCGAAACGGCGACCGGCGATCAACTCGAAGGCATCTTTGCCGGCTTGAATTTTGATCGCGTGCAGCAACAAGCCGGATCGTCCGCTTCACTGGTCCAGGAAATCTGGCGTCTCTTCTTGGGGCTGATGATGATCGCCTTGGTCGCCGAAGCTCTGTTGTGTCTGCCGCGAAAACGGGCCCCGGTCGACGCGTCGAATTCACCGTTTCCGGCACGATCCGGCGGAGGCGTGGCGGACGCATGACAAGCTTCTGTTTCATTGCCGATACGCGATCCGAGTTGACATTCCTGCCGACCGGTTGGTCGATTTTACTGTCGGCGTTGTTGGTCCTGGTCACGGCGATCGTCTGCTCGGTCGCTTGGCGTCGCAGCGGGTACGCGGCCGGCGTGGGAATGCTCGAGGCTCTTCGATTCGTGATCGTCGCCTTCATCGCCGTCCTCCTGAACCAGCCGGAATGGCAAACCGAGTATCGCCCCGACACCAAGCCGACCGTCGCTGTGATCTGGGACAACTCGCCCAGCATGGCGACCCGCGACGTGACACCGGACCGGGACACCCCGGCGGGCGACCGCGACGCGAATGTCGACGGCAACACGGACCGTCTGATTCGGCGTGATCAGGTGACCGCGCCGTTGACCAAGCCCGACGCCTGGAAAGGCTTGGGCGATGATTTACGCGTTCTCGTTCAGCCGATCAACGAGGTGATCCGTCCGGCGGCGACGGAATCGAACGGGGCGAACGATCAAGCGACGAACCTGAACGCCCCGCTCAGCCGGATCGCCGAGGAGGTCACGGACTTGCTCGGCGTGATCGTGATTTCCGACGGCGACTGGAACGAAGGTCCGCCGCCGGTCGACGCCGCGACGCGATTACGGATGAAGGGCGTGCCGGTGTTCACGGTTCCCGTGGGCAGTTCCCGCAAGCTGCCCGACGTCGAACTGTTGACGGTCGACTTGCCGACGTTCGCGACCCTGGGAAAACCCGTGCGGGTGCCGTTCACTTTGCAAAGTTCGTTGCCCCGCGTCACGTCGGCGACCGTTTCGCTGACCACATCCGACGGCGAGACGATCGACAAACAGGTCGAAGTCGCGGCGATGGGGAAAACCTCCGACGCCTTCATTTGGAAACCCGACACGAAAGGCGATTACGACGTCGACGTCAAAGTCAGCTTGCATCCCGACGACGTCATCCCGAGCAACAACGAACGATCCGCGCCGATCGCGATTCGCGAAGAACGACTCAACGTCTTGGTCGTCGAATCCTTGCCGCGTTGGGAATACCGTTACTTGCGAAACGCGTTGTCGCGTGATCCCGGCGTCGACGTTTCGTGCTTGCTGTTTCATCCTCGCTTGGAAGCCGTCGGCGGCGGTTCGACCGACTACATCAAATCCTTTCCCGAAACGATCGAGGAATTGTCGTCCTACGACGTCGTGTTCCTGGGCGACGTGGGAATCGACGACGGCCAGTTGACAGCCGAGCAAGCGAACCTGTTGAAAGGCTTGGTGCAATTCCAAGCCAGCGGCTTGGTGTTCATGCCGGGCTTGCAGGGACGTCAATTCGGGCTTCTGAATACTGAACTCGACCAGCTTTATCCGGTCGACTTGGATCCGCTGCAGCCGGACGGCTGGGGCGCGGTTCAAGCGGGTCATTTTCAGCTATCCGAGATCGGCCGCACCAGTTTGCTGACCAAGCTGGCCGATACGACCGAAGAAAACGTGCAGGTATGGGAAGACTTGCCGGGATTCCAGTGGTACGCGCCGGTGCTGCGTTCGCGACCGGGCACGGAGACCTTGGCCGTTCACGGCGAAGTCACCAATCGCTACGGACGTTTGCCCTTGCTGGTCACCCGCACGTTCGGTGCCGGCAAGGTGTTGTTCATGGGAACCGATGGCGCGTGGCGTTGGCGAAAGGGTGTCGAGGACAAATATCACTATCGGTTCTGGGGTCAAGTCGTGCGTTGGATGGCTTACCAACGCAACATGGCACGCGGGGAATCCATGCGGTTCTATTACACGCCCGACCAGCCGGGACGTCGCCAAACCATGTCGTTGACCGCACACGTGGTTTCGAAAAACGGCGAACCGCTTCAAAAGGGCAACGTGGTCGCGCGGATCACCGCGCCGAGCGGACGGACATCGACGGCGAGATTGTTGGCCGAAGGCGAATCGTGGGGCGTGTTCCGGGGGCGATTCACGCCCCAGGAACCGGGCCGTCACGAGGTCTTGGTGACGTCACCGCAAGCGTCGGCGGACCTGCGAACCAACTTTTTCGTGCAGGGTCAACTGGCCGAACAGATCGGCAAGCCTGCGCGTCCGGAAGTCCTGCAAGAATTGGCCGTCGTGACCGGCGGACTGTCGGTGCGACCGGACCAGATCGATCAAATCGTCGACCGACTGGCGTCACTGCCCCTGCCGCCGCCGGCGGTCAAGCGGGTCCAGTTGTGGTGCCATCCGCTGGCGGCCCTGGCCTTGATCACGATGCTGGGCCTGTTTTGGGTCGGCCGAAAAACCAAGGGGTTGGTCTGACGGCGACGCGGCGTTTCGGTGCTTCGGGCGAAATTGCCGCAAGTTTTGAATGATTCGGCATCCGCGATGCCCCCCGCGTTCGCATAGAATGGGTGTCGGTCCGTCGAACGGTTTTCGACGCGAACCCACCGCCATCCTTCATGGAGCCACGCTGCGATGCGTCACGGTACCACCGATCCGCCAGCTTCCGGCACACCCGACGCCCCCGGGGCACCTGATATCCGACTTCCCGAATCGTTGCTTCGCAAAGTTTCGTCGTACCGACGGCGTTTGTGGACGCTGAAAATCTGGGAAGCCGCGGCGTTGGCCGTGATCGGCGTCTTGGTCGGTTTCTTTGCCGTGTTCGTCCTGGACCGTTTCGGCGACACGCCGGTTTGGATCCGCGCGATCACTTTGGCCGTGGCCGCCGTGTTCGTGGCGGTGATCCCCTACGCGATCGAACGCTGGGTGATCCGACGTCGCCACCTGCATCAAGTCGCCGAATTGTTGGCCAAGACCGAGCCGGCCGTGGGCGACCGCCTGCTGGGCGTCGTCGAACTTTCCGGCAGCACGTCCGAGCAATCACGATCCCCGGTGTTGGTCCAAGCCGCGATCGATCAAGTCGCCCAAGATATCGTCGCTCGTGACCTGCGTCACGCGATCCCCCGCCCGCGACACGTCCGCCGTTCGATCGTCGCGGCCGCGTTGATCGCCGGCGTGGGAAGTCTGTTCGGCATCTCCGCCGCCGCGACGTCGAACGCCTGGGGACGGTTCCTCCGTCCCCTGGGCGACGTGCCGCGTTACACGTTCACGCAGGTCGATCCGTTGCCGGCGGAGATGATCGTCGCGCACGGCGAACCGTTCGACTTCGAAGTCAAGCTGGCCGAGGCGACCGAAAGCCAACCGAGCGTCGCGTCGGCGAACTTCGGCGGTGTCCGAACGAACGCCGCGCGGGAAGCCGACGGATATCGGTTCAACTTGCCCGGCCAGTATCGCCGAGATGACCTGGAATTCTCGGCAGGCGACTATCACGGTTCGACAAAGCTGATCCCCACGACGCGGCCGGAACTGTCGGACATCGAAGCGACGATCCACTTGCCGGATTACTTGCAACGCCCCGAACCGTTGCTGCGCAACGTCCGCAGCGGATCGCTGTCGGTCGTCCGCGGCAGCCGTGTCGAGTTGGATGTCACCGTGTCGCGTGACTTGAACTCCGCGACCGTCGACGGCCGACCGGCGGAGGTCGACGGGGACCACTTTTCACCCCCGTCCCATTTGGTCGACGGGCCGCATCGTTTGACCATGACTTGGCAAGACGTGCTGAAGCTCGCGCCCGGACGACCGTTCGAACTCGCCTTGGTCGACATCAACGATGCGGCGCCGACGATCGCCGCCGACGGCTTGCCCAAACGCAAAGTCTTGTTGGAAACGGAGGTCTTGTCATTCCGAGCTTTTGCCCGCGACGATTACGGCATCAAACGGGTCGGGCTGGTCTGGGAGCAAGTCGACGACGGAGGCAATTTGGTCCCGGGCGGCGAAAAGCTGATCGCCGTGGGGCGTCCCGATGCCGACATGTTGGAGCTTGCCGGAACGTTTTCGGCCAAGGATCTGGATCGACAATCGCCCACCTTGGCGGTGCGTTTGTTCGTCGAGGATTTCCTCCCCGACCGCGAACGCGTCTACGGTCCGATCAGCGTGTTCGACGTGTTGACCGCCGACGAACATGCGATCTGGATCGCCAACCAACTGGCCCGCTGGCACCGCCAAGCCCTGGACGTCCGAGATCGCGAGCTGAAGCTGTTCGAGAACAACAAAGAGCTCCGCCAAATGTCGGCCCGGGAACTCAACACGCCCGAAACCCGTGATCGTCTGAAAGCTCAGGCACGCGGCGAACAGGCCAACGGTCGCCGCTTGACAGGGTTGGTCGATTCCGGCGAGAGCCTGCTGACCGAAGCGATGCGGAACCCCGAAATCGGCGTCGGACACTTGGAGGAGTGGGCCGAGATGATGCAAACGCTCCAAGACATCTCCGGCAACCGCATGCCCAGCGTCGCGGACCTTTTGAAAGAAGCTTCGCAATCGGAATCGTTGGCCCGGTCCAAAGATGCGACCGAACAACTCAGCGCCGGTCAAAACCGTTTGAAACGACAAGGCGAATCCAACACGGAGACCGAAGGCGACCCCAAACCGCCGGCGCCCACGTTGACCGACATCGAATCGTCCCAGCACGACATGAGCGAACAGAAAGAAGGCCCGCCGTCAAAGAAAAAACCTTCGCAGGCCAAGTTGACGATCCCCACGACACGCCTGGCCGGCAACGGCAAGGCCGAGGAAGAACCGGCGGAACCCAAGGAGAACGAAGTCGATGAAGCGGTCATCGAACAGGAAGATCTGTTGGATGAATTCGAAAAAGTCGCCGGGAAACTGAACGAACTGCTCGCCAACATGGAAGGCAGCACGCTGGTCAAACGACTCAAAGCGGCGTCACGCAAACAAGAACAAGTCGCCACCACGTTGGCATCGGTCACGACGTCGACCTTCGGCCTGCCGGGCGGAATCGACGAACAGGCGACCGGCGTGCTGACCGGACTTTCGGATAAGGTCAAGACCTACGAAACGGAGGTCTCCTACATCATGGACGACATGGACGCGTACTTCGAACGCAGCCGATTCGCACAATTCAAACTCGTCTTGGACGACATGCGAAACGAAGACGTCACCACGGCGTTGGCAAACTTGTCGACCGACATCCCCGAGGAGACGGGTTTGTCGATGGCGATGGCCGAATACTGGTGTGAAACGATGGACCGTTGGGCAGAGGACTTGGTCGAACCCAGCATGTCCGGATCCTGCCCCGGCGGCGCGAACAACCGCAGCCTGCCGCCCTCGGTCGTGCTGGAAGTTCTGCAAGTCTTGGAGGCCGAAATCAAGCTTCGCGAAACGACTCGCGAAACCCAGCAGGCTCGACCGGGCCTGGAAGAACTCCGGTTCAACGAGATCGCCGGCAAACTGTCGTCGGATCAAAACGTGCTGCGTGATCGAATCGACGCGGTCAACCTTCGCATCAGCGAACTCCCCGAAGCGGAACAGCATTTCGCCAAAGAGATGAAGAAACTGGCCGCCGTGTCCGCCGTCATGGTCGAAGCGGTCGAGATTTTGGCACGTCCGGAAACCGGGACCCCGGCGATCGGCGCGGAGACCGAAGCGATCGAATTGTTGCTGGAGACCAAACGGATGTGTCAGGGCGGCGGTGGCGGCGGCGGGGCCAACCCCGGCGGCGGCGGCGGCGGCGATACCGAAGCCCCCGCACTGGCCTTGGTCGGCCAAGGCATCAACGCGCAAGAAATCCGCGAAGACATGCGGGCCGAAACGACCAGTGGCAAAGCCGGCGTGTCCCTGCCCGAGGAGTTTCGCGCCGGATTGGATCGCTACTTTCACCAGATCCAACAGTGGCAGGACGAGCAGTGATCGTGTCGGTTCGTGGCCTCGTCATCGCGGCGACTTTGCTAAGCATCGCCGGATTCTCCGCGGCCGACGATCCGTTCACGGAAGTTTTTCGGGCGATGGGCGTTGCGGTCCGAAACATCGGCCGGCCTTCGGAAGATTTGCCGGCGGCTCTGCTCAAGGTGGCCGACATCCGAGCGGACTTTGACGCCAAAAACCGGGCCGTCGATCTGTTCGAAGCGACGACGATCCGCGAGCTGTTCTTCATCGAAAAGGTGTGTCAGCCGAGTGAAGAACAACTCGACCGGCTTTACCGCCACGCGCGTTTGGGGGTGCCGAAAATGGCGAAACGTGCTTGGGACGCGGGCAACGAGGACAGTCTGGAAGACCTGCCCAACGGACTCGGGACCATCCGCCAATGGATGGAACCCGCGGTCCAGAACCATCTGACCGACGAACAGATCGCCCGATGGCGACGGGAGACGGACGCGCGGCATCGGCGATGGCTGCAAGCCAATGCGGCTTTGATCGTGCTGCGGTTGCAGGACCGAATTTGGTTGAGCAACGATCAGCTTCGTTCCGTTCAACGGGCGATCCGGCGCAGCGACGATGCGGAACCGTTGACGGCGGTGTGTAGCATCCTCGTCAACGAGCCCTATCAAATTCCGCCGATCGAATGGTTCGAGGACGAGTTGACGAAGCTTCAGGTCTCCATTGCGACCACCTTTCGAGATCAGAGGAGGTCCCAACCGCAGGCCTTTCTCGCTGAAATGGATTGCTTCTCGCTGAACGGAAATTTCACGGCGATCGAACCTTGCATGCGACGGTGGACCCGCGTCAGCAATCAACTTCGATCGGAAAAGAACCTCGACGATGACCCGGCCCCCGACGATGTCGCTGACGAAGGAATCGCAGCGATCGCCGAAGAGGAAATCGTCGAAATCGGCTCGGATGAGCAAGCGATCGAGGTACTGGAAACCGACGACCGAGTCGCCGTCCAGGCTGTCCGGCCCGACGGACCGGTGGTCGCCCTTGCGATAGCCCCGGAGCGGGAAGACAAGCGGTTTTGGTCGCCCCAAATGGGTGACAACACCCTCACACGCGGCGCGAACAATTTGAACGAAGCCCGGCGACTCGCCGAACAGATGCTAGAAATTCGGCTGGACGATTACCGCGGCGTCATCGGCGACCAACCGAAAGAAATCACAAAGCTTCGGCTGGCAGGCATGTTGGACATCAACGATTTCTTTGCCGACTACGATCGGTTCAAACGAGAGCACCCGGCGGGAAATGTTTCCATATCGACGTATCAGAACCACTTCGCGGAAGCCCGCAAGTTCGGGGAGAGATTCGAAAAAGGACTGCACGGCGACGGCTCACTGCTTCAGAAAGCGACCGGCGGCCTGGACGAGTCGACGGTCGGGCGGTTGCGTGATTGGGACCAGTCACGACAACGGCAAATTCATACGATGCACATGGAAATCTTTTTGGCACTGCTTTCGAGTCGTCTCGGGCTGACCAGCCGGCAGCACGAGACGCTGTGGACGTTGATCGACGCCGAGTTTCCGCCGGATGAATTTCAAGCCGAGGCGAACTACGCTCGGTCGACACAGAGATTGGCGGAAATCGATCGCGACGTGCTGGCCGACGTGTTGTCGCCCACGGAAATCGATGTCTTCCGGACCGTCGCGGAATACAAGTTGCCCTCGGGACTAACGGGAGAAGCGTTTTGAATTCTTGGGACCGAACGAGACTCGTCATCCACGGCGAAGCGATCAGGGGCCGCAATCGAAATCATTCGTGGCGGCAGTCTTTTTTTTCCCGTCCGAATCTTTATCGGGACAATGGGCGGCCGAAGTCGTTCATCGACGACCGCGCTCACCTGATCGCTGCGTTCTTCCTGACGCTCGCTTGCTTTTGCTCGACCGCCCCGTGCCGCGCCCAACCGTTGGACCTGCGCACCGGCGAGGGTGTTCCGCGTGACGTGCGAGAGATCTACGACGCCGGCTTGCGTTACCTCGTGCAGTCACAAGATCGTCAGGGCAGTTGGCCGGGATCCTATCGCGGCGCGGGCGTCGACGGGATGGTCGTGATGTGTCTGTTGGCTTCCGGCGAAGATCCCAACTTCGGAACCTATGCGACGCCGATTCGTAAAGCCCTGCGAAGCATCTTGTCACAGCAAGACAAGCGAACCGGTTTCTTTGGCGGCAGCATGTATCAACACGGTTTCGCGATGCTGGCGATCGCGGAGGCTTACGGTGCGGTCGACGATCGGAACCTGTGGGTCGGCGAGGACGGTTCCAAGAAACTGTCGCTGGCCGAATCGTTGGAATTGGCCGTTCGCTGTGCCGTCACATCGCAAAAGAAGAACACCTACGGCGCTTGGCGTTACAACCCCAGCGGCAACGACGCCGACACCTCGGTCGCCGGCAGTGTGATGATCGGTTTGCTTGCCGCCCGCAACGCGGGCATCGAAGTCCCCGACGATTCGATCGATCGCGCCGTCAAGTACTTCGTCAGCATGACGTCCCCGTCGGGACAAGTCGCTTACGCCGGCGGCATGGGCGGGTTCGACGAATCCATGGCCCGAATCTCGATCGCGACTTTGGTCTACGCCGTCGCCCGGCGAAAAGATTTGCCGCAATACCAACAAACACTGAAATACCTGCAATCCCGACTGGTCAGCGGTGGCCGTGCCGGCCTGGGGTCGGTCGAGTATCAGAACTACTATCAAGCCCAAGCGTTGTTTCAGGGCGACGAAGCGTCGTGGAAGAAATGGAACACGGCGCTGATGCGAAAACTCAAAGCGACACAGCAAACCGACGGCAGTTTTAACGGCAGCTACGGCGAAACGGTCTCGACCGCGTTGTCCCTGTTGGCTTTGGCCCTGAACTATCGTTTCCTACCGATTTACGAGCGTTGAAATTCATGCGATTCCGTTTTCGTTGCAGCCTTTGGGGTCTGCTTTTCGTCTGCTGCTTATACCCGGTCGCTCACTCGGTCGCCGAAAGTCCCGTCGGCGTGCTGACGTTGCGTGATCGACAAACGATCCAAGGCCGCTTGGCGAGCGACGAGGGCGAAACGTCGTTGCTGTGGCAAGGCGAGGGCTTCCTGGACCCGTTCACGTTCCGGTTCGACAAATTGAAGAAACTGGAAATCGATCGCCTGAACGAACAGGGCGAACCGACCGGTACGTTTGCGTTTGAACTATCCAGCGGCGATCTCATCACCGGCAACTTGTTGTCGGCCGGCGAAGAAATGTTGGTCATCGACAGCGGCGTCGCCGGCGAACTGTCTGTGCCCATCGCCGCACTCCAGCGGATGTACCGCGTCGTCGATAATCCGACACTGGTCTTCGCCCACTTGGCCGGTCTGCAAGACTGGTCCTCGAACCACTGGAACAACGAAGGTTGGACCGAGGACGGAACCGACCTGCGTTCAGATCGTCCCGACGCGACGCTGATCGGCGATCTGGGCGTTCCCAGGCAAGCGATCATCGAATTCGAAGTCTCGTGGACCGGCACGCCGAATTTTCACTTGGCACTCGGCTGTGATCCCAACAGGCACCCCGACGAATCGTCCGGTTGGGCCGTGACGTGCATCGGCAAAACCCTGGCGATCTTTCGCGAACGTCAACGAACCGCCGATCTGGACATCTTGTCAATGCTGGAGGACGATTCCAGCGTCCGTCTGACCGTGTACCTGGATCAGGACAAAGATGAAATCTCGGTCTACGAACCCGACGGGACTTTGGCCGGACGCCTGACCGGTTCGGAGGCGAACCGAGAAGCCGACGACCCAGAGGTTAACGATCGGGGAACGGGCGTCATGCTGACCAACCGCGACGGTCGAACCACCCTGCGACGCTTGCGAGTCGCCAAATGGATCGGCAAACAGATGCAGCACCAAGACGATGCGTCGGCAAAGCTGTCCTTTGTCACCGCGGATTCGCGGGTCGTGACGGGGCAATCGTTTCGCTTGAAGGCCGGTGATTCGCAACTGACGTTGGTGGCCGGTGACGACCAAGAACAAATTTCGCTGAAAAATTTAGCCGGCATCGACTTTCGCATCGAAAAGTCACAAGCCGCGGTGGACGAAAGTGAAACCGGCGGCGATTCCTCGGACCCGAAAGATCCCCAAGCGATGGCCACGGTGTTGCTTCGCGACGGAGCCCGCTGGAGCGGCCGATTGCTGTCGATTTCCAAAGACGCACTGGAGTTGAAACACAGCGTGACGAATCAGGACGTTGCGATTTCGATGGAGGTCGTCAGATCGATCACTTGGCGATCGGCGACTTGGACGGGCGCGAATGAAAAAGTCGCGTCGTTCGAGCGTGCCGGCAAGATCATGAAGGGACACCTGGTTGCACCGGAGCAGTCATCGGTGAATGACGAAAAGGGCAAAGACGCGTCCGGCCTTTCCACGTTGATGTGGCAACCGCTGGGCAGCCAAACCGCCGCGCGTCTTTCCGACGGAATCGCTGCGGTGATCAGTCAGTTGCCGTCGGCCTCGAAGACGGACCGAGCGAAAAAAACTGAACCGGCCGCCCAACCAGACATGTCGGAAATCCGTCCGCCGAATTTCGAGAGTAACCTGTTTCTGGTTTCCGGCGACCATTTCGCTTGTCGGGTGATCGGGTCGGCCGACGAGGGCTTGCTTGTTCAATCCCGCGAAGGCGGTCGGACGTTGGTGACGCACGATCAAATCAAGGCCGTCGAGTTGGTCGGCGACGCGGAGCCGCCGGCTTTGGAGGACGCCAAAAGACGACGCCTGCTGACCTTGCCGCGTTTGCAGAAAGATTCCCCGCCGACTCACTTGTTGGTCGCCGCCAACGGGGACATGTTGCGGTGCCGGATCCTGGGGATCGACGACGACTCGATTCGCGTCGAAATACGTTTGGACGAGATGAAACTGCCGCGTGAACGGATCACCCAAATCATATGGTTGCACCCGGAAGATCTGCCCAAAAACGCGGCGGACGATGACGTCAAACCGGCCGCGGAGGAACCGGAACCGTCGGAGGCTCCGCAACAGCGATTCGCCGAGTACGTCCAGGCGGTGATGCGGGACGGGATCAACCGTGTCACGTTTTTGCCGACGGGCATCGACGATGGCGAAGCCGTTGTCGGGCTTCATGACGTGTTCGGCCGCTGCCGCGTCCATCTGGCCGACGTCGAGAAATTGTTGCTCGGCACGGCGATCAGTTCGACGCAGCGGGATGACTCCTATCAACAATGGATTTTGAAGCACGCCAAAGAACCTGTCGTCGCGGCGGCGATGCGAGGAGAAATGCCGCTGCCCGCCCACACGCTCAACGGCCAACGGGCACCCGAAGTCAATTTGCCCATGTTGGACGGCGATCGTTACCGGTTGTCCAACGATCGGGGCAAAATTGTCGTACTGGATTTTTGGGCCTCCTGGTGTGCGCCGTGCATGGAAACGATGCCCAAAGTCGACGACTTGATCGCCGAGTTCGATCCCACGCGGGTGAAATTGGTCACCGTCAATTTGAGCGACGACGAAGGCAAGATTCGAACCAGTTTGCGGCGATTGAACATTCGCCCCGAGGTCGCCCTGGACGTCGACGGCATCGTCGCCGAACGCTACGAAGTCCAGTCCATTCCGCAGTTGGTCGTGATTGACGGTGAAGGCAACATCGCGACCGTGTTCATCGGCGGCGGCGACGTGATGATCGACCGAGTCCGTCAGTTGATCCGGGAACTGTCGGGCGATCAGGATTAACCCCGTTCATCGGCTCAATCGCCGGGACGCGGTAATCAGTCGGTCGGCCGCCTGTAGGATTTCGTCTTCGGTTGTCGTGCGGCCGATGCCAAAGCGAACGCTGCGACGCGCCTCCGATTCGCTCAGCCCCATCGCCAGCAGCACATGACTGGGCGTCGGATCGACGCTGCTGCACGCCGACCCGCTACTGAACGCGACGTCCGGTGTGGCCGCCATCCAAGCCTCGCCTTCGACCCCCGGCAGCGAGACGTTCAAGTTGCCCGGCAGGCGATGAGGGCTGTCCAGCGACGGACCGTTCAAAACCATTCCGTCGATCGCCGAGGACAGTCTTTGCCAAAGCAGGTCCCGATGCCGGGCGATCTCGGAACTTTGGCCTGCTTCGCATCGGCAAAGCTCCAACGCCTTGGCCATGGCGACGATGCCGGCCGGATTCATCGTTCCGCCGCGTCGGCCGCGTTGTTGACCACCGCCGGTCATGATCGGCTTGATTCGGACGCGACGGTTGCCGTTTCCGACGGACAGAAAACCGACGCCTTTGGGACCGTAGAATTTGTGTGCCGATCCGCTGATCAGATCCACATCGGTTTGCCGGACGTCGACCGGAATCCGTCCGACGGCTTGCGTCGCGTCACTGTGCAGCAAAGCTCCGCGGTCATGCGTCAGCCGCGCGATCTCGGTCATCGGGGCGATGGTTCCGACTTCGTTGTTGGCCCACATCACCGACACGATGGCGGTCTGATCATCGATGGAGGCCTCCAAGGCGTCCAGATCGACCCGACCGTGAGGATCCACGCCCACCACCGTGACGGCGAACCCGTCGTTTCGAAGCTCTTCGGTGACGTCCAGAACGGCCGGGTGCTCCGTGGCCACGGTGACGATCTTGCGTCTTTTTTGCCTGGGATGCGTGACGACGCCACGGATGGCCAACAGATTGCTTTCGGTCGCACCGCTGGTGATGACGACGCTTTCGCCGGGCGCATGAATGCCCCGAGCAATGCTTTCGATGGCGGTTCCGACCGCGGCCGCCGCAAACCGACCGGCTTCGTGGGAATCGCTGTGCGGATTGCCGAAATCATCGGTCAGCCAAGACATCATCGCCGCGGCCACGCGAGCGTCGCAGGGTGTCGTGGCGTGATGGTCCAGATAAATCATGGCGAAACGGGTTGAAAGGGTTTTCGGTTGAGCCGCGTTCGCTGCGGGCCGTGTTCGCTGCGGGACAGGTGATTCAGGGCCCTGGATATCCTACACGCCCTGACAAGGAAACTCCGCCCGACTCTTGACTTGACTTGTCGACGTCTTTCGGCATCCGCTCCGTCGTTTGCCGGCGGTGGAGCAACAACGGCGATGCCACCAGGTGCGACAAGGATTATCCTGAGGGTTTGGTGCAGACTTGTTTTACAATGATCGGACTCCCGTGGCCCAACGTTGGAACCCAGACGGATCGGTAGCCATCGTGACCGGTGCCAGCAGCGGCATGGGTCGTGAATTCTGTCGTTTACTCGCGTTGCAAAATTGCCGAACCGTCGTCGTCGCACGTCGTCGCCAGCGACTGCAGGATCTGACCGATCAATGCGGTGCGGATCGAATTCATCCGGTCGTCGGCGACGTCACCGATCCGGCGGTACGGAGACAAGCGATCCAGCGGGCGACCGCTCTCGGCGACGGGCGTTTGGATCTGTTGGTCAATAACGCGGGCATCGGTGCGATCGGGCCTTTCGAAAAAGCGACCGACGACCGACTGCGGCGAATCATGGAGGTCAACTTTTTTGCGCCCGCCAGTTGGTCCCGCGACGCGATCCCCGCTTTGCGGCGGGGACGCAATCCGGTCCTTTGCAACGTCGGCAGTGTCCTGGGCCATCGCGCCGTTGCGGACAAGAGTGAGTACTGCGCCAGCAAATTTGCTTTGCACGGGCTGACCGATTCGTTGCGAGCGGAGCTGGCCGAAAGCGGAATTCAATGCACCTTGGTCAGTCCCAGCACGACGACCAGTGAGTTTTTCGAGTCGCTGATTGACACCGATCCCGATCAAAGTTCCGCCAGCATCGGCTCCTGGACGCCCGAAAAAGTGGCCTCTGTCATGCTTGCAGCAATCGTCAAGCGAAAAAGTGAGGTGATTTGCAGCCTGGGCGGCAAAGCCCTCGTTTACGCCGATCGTTTATCGCCACCGATCATGAACGCCGTTTTGGCACGTGGAGGCAAACGCCGTGACGGCTAAGCGGCTCGAACCAGCTCCGCTTGCACCGATTCGAGCAGGTCGACGTCGATCTGCTCGATGCCGTGGGCCGCGCCGATCATCAACGCCAGCTCCGCGACACGTCCGATCCAGCCCATCCGCCCCTCTCCCAGTTCGTGCAAGCGGACCAAGGCCGCGTCTGAGAAAACTGCCGATTCGTTTCTGGCGGCGACCACCCGCATCGCCTGTCGCAACGAGCTCTGAACGAATCGGATCGAATCCTCCAGCGACAACGGCGTCAGATCCATTCGCAGAGGGCATTGGCCGATCGCCAGACAAGCGACCTGTGCCTGCGACGGTGTGACGCCCAAGACGACCGAAAAATGCCGATCTTGTTGGACCAGGGTTCGGGCCACCGATGCGGAAATCTCGTCGCAGTCGTCGATCAACCAGATCGTGCTGACGCCCTGTCGTGACAGGCTTCGAATGCTCTCGGTGACTTTTGTCTCAAGCTCTTTCACCGAACCGACGTGGATGCGAAGCTGGCCGGCGATCTGTGCCCAGACTTCGTCACGATCACCGGGACGCCCTCCGGTCAGAATCATCTGAACCGCCGTGTCCCCGAAACCCGCACTCAACGAAACGTGCTGCAAAAGCGTCGTCATTCCGCATCCGGACTGAGCAACCAACAAGCCGCTGATCAAACCGCCCGAGATCAGACAGTGCAAACGTGCGATCGTCTCCCGCTGGGGCGTGCCGACGAAAAAAGGGCTCGCCTCGCGACGACCGAACGGATTTGATTCCAACGACCAATGATTCAAGTAATCCATCCCGAAACCCAAAAAAGACGTTCGAAATCCGTTTCCACCGACTAATCGGTTATCGGCCCGCTGCTCGGATTCTCTTGAGTCCGTCGGAGGGCGAGGAAACCCGCCCGAGTTCACCCGGGCCGGTGCGATTCACGATTCCGGGCCAAGCCGAGCCTCCCAGAGTAACCAATCATGACCCGCCGTTATTTTCACCCCTTCCTTCCTGAATCAGGGGGCATCGTCGAATTGTCCGCCGACGAAGCCGCCCACGCCAACCGCGTCATGCGTGTGAAACCCGGTGATTCGATCGAATTGTTCGACGGAAAAGGCTGCCAAGCGATCGCCACTGTCGTCAAAACCACCAGAAACGGCTGCTGTTGCGACGCCCAGTCGGCCGTCGGGGTCAGCCGGGAACCCGAACGATTCGTTACGGTGGCCACCGCCTTGCCCAAAGGCGACCGAGCCAAGGCGATGGTCGAACGCCTTACCGAGCTCGGCGTGAAGCGATTGGTGCCTTTGCTGACCGATCGCACCCAAGGAAATCGCCAGCTCACGTCCTGGTGTACCAAGTTGGAACGCGTCACCGTGGAAGCTTGCAAGCAATGCGGACGTAACGAGCTGATGGAAATCGCGGGTCCGATCGAAAGCGACGCATTCATTGCGAACTGCGACAGCCGACTCCGCCTGATCGCGGACCCCGCGGGCGAACCGGTGCGAATCGGCTCCGATCCGGCGGCCCTCGATGTCAGCGTCCTGATCGGTCCCGAAGGCGGATTTTCGCGTGAAGAATACACTCTGGCGGTCGACCACGGTTTCGCACCGTTTTCGCTGGGCCCCCGCATCTATCGGATCGAAACGGCCGCGATCGCAATGGCGACGCTGTTGATTCATTCGTGATGCAGGCGTGCGCAAAAAAAAAACCCGAACGGCGAACCGTTCGGGTTTTTTTTAAAATCCGGCAATACCTACTTTCACGCTGGTGTGCACTATCATCGGCTCGAAAAGCTTGACTTCTGTGTTCGGGATGGGAACAGGTATAACCTTTCCGATATAGTCGCCGGAAAGACACGCCGACGAATATTTCGCCGCCGACGTGCCGTGTTGTTTGGTAGATGACTAAAAAGAGCACCGATTCTTTCCGAAGCGTCAGATGAATTCTGACATATTCGAGTGCGGGATATCGATGGCCAAACATTCGCCCGTTAGTACTGGTTAGCTTAACACGTTACCGTGCTTACACGTCCAGCCTATCAACCTAGTAGTCTTCTAGGGGGCTCTCGTCTTAAAGACTTACGAATCCTGATCTTGAGGCGGGCTTCACGCTTAGATGCTTTCAGCGTTTATCCTTTCCGAAGTTAGCTATC
>CAYVRC010000005.1:0-79411 GCA_964453205.1 uncultured Pirellulaceae bacterium | reverse complement strand
TGCATGGCTTCGGCGACGCCCCGGGCGCCGCGCACGGCACGGTTGCCCGCCGCGGCACCGGCGGCGTCGGCGGCGTCGGTCACGGCCGGTTGCTCGCTCGGGATCATTGGCGGGGGAGGTGCGACCGGCGTGGCGACCTTCAGCGGCGTTTCGTCCAGCAGGGCTCGGCCGTCGTGAATCGCATCGGCCACTTCATCGTCGCCTTCGTCGGGGTCGGAAACGTCTTTGGACGTCAAAATTTCCAGCGGCAACGCTTTGTCACCGTTACGGTCACCGAAGCTGGCTTGGAAGACCAGTCCCGTGCCCACCGACCAGTGGGGCAGCACCCAGAACGCCAACCCCAACAACACGACCAAATGAAAAACCAGTGACACCAACCAAGGCCGGGATTCACGCGACACGCGAACGAAACGCGACCGGTTCCGCGGCGTGGGGGGCGGACGGTCCTGTCCCGGCGACGGAGCTGCGAAAAGTGGCGGCGGTTTGGGCATCTTGTTTCGGTTTCGCGGTCAGGATTGAGTTATCCTGTCAACGACAACAGGATCCCGCCCTCTCGTGATTGGAACGACTCGCATGATTCGCGTCGCATTGTTTTTCGTCCTTCTGCTTTCACCATGCCTGAGCGTCATGGTGTCGGCTCAGTCGCCGCAAAGCACTCGGCCGACCGTGGGAATCCGTGACAATCGGGCGGCCCTGGTCGCCCTGGTCGGTGGCGATGTCGTCCCACGTCCGGGACGGCTGATCGAATCCGGCACCGTCCTGATCGATGGTAACAAAATCGTCTCGGTGGGGCCGGAGATTTCGGTCCCCGATCACGCCGAAGTGATTCGGTGTGAAGGCCGCATCGTGTACCCGGGGTTGATCGACGCCTATCACGAAATCGACGTGTCGTGGGACGAAAAAGCCGGCGACGGAAACCATTGGAACGCCCATGTGACACCGCGGCGGACGACTCGCATCGCGGCCGGCTTGTCGGCCGGTGATCTGAAGTCTCGTCGTGGCCAAGGCATCACGGCCCATCTGCTGGCCCCGGCCGGACGGATCGTCAAAGGTCGCAGCTCGATTCGCTTGCTGTCCGGAGACGGGTCGATCGATCGCTGGTCCGGCGACCCGAACTGGCAACACGTGCAACTGACCGTGCCGCGACGACGGGTCAGTGGTGAGAGCTATCCGAATTCGCCGATGGGCGCGACGGCGTTGTTGCGTCAGACGCTTTACGACGCTCGCTGGCATGACGAAGCCGTGCGGGCGTTCACCGCCAACCGCGGTCTGCCGCGGCCGGAGAACAACGCCGACTTGAGCGAGTTGGCCGGGGCGATGGAGACGGCCACCTTCGTCGTCGACGCACCCAACGAACGGATGGCGATTCGAGCCGGCGACGTGGCCGATGAGTTTTCCTTGTCCGTCATTCTCCGGGGAAGCGGACGCGAGTACCGTTCGCTGGCAGAGATCACCAAGCTGAATCGACCCTTGCTCGTTCCCGTCGACTTTGCCGACGCGCCCTCGGTCGCCGTGCCGTCGCTGGCACGCGAGGTCACCTTGCAGACGCTGCTGCATTGGCATCACGGGCCGACCAATCCGGCGCTGATCAACGAAGCCGGTTTGCCGTTTTGTTTGACGACCGATGGCTTGGACGATGTCGATGACTTTCTGCCGAACGTTCGCCGGGCGATCGACCGCGGCTTACCGGCCGACGATGCGTTGGCGGCGTTGACGACGACGCCGGCGAAGCTGCTCGGGATCAGCGAAGACACGGGAACGATCGAAGCCGGCAAGCTGGCCAACCTGTTCATCACCGACCGACCCTGGACCGACGAAGCAGCCAAGGTCACCGACACCTTCGTCGCCGGCAAGCGTTTTCGCATCGTGACCGACGACGCCGCGAGAAACGATCCGCTGATCGGCCGTTGGCAAACCACGCTGCACGTCGATGACAAACCTGTGACGTTTCCGTTGGTCGTCCGAGTCAAGAAAAAGAAGCTGGCGGCGACCATCGAGCCGAACCGTGATGACAAAACACCACGAGTCCCGATCCTCGGCATCGTTCGAAATCGCAACCGTTTGTCAGGGACCATCGATCAAGCCGAGTTTTCCGAGGCGCTGGGCCTGGATCTGCCCGACGGCGCGGCGTCGATCGAGCTGCTGACCGTTCCGAGCGAGTCGGCCGGCCTGTCCGTTTCCGGCGATTGGATCACCGCCGCAGGAGAACGAATCGTCGCGACGCTGGAGCCGGCCGATGACGAACCTGAAACCGACGACCCTGAAACCGACGAATCCGCCGACTCCGACGCGGCGACGATCGAGTCGGCATCCATTCCGCTGGTGCAACCACTCGGCGCGTACGGCGTGGAGAGGACCGACGGCGTCGACACAGCTCCCCGGCAACCCGCCGGCGTCTTGTTCCGCGGAGCCACCGTCTGGACGTGCGGCCCCGAGGGCAACGTGGTCGCCGATGTATTGGTCGTCGCCGGCAAGATCCATTCGATCGGGAAAGACTTGGACGTCCCCGACGGAACCGAAATCGTCGACGCCGCGGGCAAGCACGTCTCGCCGGGCATCATCGACTGTCACTCCCACATGGCGACCGACGGCGGCGTCAACGAATCCGGTCAGGCGGTCACGGCCGAAGTCCGCATCGGTGATTTTCTGGACAACACGGACATCACGATTTACCGTCACTTGGCCGGCGGCATGACGACGTCCAACATTTTGCACGGATCGGCCAACCCGATCGGCGGGCAAAATCAAGTCATCAAACTGCGTTGGGGCGGGACGATGGACGACTTGCGATTCGACGGCGCCCCGGCGGGCATCAAGTTCGCCCTCGGCGAAAACGTCAAGCGAAACACGTCGCGTTACCCCAACACGCGGATGGGCGTCGAGCAAATCATCCGTGATCAATTGCTGGCCGCACGCGAATACGACGCCAAGCGGCGGGCTTACGAAAACGGTGATCACAGCACGCTGCCGGTCCGCCGCGATTTGCAACTCGACGCGCTCGCCGAAATCCAGCGTGGCGAGCGGTGGATCCATTGCCACAGTTATCGCCAAGACGAAATCCTGGCGACTTTGTCGGTCTTGGAAGAGTTCGGCATCCGGATCGGAACTTTGCAGCACATCTTGGAAGGCTACAAAGTCGCCGACGCGATGGCCAAGCACGGCGCGATGGGGTCTTCCTTCTCGGACTGGTGGGCTTACAAGTTCGAAGTCATCGATGCGATCCCCTACAACGGCGTCTTGATGCACGACGCCGGCGTCGTGGTTTCCTACAACAGCGACGACAGGGAACTGGGGCGTCACCTGAACACCGAAGCGGCCAAGGCGACGAAATACGGCGGCGTCCCGCCCCAAGAAGCCCTGAAATTCGTCACGCTGAATCCCGCCCGACAGCTCCGCATCGACGACCGCGTCGGTTCGATCGAAGTCGGAAAAGACGCCGACTTGGTGATCTGGAGCGGGCCGCCGATGTCGACGACCAGCCGCTGCGAGCAAACGTGGGTCGATGGTCGCTGTTACTTCAGCTTGGAAAATGATGCCGCGCTGCGATCACGTGACCGATCGCTCCGCCGGCGGTTGATCCAACTGGTCCTGTCGGAAAACCTGTCCAAAGAAAAAGGCGACAAGGACGAGGACGGCAAAGAGGCGAAGGACGATGTCCGTCGGCAAGCCGAAGAGGATCGCTGGTTGAGGTTTGACGAATTCTGCACCACCAAACAACGACGTTAGATCACCAAGAACGACCCGTTCACCAAGGAACCCGCCACCGTGATTCCCAAGATTTTTCCCGCGATCGCCTGTTGGTTGCTCGCGATCGTCGCTTGGCAAAGCTTCGACCGGCAGACCTGTTTCGGTCACGACCAAGTCCCCGGCGCGCCGCAAACGCGACCGATCCTGATCCGCGGTGCGACGGTCCACCCGGTCGATGCGGCCACGCTCGATCGTGGCGACGTGTTGTTCGTCGAAGGAAAAATCACGGCGGTCGGCCGAGACATCGACGTCCCCGATGACGCCCAGATCATCGACGGCGATGGCTCGCACGTGTATCCGGGTCTGTTCGAATCGATGACCGATTTGGGACTGCGAGAAATCAGCGCGGTCGACGAAACGGTCGATCGGACGGAGTTCGGTAGCGAGAATCCCAACGTCCGATCCTGGGTGGCCGTCAACCCGGACAGCGAATTGATCCCCGTCGCGCGGGCCGGCGGGCTGTTGATCGCCAACGTCGCGCCCGGTGGACGGTGGATCCGCGGTCAGTCGGCGGTGATGCAGTTGGACGGCTGGACCGCCGACGAAATGAACCTGTCCGCCCCCTCGGGTTTGTGTGTCGACTGGAACAACATGACGCCCGGCGGTGATGACGATGCGGCGACCGTCAAAAAACGCGAAGAGAAGTTGAAGGAACTGGACGATCGCTTGGACGAGGCCGTCCGCTACGCCCGGGCGCGCCGTGCGGCTCGAGACGCCGGCGAGCTCGATTCGTTCGACACCGATTTGAAGCTGGAAAGTCTGTTGCCCGTCATTCAAGGTCAGATGCCGATGATCGCCCAGGCCGACCGCCAAGCCACGATGCAGTCCGCCGTCGCTTATGCCCAATCCCGCGGCATCAAGCTGGTGATCTATGGCGGCTACGACGCGGAAGACTGTGCGGATCTGTTGCTGGCCCACGACGTGCCGGTGATCGTCGCGGGCACCTATCGCTTGCCTTTACGTCGCAGCGATTCTTACGATGCGTCCTACACGTTGCCCGCTCGATTGCAAGCCAAAGGCGTCAAGTTTTCGATCTGCGGCGAAGGCCCGGGGTATCCCGGCGGCGCCTCTCAGGCGCGTAACTTGCCTTATCACGCCGGCTGCGCGGTCGCCTACGGCTTGGACCGCGATTTGGCCGTCCGTAGCATCACCTTGTCGCCCGCGGAGATCCTGGGTGTGGCCGATCGTGTCGGTTCGTTGACCGTCGGAAAGGACGCGACATTGATCGTCGCGACGGGTGACATTTTGGAAACGTCCAGCAATGTGACGGCGGCGTTCATCCAAGGTCGACGCGTCGATCTGGGAAGCCGGCACACGATGCTGTACGAAAAATACAAACGGAAATATCAGACGCAAAGCGAATCGTCTGACGATTGATCGTCGCGGCGTTGAACCCGCTCGGCGGATCAGTCGTCGTCGTGATGGCTGAAGTTGGCCATCTCGGCTTGTTGGATATCGCCAGGTGCCGGTTCGTCGTGGCTGTAGGTCATCGTGAAGCTGCCCGCACCGGAGGTCAAACTGCGGAGCTGGGTCGCGTAGGTCTGCAGTTCGCCCAGCGGCGCGGTGGCTTTGACGATGCACGTGTTGCCCCGGATTTCGGTATCGCTGACCCGTCCCCGCCGCGTCGCGATGTCACCGGACACGTCACCCATCGATTCGCTGGGCGTCGACACGGTGACTTCGACGAAGGGTTCCAGCAGGATCGGCTTGGCCTTTTTGACCGCGTCCAAGAACGCTTTCTTGCCGGCGGTGATGAAGGCGATTTCTTTGCTGTCGACGTCGTGATGTTTGCCGTCGTAAACTTCGACTCGCACGCCCGACATCGGGTAGCCGGCCACTGCGCCGTCGGCCAAGACTTGCCGGATGCCTTTTTCGATCGCGGGCATGAATTGGCGGGGAATCGTACCACCGACCGTGGCGTTGACGAATTCGAACCCTTCCTCGTGTTCCTCCGGCAGTGGGGCGACGCGCAAGTAGACTTCCCCGAACTGTCCGGCACCGCCGGTCTGTTTTTTGTGTCGGTGATGACCTTCGGCCGGGGCCGTGATGGTTTCCTTGAAGGCGATCTTTGGCGGCGAAGTTTCCAGTTCGATGTCGTAGATCGATTTCAGTTTTTCCAGGATCACGCGCAGATGCAGTTCGCCCAGACCCCGCATGACGGTTTGCTTGGTCGCGCCGATCCGCTCCAACACGAAACAAGGGTCTTCGGCTTGCAGCTTGGCGATGGCGGTGGAGAACTTGGTTTCGTCGGCGTGACTTTTCAGTTCGATCGCCAACCCGAACATCGGCTTGGGCAGCGGCAAGGACACCAAATGCGGCGGATCCTCGGGCGTCGCGCCGTCGTGCAACACGCCGTCAAAGTGAATGTCTTCCAGCTTGGACACCGCGCCGATCTCGCCGGGGCCGATCGCGTCACATTCGACGTGGTCTTTGCCTTGCAGCCGCATCACGTGGCCGACGCGGAGCGGTTTCTTGGAAGCGTCCATGTACAGTTCGCTGCGTGACTTGACGACGCCTTGGTGCACGCGAAACACGCCGAGTTTGCCGATGTGTTTGTCGGTACTGACGCGAAACACATGGGCGATGGTCGGTTTTTCGGCATCGAATTCGGTGTGCAGCGGCTGGTCGCCACGGACGAACGGACGCGGGTTGCCCTCCAACGGGCTGGGCAGCAACGACGCGGCGACGTGCAACAGGTTGGGAATTCCCGCACCCGTGCCGGCCGAGGCGTAAACGATCGGCACCAGATGGCCCAACCGGAGTGCCTTTTCGAACGCGTCGTGCAAACGTTGCGGTTCCAATTCGGCTTCGCCGGCTTCCAGGTAACTTTCGGTCAGATCGTCGTCGACTTCGATGACTTGTTCGACGATTTTGGTGTGTGCCGTTTCGGCGCTGCTGAACGCGGTTTCATCGTGTGCGTCGGTTTCAAAGACATCAATGACCGTGCTGCGGTCGGGGCTGGGCATGTTGATCGGCAGACACTCGCCCCCGAACTCGTCGCGGATTTGATCGGTCAAACCGCCCAGGTCGGCTTCGGCCACATCGATTTTGTTGATCAAGATCATCCGCGGCAAATTGCGATCGGTCGCGACTTGCATCAGTCGTCGTGTTTCGCTTTCGATGCCTTTGACCGCATCGATGACAATGACCACGGTCTCGACGGCCGGAAAGCAGGCGATCGCATGACCGATGAAGTCCGCCATGCCCGGCGTGTCGATCACGTTGACGTGATGGCCTTCGTAGTCGAAATGGATGATGGCGGGCTGCAGCGAATGCTTGTGATGCTGTTCTTCTTCGGTGAAGTCACACACCGTGCTGCCGGATTCGACATCCCCCATGCGTTTGATTTCGCCCGCACCGAACAACAATCGTTCACACAAAGTCGTTTTACCGGCACCGGTGTGTCCGCAAAGACAAAGGTTACGAATGGTATCGGGTGCGGGAAACGTAGAACCTGCGTCAGGCATTGACTGTTTACTCCAGTGGATAAGTCGCGTCGGGGAACCGCCGCTATCTTATCGTTTCGCGGTCCCGACTTGGGAGGCCCGGCGGTTCCGGCCGGCCATTTTCGCGACCAACGCTCACTTTTCGCGTTCGCCGGTTCCTCCCCCGTCGGCCGATGAGCGGCTTTGCAAGAAACGACTCCGCGGCATGACAAACTGTCGCAACGATCTCGGGGTTGTTCCACTTCATCTTCGGCGGCCCTCAAGAAGGCGTCATCGGTGAAGCGTTTTCGCGGCGACTTCGTCCCGGATCAGCTCTCACGCCTGCCGAACGAAAGGCCCCAGCGTTGGCCGCAGTCGACCTGGGCTTCCTGATCAGGTTCGACTTCGATGCGCCGCAAGGCGGTCGGCTCGTCAGTGTCGAGCTTTTTGACGAAGCGTCGGACGCTGTCGTAGAGCTGCCTGGGTAGCCTTGCCGGCACTGCGAGTCTTGAAAGGTCCGCCGAGCGTGCAAACCTCGCGAAAGCCTCGCTTCGATGGCATCGCGGAACGGCTCGCAGGCACCAGCCGACTTGGCGGGATTGGCTGATTCGCCGGCCTGTGCGGGCATCATCGGCGTCAGCTCGGCGGCCAAGCCGGTGGGCGCGGCGCCCCCTTTTCGAATCGGTCGCGGCGGGTTCGGTCGCCACGTGGGTCGAATGACGCCGAACGGTCTTCCGACCGACGCCGAGCACTTCAGCGATCTCACGCTGTCACTGCACTTATGGATGTAACTTCTTGGTTGCGTTGGCCTTAGTCACTGCCTGCTGAGCACCCTTTCGCATCGTGGAAAACGAGCCACCGTCGTTCGGCCATTCACCTCACAATTTCGGAGTGCTGTCACGGTTGCCGCGTCATGATCGAGAACGCCGCAGTCCATCTGTGATCGCCCTCGTCACCGGCCGATCGTACTTCACCGCGACAAACAGTTGCCTGTCCCTATTATGCCTTCTTCTTCCGGACGCTTCGGAAACATACGGTGAGTCCTGCTAGCAGAGTGAACGCGGCCGGTTCGGGGACGGCCGTGATCGTGATGGACGGCTGATTGAGTGTGTCCGCTTGAATGCTCGCAAACTCGGGAACCGAGGTCGGGGTGAACTGTGGGCCATCCAGAATCAACGTCGCGGGGTCAATCGAAAATTGCAGGCTGCCATCGTAGGAGTCGGACGTCAGGACACTGACGCGAGCGATCTGGTCATTGACGCCCGTTATGGTGTTGCGACCGACCAGATCGATATCCGACAGTGTCAGACGCTGCACGGCCGTCGAAACGTTGTTGATCGCAGGAGCAAAGAAATCCGTTGACGCGAAAACATAGCCATCTGCCGGTGCGACCGCTTCCGCAGGCCCAAATTGAAAGTCGATTCCGGCAGAACCAGTACTGCCGGCGAGAAGGATGTCGATCTGATATGCCGAAAGCGCCGTCATCGCCGGGACAACGACATCAAATGAAAACGTTTGGCCGGGGATGATTGTCTCTGGTGCATCGACGATGCGAACAGCGGCAGCGCTACAGGACGAGCGACCAACAAACGTCAGAACTGCAATGATGAAGATCAATCTCATGAGAGTGGTTCCGTCTAGACCTTTTCTGTGGACTTAAAAGTTTCTGTGCTCGACAAGATCAAGGGCTAATGTGTCGATTGTTTCCTCCAGTACTTCATCTTCGTCATCCATGATCCATGTTGGTGTTGCTATGCCAGGCAGGGAACTCGCCGCGTCGAAGCTCGGTTCGTCAGGGTCGATCCCCTCGCCCTCATACGGAACGGTGACCGCGGAAAGACGGTTCAGTTGGTTGATGACCTGCAGCGCGTCGAGCGCGGTCACTTTCCCATCTTTTGACACGTCCAACCTTTCCTGAGCGAATGAACTAGTGTCTCCAACTTCCCTCATTGGTTCTGAGACTGCACGGGCTAAATAATTTATTACTGTGAGAGCATCTTGAGCTGAAACGTCACCGTCATCTGTCACATCAAACCGCGTGAGAGGATCGCTTGTTAAGATATCGCCGTCAAAAGGGACAACTGCCTCACCAAGCCGTCGAGCGACATACACCCTGTCTCGCACTGAGATCCGGCCGTCGAGATCGACATCAGCGTTCGCATTCCACTTTGCTGAAGCTGGGGTTGTCCCTAAAGATTGGGCAACAACAAGCATATCGCTTGGGCCAACCACGCCGTTACCATCGACGTCACCAGCCAAGCTGTGGAACTCAAACTCAAAATCACCACCAGCCAGCCCGTCGCCGTCTCCGTCCACCGCTACGCTCGCGGAGTTACGCAGGTTTGTGGTTGAGATCTTGACCCGAAAAGTGCCGTCTGGAATCTTTTGAGATCCACTATCGAAGACCAGCCAAGAGTTTCCAGTCTCAGTGTCGACTTCTAAAGAGAAGAGCTCGTCTCGAAAATCGACTTCACGCGTGCTGCCGGATGGAACTCGGACAGGCTGTAAGACGACCGATATTGCGTCGGAAATGCTCTGACCGTGGTAGTCGACAGGTTGGTCGAAGGCGACGGCCCATGATGATACATTCGATCGTCCCGACTCACCGTTTGCGACCACAACGTTCGCGATCCCTGGTTCTGTCGAAATCGAATCGGTGAAATATAGCCGACGACCAGTTTCGAATGTCGATGCGATCGAAAGCAACTGGCCATCAAGGGTGAATGTTCGTGGGTGGCTGCTAAAACTGTCGTTTGTGAAATCACGAACAAGCACTGTGCCAACTTCTGTTCCGTCAGTACTCCAAAGCTCAAATCCATGCTCACGATCATCCGCTTGAAAGTACACTCGTCCATCATGTACTGTAAAGTCGCGTGGATAAGATCCTGAGGCCCCCGGCGCGATGTCTTTCACCATAAAAGTACCCTCGCTTGTGCCGTCACTCACCCAGAGCTCTGCACCGTTTATCCCATCATCAGCAGAAAAAATAACCCTGTCGTTAAAGTGAGTTAGCTGACGAATTCCCTCCTTGCCGGGGTACGCTTTCAGCACCACCTCAGGTACACCAGATTGATCAATTAGCAAGAGCGAAGTTATGGGAGATGCAGCCGCAAAAAGTGCTTGCCCGGTCGAAGCAAACTCACTCGCAACGATATCCGCAATATATCTGGTTCCTGAGCGAGTTCCGTCAGTCTTCCAGGCTGTGAAAGTGCTTAGAGCATACAATTCCCCGCCCTTGACGACGAAAACGTCCGGCGTTGAGAAACCCATTTCTGCCAGTTCCACTGTGCCATCGAGAGTTCCGTCAGATCGATAAAGAGACCAACCACTTGCCTGCGACGAAGGAGCCGCAAAGTACAAGGCTCCCCTGAACTCAATCGTGTGACGAATTGGCACCGGTATGTCTAAGGCCAAAGTTCCGTCGGCCGTACCGTCAGACTTCCACAACCTCTCAATCCCCTCCTCGTCGTTAGCAGAAAACAGTACGTCACCGTTTAGGCTTCCCAAGAAACTGAATCGTCCCGTGAATCCGTTTGTCGTCACTCGCAATGCGTTTGGCGAATCCTGGCGGACGACCTGCAACGTGGTGACACCCCTAAAAAGTGAAGATAGGTATAAATCATCGCCAACAACTGCGAGACGACGGAAGCCATCAACACCTTCGATTGGACGCAAACCTAGTCGTTCACTGAAAGCTGACAAACCTTGCCCGTCCCTAAAGTACCAAGTGTCACCCGCAGTGGCACTCAAGTATTCGAGCGAGTCCAGAATCTCCACAGACGCCAACGCAGATACCACGGAGCGTTCGCCATCACTTTGCAAGAGCGTGGGGCTCTCCTGCTGGAAGTTCAGCATTTGAAGCGTTGTCGGGCCGTCTTCAGGAAACGATTGAAAAACGACATCCCCATTTGCCCTAAAGCCATCCTTGCGCACTTCTACATCGTTCAAGAAATCAAGCCATTCCTCAATGTAGGTACCGCTAGGTGTTCCATCGGTTGACCACCATTGCCGGCCTGTGGAAAAAAACAGACGTGCTGATTTGGCGAAATACGAGGTGGTTATTACTGATGTTGGAAGTTCTGGGACGAGCGTTGACATCATAACGGTTCCCTCTGAAGTGCCATCTGTCTTCCAAAGACCACGCGCCTCACTTGGACCTTCCTGATAAAAAAACAGTTCTTGCTCGATTTCTACGAACAATCTCTCATTGAAAGTTGCGCTGTCGCCACCGGCGAAATACTCAGTTAGATCGCTCGGCAGACCACCGTGAATTCCTATGCGTCCAACGCGACCGCTCGGCGTTTGAAGGACCTCAAAAACCATGACTCCGTCTTGGAATGGATGATGTAAGACACGAGAAGTAAAAAAACCAACCCTTCCACCTCGTTCTGCTGCGTGCACCTGATAGGCGTCTCGCAACTGACCATTGCTGGCCCAAACGCTACCGTTAACAGCGAACGAAACTCGGTTGTTTTTCGTCTTGAAGTCTTTCGGCTCGAACTCAAATGGTGCAGCAATAGGAAATGTTCCGTCAACGGTTCCATCTGATCGGTAGACGTGATAGTCGCCCCGCAATCTAGCTGAAAAATAGAAGATATCATCGGCTTCGGTTAGGTTCTCAACACCATCATTGTCGATGATCCTGAAGCCATCTTCATCGAAAAAGGTCATAAAGATCCGTGTTCCGTCAGATGTTCCGTCGGAGACATACAGAACTTGTTCAAACTCTGGATCGAGATGAGGGAAAAACAACCTTCCATTTGCTTCAACTAGTGTTTTGTTGGAGGACGTCCCTTGCACTGTGCTTTCAAACAGACGCGGCTGAGAGAACTTGTCCGCAACGATTTGTGTGCCACCCTCTGTGCCATCGCTTTTCCAAAGCTCTATTCCGTGATCTGGGTCGTTTGCAAAAAAGAAGACTTCGTCACCCAAAACTTTTAGCATCCCCGGGTTCGCACCCTGACTGCCGGGATAGATCTCTCTGACTAGGCTCGTTCCAGCCTCAGTTCCATCAGAACTCCAAAGCTCGCTGCCGGTAAGGCCGTTGTCGCCTACAAAGAGGAATCGATCGTCTAATTCGGCGAATCTCAGATCACCAGGCACCGAGTACTGGCTTGATTCCGCCAAGTCTAACTCAAACGGTTGTGCCAGTCTTAAATCGGCGGACATGAGCGTGCGGTCTTCAAGAGCCTCAAGTCTCACGGACTTTCTACGCCGAATCGGACTACTTTCAACGCGACGAAGGATGAAGCGATTAAAAATGTCTAGAGATTGCATGATTTCAAAAAACTTTAAAAGCGAATCTTCTTGTTTTGTTCTTGCAGGGGGCGTTCGAGCCTGGCTTGCTAGGACCGGTTACATTGATCTTTGCTTACTGAGATGTCGAAACATCACTTTGAGCACAATCGTGTTTTGGCGTGGTTTCGCGTTTGCGTTCGCTCGCCCGGAACCGAGTTTCGCGAATCCTATGTTGTGAATACACGTCTATTCCGGGGCTGGTGACATGATTTCGGATAGTATTGACAGCAAGTGTTTTCGTCCATCCTCCCAAGGGAGGCACCGCGTGATGGGCTCGTCCTCGGGCAGTGGCGGGTCGGCGGTCTGGCTTGCCTCCAGCCAGCCTGCAAACTGATCGTCGGTCAGCCCCTCGTGGATGACGTCCAGGGAGATGGACTGGTTCTTGCCGTGGTCCGAAGACGCAAGGGACCACAACCAGCCGTCCGCATCGGTGAGCTGGGTGAGTCCCCGCATGAGCAGGCCTTTTTGTTGGGGGACGTCGGCATCCATGCCGGCGACATCACCCAGCAGTTTGGCGATCGCTAAGGCGTCGGCCGTCGGAATGAGATCCTGTGAGGTCGTCATGACGCCTTCGGCCTGGGGCGTCTCGGGGCGTTCCGTCGGCCACATTCGATGTGCAGGCGAATCATGGTTGGGTCGATCGGGGCGGGCAGTGAACGGCAGACACAACACAATCGCCTGCTCACCCGTCCCTGCGAAGAAATCTGATCGAACCCGACATCAAATCGGAGAAGAATTTGAAAATTCGTCGAAATCAGATGGGAAAGATCCCAAGTTCACGTCAGCGTGCAGAGAAGGCTTCCGAATCCTCGGGTCCGGTCGAGGCTGCCCGGTATTCGGCCGCGGCTTCATTTTCGGATAGGCGAAAATGCAACCGTTCCTCGATCTTGTGAGCCGTGATCGCGTCAGCGGCCAGGCCTCTCGCGTCTGCCCGAGGCCTTACGGCCAGCGGCTCACCAAGACGGTTGCGTTCGAGAGCCAAGCTGTGTTGGAATACTACGGCCGACCTGCGTCCGAGGTGCGAAAGACGGCCATGTGATCGCCTTTGCCACCGATGACCAACGTTCTTCCGTCGGACGAAAACGCCATGTCTCGGATTGGGATCAGTTCGGTGGAGACGACAAGTTGTGGCTCCATGGTGACCGTGTCCCAAAAAATGACATCGCCATTGAAAGCGCCACTGGCCATCGTCGTGCCATCGGGCGATACGGCCAAGCTTCCGACCGGATAACTGTTCGGGCGAGTTCGACTGATCTCCTCCATTGATCGTCGACCGCCTCGGGGGCCTGCGTCCGGCGGGGGCGTGCCCCAAAGAACCACTGAGCCATCCTGGTCTCCTGTGACGAGTCGGTGCTGCCCAGGCAGCCAAGTCATGGCGCGGACATGACCAAGCCACTGCTCCGCGAGAAGTTGAAACCGATCGCCCTGAGTGATCTGCCCGACGGTGACGATTCCGTCATCGTGGGAAAGTGCGATGCGCCCGGTATTCGAATCTTGGCGAGCTATTTGGATGGGGCCATTGATCCCATGAGGCACAGGTCCGAATGAGATGCCTTTGGATGCGCTCTTCAGGGTTAGGAATGCTAATTGATCCGCCGCAATCCCCAGCAGAAATCGATCGCGGACCTTCAACATCCGTCTGCTTGCGCTTGGAACAATCACCTCGCTCACGAGGTTGCCTGACGCCGCGTTAAAGGCCGACACGAGATGCTTGTGGCGTCGAGCAATGATCCATTGGTCATTGCCGGCGAAATGAATGTCATGCGTCCGTCTTCGATTGCCGTTGGCCTCCCAAAGAATCTTGCCGTTTCTCGTGTCGTGAATGCTGATGCTGCCGCCACCTGCGTAAGCCGCCAGTCGCTTGCCGTCAGTCGACAGCGCCAGCCCGGCGACCGTCGACCTGGCAGTCGGCCATCGTTGAAACAGGTGGTTTCCGTAAATGGAATCGATCAACAACCGGCCATCCGACATGGCGATTGCGACGCGATCTTGTTCTCTTGCGACCGCAACGGCGACAGGCGTTGCAGCTCGGATCGCCCCACCGTTTGTCGTCGACTGGTCCGTCTTGTCGCCAGCAGCTACCGGCTTGTCGCTGTAGACGATCGCGCCCTCGGACGTCCCCGACCATTTGACGATACGGTTGCGTCCCGAAACAAGGTATGCCGGTTCGGATCGCGTCGCACCCGCTTCCACAAAGGCGATGTCTGGCGCTGCCTCCAAGTGATCGAAAGATCGTCTTGGTTCCTTGCGAATCACATCCCAAACCAATGCCTTGGATCGTTCCTGACAGAGGCTCACGGAATTGAGATCGTGAGAAATCCGCGCTCGCCGCCAATGAGGTGTGCTTCCCTTGGTCGTCCTCGCGTTCTGCCGACTGGTGACCTCGCCTGACTCGGCAAGTCCGATCACGATCTCGCCGTTTCGCGATACCGCGGCGTACCGCTGGCCGAGTTCGTCCGCGCGGATTGCGATGCCCTGGCTTTCCAAGATGAATCTTTTCCACAGTAGTCGGTTCTCCGACAGATTTCGACACTCGAGCGTACCGGACTGGTCCAATGTCAAGCAAAGATCTCGCGCGGAAGCGGTGAACAACGCTGTGATTCGACGCGCCGAAGGTGGAATGACCATGGTGGTTTCGTCCTGATCGACCGATAGCCTTCTGGCACCGCCGTCGAAACAAACAAAACAGACTGCCTGCGGATCTTCCAGTAGTGAAAGCGGAACCGAGGGATCAACGTCGTCGGTTTGATACTGGGCGAGAAGCTCTTGCGTGGTACAGTCCCAAACTCGAATTGCAGAAGGTCCGCTGGTCGCGCACCAATCGCCATCATCACAAATCGCGATGTCGTAGATGCCCTTCGTGTCAGCAACCCAGTCGATACGGTTCGGACGAACAGATTGCGTCAGGATATTCCAGGCGAACGATCGAAGTTGGTTGGGGAAAAGTTGCTGATCCAACAGTTGTTGGTAAGTGTGTTTGCGGTCTTGGTCCGCGAGCATAGACAGCCGGAGCAATGACTTGCTAAACGCCTTGCGCGTCAGTCGATCAACCGTCGTTTCCAGTTCTTGATTGGCCCCGACAAGTTCAAGCTGCTGCGATTGAAGCTGCCGGTTCGCCTGAGTCAGCCGGGTCGATTGCCGAGCTACTTTTGCCGTGGCGACAAGCGTCGCCATCAACAGCGCCAACATGACCGTGACCGCCAACGCGGAAGTCAACGCGGCGGTGCGGTGTCGTCGGCACCATTTCCCAACCACAGCCCCGATGTGGATTCGCTTGGCCCGGATGGGGCGACCCTGCAAATACCGACGCAAGTCATCGGCAAACTCAGTCATCGACTGATATCGCTCAGAAGGTGCCTTCCTCAGGGATGTCTGAAGAATCGTCTCCAGGTCATGCGAGCATCGTCGGTTGATACGCCTGATCGGAGTCGGCGGCTGATGCCGTACGATTTCGGCTGTTTCCCAAACGGTCTTGTCTTCGATCGGGTAGGGAAGTCGATCGGTTAATAGCTGGTACAAAACGACGCCGAAACCGTAGATGTCGGTCCGCGTGTCGATGGACGCGGGGCTTCCGCTGAATTGTTCCGGGCTCATGTAACAGCGTGTCCCGACGAAACCGTCCTGGGTCGATTCACCAGTCTCCACGTCGGAATCGGATCGAACCGCAGCGAGTCCGAAATCGATCAGCTTGGGGGTCCCGTCTGCCATCACCAGCATGTTGTCCGGTTTCAAATCACGATGGACGGCTCCCAGCGAGTGCGCCTCGGACAAGGCGTCAGCAAAGTGAAGACACAGACGAACCGTGTCCTCTGGGGTCCAGTCGTGCGACTGAGTCTTCCTGTCCGTGACATGCTGTTGGACGTTCGTCCCGTCAATCCACTCCATGGTGAAGTAAAGACGTTTAGCGCCCCAGACGTTGGCGATCCCGGCGTCATAAATCCTCGCAATATTTGGGTGTTGCAGCGACGCGAGCACATCCGCCTCCAGCCGAAATCTTTGTTCGAGCCTCGGGCGTGCAGCAACGTTGCAGAGCAGCTTTAAAGCAACCATGCGGCCGGGGAAGGTCTGCTGGGCCAGATAAATGATGGAGTTCGCGCCCTTGCCGATCTCGCGAACGATCCGGTACCCGTCGACCTGCGAAGGCGGCGCTGTCGTCGATTGCTGCTCGAAACGCGAAAACGCCTTGAGCATCTCGATTCGCTCGCGAAGCGTTTCCACAATCGCTTGGTCGTCGCCGGCAAGTTCCTCGGGCGTGGCCGCAACCCCGGCGGCCTGCAGTGTCTCCCAACGATCAAGGCGCTGTTCAACCCGTTCTTGCATTGACGGATCGAGGCGCGAGACCTCGGTCGTCTGCGAGTCACTCGACGAGTCAGCCATGTTGGGTTCCCAAGGCGTCAGAACAGAAGATCGTATCGGAGTCCTCGGGCAACCTCGATCTTCGCCTCACGCCAGCGGCGTTGGCATTGGCGCTGGCTGATCCCCAGATTCGATGCCGTTTCCGCATGGCTCAGTCCGCCGTACCAGATCAATTCGAACGAATCACGAAGTCGTGCCGGCAATTCACCGACGCGCTGATGGAACTCCGCCCATTCTTGCAGTCCTGGCGTCTCGGCCGGCGAAGAAGTTGGAGGAATGCGACCTTCGGTTGATTCGTGATTGGCCGCATGCGACGACTTGTTGCGGTAATGTCTGGCTAGATCCAAAAGCTGATGCCGGATCACTCGGGCGGCAAGACGCCGTCGATGCAGCTCCGACTGAATCTCCGCCGATCGCAGATGACGATGCACGTTCATTAACGAGGCTTGAATGATGTCATCCGTTTGCTCCCAGCGTTTTACCACGGGGAATTCGGACAGCATGCGGCTGGCCAACACGCGGAACTGGGATTCGAACGATTGCAGCAGCTCGTCACCCGCGAAGTCATCTGACTCGCCGAGCCCAGTGGGCTCGGGGGTGGGTGAAGCTGGAGACTTGGGCGAAATCATGCGCGGCTACTGGGTGAGAGCAATAACGACTGTCATCTGATACATCGACGGGCGCTGGTCGAAGTTTCATTTCGGTGGTCCACGCCGGCATGCCCATGGCCGTGCGGCGGCCGACACTCATTTTCTGAGTGGCGTCAATGATAGGACAAATGAATCCTAGCTGCCACAAGTTTTGCGGATCGATCGGACGTCCGTGGGATCGGGGGCGAATCCGGCATCCCGAAACCACGAAATTCCGTCGGCCACGACACGCCGCGGCGGAATGGAAAACTCGTGGCGACCGTGGCCGGAGGCCCGACCTTCCCGAGGCGAACCGAGCTTGCCTGTTGCCTGGCTGACGGGGCGTCTGCGTGAAAACTTGATCGAATGGTCACGGGCCTTTTTCGTTTGTTCCCCCGAGTGGCGGCCGTGCCCGCGCGGATGCCCGATTCCGCTTCACCGTGCGTGCAGAGGTCAGCCGACTTGTCGAGTGCTTCGTCCAAAGCCGGCAGCGTCGGGTCACGTCTTGATTCGTGACATCGTCGTATCGACTGCCTGGCACCGGGTCATTTGGCAGCGGGTTATGATGGCTGGTCCACCCCGCCCCACCTTCCACTTGTGACCCGGAACCATGAATCCTATCCGCCCCATGAATCTTGTCGGACGTTGTGTCGTCCTCGTGTTCGCTTCGCTGTGCGTCAGCGTTTGCCTCGGTCAAACCGTCGAGCTTTCCGCCCCGGTCGCCAAGACGCAAGTGCGATCATCGGCCGACAGCGGCAAAGCGACCGTCAAGGCTTTGTTGATCACCGGCGGCTGTTGTCACGACTATCAGAATCAAAAACAAATCATCAGCGAAAGCCTGTCCGAGCGTTTCGGGAATATCGATTGGACGATCATCGAATACGGCGACAAAAAGGACATCAAGGCCGACGTCTACCGCAGCGGTGATTGGATCGACGGTTTCGACATTGTCGTTCACAACGAATGCTTCGGCGGCGTCACCGACGGCGACTTTGTCAAAGGCATCGTCGCGGCACACCGGCGGACGAAAATCCCCGCCATCGTCGTTCACTGCAGCATGCACAGTTACCGAAACGCGCCGACGGCCGATGTCTGGCGCGAATTCTTGGGCGTGACCAGCCGACGACACGAAAAGACCAAGCACAGCTTAAAAGTCGTGCCCACCGATGCGGGCAAGGATCATCCGATTCTGGAAGTCTTGGACGGGAAAGCTTGGGACACGCCCAACGGCGAGCTGTACATCATCGAACAAGTCTGGCCGGGGACGACCGTGCTGGCCACCGCCCACAGCGACGAAACGCACAAGGACGAGCCGGTGATCTGGACCAACGAAACGCAAGGCGTCAAAGTCTTTGGCATCTCTTTGGGCCATCACAACGAAACCATGATGGCCGAGCCTTGGCAGGCGATCACCGCGGCGGGCTGGACCTGGGCCATGCAATGAACGAAGAGGCGGACCGGCCTGACAACAGCGCCCGCTGCGCACCCCCGGGGCATCGGCGCGCCTGATTGTTGACACCTGCGTCACCCGAGTCCGGCGAGTCGGTTCGTCGCATCTCCGAATCGAGGAAGTTCCAGTCCCATGCGGTCCATGATCGACAGATAGAGGTTGCAAGCGCGGCGTTCGTCGACGGGGCGTTCGCTGACGTCCAGGACGCGGCCGTGGCGAAGTGTCTGGCCGCCGCCTCCGGCCAACAACACCGGCATTTCGTCGGCTTGGTGGCGATCCCCGTCGAACAGGTTCGAACAGAACATCAGGATCGAATTGTCCAGCAACGTCGAATCGCCTTCTTCGATTCGTTTCATGCGGTCGATCAAGTAGGCGAACTGCGACGCATGAAACTGATTCGTCTTCAGATACATCGCCTCCAGGTCCGGGTCACGACCGTTGTGCGTCAGATCCAGATGCAGACTTCCCTGGACGCCATCCAGGAAACCGAAATTCATCTGGGACAAGTCGTTGTTCAGCATGCAAGTCGCGATACGCGTCTTGTCCATTTGGAACGCCAGCACGATCAGGTCCAACATCAACCGCATGTGTTCGGAGACGTTCTGCGGCAAGTCGTCGTCGGGTCGGCCAAAGGTCGGTTGGTCGATCGACGGACGCCAACCTTCCAAGGCGTCGTCCCGACCGGCCCGGTCGATGCGGTTTTCGATGTCACGGATGGATTCGAAGTATTCGTCCAACTTGATCCGGTCCGCCGCCGACAGCTTGTTCCGGAGCCGCCCGGCGTCCGCCACCGCCGCGTCCAAAATGCTGCGATCACGATCCCGGTTTCCTTGGTTGCCGACGATCAAATCGTAAACCCGCGCCGGATAGATCTCCTTGGTCGCCGGTTTGATGTCCGAGGCCCAAGAGATGCAGGACCCGTAGATCATCGAAAGGCCGTCTTCGAGTCGCAACTCGGTCGGCTCGACGCCCAAGCACAAACTCGGCAGCGCCGTCTGTCGGCCGAGACGTTCGGCCATGACTTGGTCCATGGTTCGGCCGACACGGATCTCGGATTGATCCTGGCTGACCCAAGCCCCTGACAACAGATTGGCCATCCGCCCCATGTGCGGACTCGGGTGCGACGCGGCTTGTTCGTTGAACAGACCCTTGATGAACGTGATGTCCTGGGAATGACCGCGTAGCGGATCAAGCCCGTGGCCGTAACGGATCCCCGAGCCAGCCGGTTTCGCCCACCAATGTTCGGGTTCGACGCCGTTGGAAAAAAAGAAGCAACCGAATCGCACCGGCGGACCGTCTGAGTCCGAATCCGCCCGCTGCAGTTTGCCGGAGTCGTTCGCGTGGACGGGCATCGAATCCAGCCACGGGAGTGCCAAGCTGATTCCGGTTCCGCCCAGACAAGATTTCAGGAAACTTCGGCGACGCAAAGGTCGGCGTGGTGATGGTTCGGCGGTCATGGCGTCGCTTCCTCGGGGGATCGGAGGGCTGGGGATCGTGGGGCGGGTGAATGGGAGGCGGGGGAGTGAGGCGTCACGAGCGTTGCGTCGTGGCCTCGCGTTTTTTGAAACTGAGGGCTTTGCATGATCAGCGTCAGCGCGGAGGACAGCTGCGGCGTTTCACCCAACTGGTCCGCCACGCGCCGGATCAACATCGAATCGGAGATCGATTCGGCGCGTCCGGTGACATAAGCGACCAAGTTGGTCGCCAGCGTCCGGCGAACGGATTCGTCTTGGTCGGCCAAGTACCGTTTCAAGTCCGACAAGCCGTCGAGCACACGTCCGTCGGCCAACGTTCCGCTGGCATCGATCGCCAAGTCGTCGCTGTAGGTTTGTCGCCAGCGGCCGAGTGAATCGAAATGCTCGAGCGCGAACCCGAGCGGATCGATCCGCTCGTGACAGCTCATGCATTCAGGACTTTGACGATGCGCTTCCAATCGCTCACGAACGGTCTTGCCATCGCCGAGCACTTCTTCCGCGGCGATCGAACCGGCGTCGGCCGGTGGTGGCGGAACGGGCGTGCCCAGCAAGCGACGTAGGATCCAATCCCCGCGTTTGACGGGACTGGTCCGAAGCGGTGCCGACGTCGCGGTCAACAGCGCCCCCAAGGACAAAACCCCGCCGCGATGATGATCGGTGACGTCATCGACCAAGCGAATCTGATCGCCCCCGCCCTCGCCCGCGTCCCATTCGATGCCGTAATGCCGGGCGATCGTCGGGTTCAAAAAGGCGAAATCGGCCGTCAAGATTTCGTGATAGGGACGGTCTTGGCGGATCAGGTATTCGAAGAACGAGATCGCTTCGTCGTGCAACGATTCCTTCAAATCGTCGTCGAATTCAGGGAACTGATTCGTATCGACGCCTCGGAAGCGATCGAATTGATAAAAACCCAGCCACTGTCCGAAAAATTCGTCCGCGAATCGTCGCGTCTTCGGGGAAGCCGTCATCCGCAAGACCTGAGCCTTCAATTCATCCGGTTTCGACAACGCCCCCGATTCGGCCGCTTGCAGCAGCGAAGCGTCGGGGAGCGATGACCACAGCACCGCAGCCATTCGACCCGCCAGTTCGAAATCACTCAGACGCGCCGGACCGTCCCCGTCGGCGACGTGTTCGCCCAGGTAAAGAAATTCGGGGCTGACCAAGATTCGTGCGATCGTCGCACGAACGGCTTCCTCATGATCCAGACCCTGTTCGTCACGTTGAGTTTGATAGAAAGCCTTGAGTGTTTGTTTTTGATGCGCATCCAAAGGCTGTCGCCACGCACGCGACGCGAACTCGATCAAGTCTTGCAAATGTCGCGTCTGGGCCGACCGACGGGCGCTGTGCATCGCGTCGTATTCGGCCTTGTAGGCTGCGATGAAACTCCGTGGTTCTTCGGGCAAAGATTCGATCCACTCCGGCGTCAACGATGCGACGCGAAGAGCCGATTGGTCCGGCCGATCAGGCTCCGCGAGCTGATACCGCGACACGACGAAACGGAGGTTCACGTCGTGAAAGTCGAACGAGGTCAACAGATCCGTCCAGGCCGTCTGCAATTCTCTGGCGACGTCGGGTGTCAACAGATAGCGGACCAAGAAATCATCGTCGCGGTAGTATTTGACCGCCGTATGAAAATAGTTCCGCTCGCTCGTGTTGTAGGTCGCGTCGAACGGTCGGGGGATCGGATCGCGGTCTGAAGGGGCCGGTTCGCCGTGGGAAATCTGAGGCAGCGATGCGGCGAAGGTTTCCAGTCCCGATTCCCAGTCACTCATCGCTTCACTGGATTGGTCGCGCAGCAGCGACGAGTAGCTTCGCACGCGAGAATTCGTGACGTCATCGATGACGACGCGAACGATACGGTCGCGGCCCAATTTTTGATCCAAGCGGGCGTGAAGGGTCAATTGTCCCGATCGGCTGTCCTCGGGCAACTCGATCGCAATCGTTCTGGTTTGTCCGGTCCCCACCACGAAATCGCTCGACGTGATCGCTTCGCCGTCCGGATTGCTTCCCGGGTTCAGGTCGCGTAACGATTCCGGCTTGATGACCCGGGCCAAGGGCACCTCGGCCGAGTCCGAGCGATCGTTGTAGCGAATCTTGAATTCCGGGTTTTCGAAGATCACGACCGCGGAGGATACCTGTTCGGTTTGGTCCGCCGATTCGACCGAGATCCGCAACAGGACGGTGCCGTCCTTGTCAAACAAGTCGGCGTTGTTCAGATCGAGCGTGAAGTTGCCGTCGTCTTTGCGGAGCAGTCGCCGCCGCGCGGTCACCAAAAACGTCTTGGCATCGGGGATCTCGATCGAATTCCAAGTCAGCAGCGCCGCCTCTTCCTCGGCAGATGCCGAACCCGCCAGTCGTTCCTGCAACGACCTCATGTGTTGATCAAGCTGACCGGCAAGTTTGCCGACCGCTTCGTCCTTGTCACCACCGATCGCATCCGGTTCCGGCCAAGCTTGCCACCGGTCGATCAACTCCGACAACGGATAGGGCGGGTCGGGCATGTTCAGCGTGTCCCAGACGTGCCGGGCAAAGGCTGGCGTCAGGTCAGACTCCGCGGCCCACCGGTCCAGCGTTTTGGTTTCGAAACCCAACGCTTTTCGATGACGGAATCGCCAAGCCACTTCGAACGCTTGGGCGAACAGGTGCGTGCGATACGGTTCGGCACCCTCACCCGCCCCGGTGCGAAATCCGTGGGTCCGATAGATTTCCTGAATCCGTTTGATGGAGGCCAATTCCATGCCCGTCGCGCCGGCCTGTTCGGAAAAGTACAACGGTCCGGCGCCGAGGACCGCATGGCCGGCGATCTGCTTGGCGGCTTCTAAATATCGTTCCAGGGTGTCGGCTTGCATGAACTGGCCGGTCGCCGCGTTGGTGAAGCCGCTGCTGCCGACGCTGTCAGGAACCAATCGATCACGCAGGTCGAATCGGACGCCGGTCAGGTCTTCGATACAGTATTCGTACTGGGCATTGGTCAGTCGCCGCAACTGGCTCGGTCCCGGATCGTCGGCGGCCGAGAGGAACAGTTGTTCCAGCGATTCGTCGATCGCTCGGCCGAGCTCGCGACGTTCGGACTCATCCGGCTGCGCCGCGTCCTCCGGCGGCATCTCTTGCGAATCCAACACACGGGCGACGCGTCGCCAATCTTGCCACCGTGGTTCGACGGGCTGACTCAGGAGCATTTCCAGATCCAGTCGGGCTTCCGCGCCGGCACCGGTGTGACAGTCCAAACAATAGGTTTGCAAGACGTCCGCCGCCGGCGCGACGGCAACTTCACCGGCCGCTTCGCGGCTGATCCCAACGGAAACGAAAAAGACGAACAGCAAGCTGGCAAAGGACGACTCATGACCGAGCCGAAGCCGTCGATGCTTGACGCAACAGACGGACCTCGACGGCAAGCGTTCAGATCGGGGACGCGACATGCTCGGAATCTCGGGCGGGTGGGGAAGGCGGGCTCTTCAGCTTAACGTCCGGCCGTGACGTCTGTCCAAAATCCGATCCCGTTTTTCGGAGTCGGAAGTCTGGCGACATCCGCTACAGTCAACCCGACACTTATTGATCGCGTGTTGCGGAGGCTTCAATTTGATCATCAGCCGGCTTCACATCGTGTCCATGTTTGACCTCCATTTGGGATGGTTGTCTTGTACGTCGTTGCCCGTGGGATAGGCTTCCAGCCTGTCGATGTGCTTGATGACAGGCTGGAAGCCTATCCCACGCGAATCTTGCCGGTCGGCGTCTCGGTCGCGGGGGATCGGACAGCGGTTTCTTGCTTCGTTGTCGGGAAACTCAAACCAACGGAAAAACGACCGCCGCGATCACGGTCACGACCAATCCCGTGCAACCCAGCGATGCGGTCAAGATCGACCAAGTCTTGAGCGTTTCGGTTGTCGTCAAGACGCTCATCTTGCTGAACACCCAAAAACCGCTGTTGTTCATCCAGTCGCCGACCAACGAACCGCTACCGATCGCGGTGGCCAAGTACACCAAATGAAATCCCAAACCTTCGCTGGTGAATCCCATGGCCGCAAACATCGACGATGTCGTGATCATCGACACCGTGCCGGAACCCTGGGCGAATTTCATCAGACTGGCGACGGCAAAGGCGGCAAACAACACGGCAATGCCCGTCGCCAAGTTTCCGCTTTCCATCGTTTCGGCGACCGCGTCTTGAATGCCGGCAGCCGCCAACATTTTTCCGAAGGCGCCGCCCGCGGCGGTGATCAAAATCACCACGCCGCCGCTCATCAAAGCTTGCTCCACCGAGGCGGACATCTGATCACGCGAATGACCCCGATACCGCATCACCAAGAAGATCGACACCGCCGCTGATAACAGCAGCGCCAAACTCGGGTTGCCCAGCACGGCGGTTACGCCCAAGATCGCCTCGCCACGCGGCGAAGCTGCATCCGACACCGCGACGGCGATCGTGTGGGTCGCGATCAAGACGACCGGCAAGATCACGGGCAACAGGGCCATGCCCAGCGGCGGTAGTTCTTCTTCGCTCAAAGCCACCGGCTCGGATTCGCCCGGATAAGGCCGCATCGCAATCGGCTGCCAACGGTTCAAGATCCAACAAACGCTCAAGCCGACGACGGACATGGGAACGGCGACGAGCGTACCCACCAACATCATCAACCCTAAATCGATTCCCAAATTGTCGGCAATCGCCAGCGGCCCCGGTGTCGGCGGTACCATCGAGTGCGTGACCGCTCCGCCGGCAACGATGGCGGTCAGGAAAAGGATGTAGTTCTTTTGCCGCTTCCGATACAAAGATCGTGCCAGTGGGACCAACAGATAGAAAACGGTGTCAAAAAACACGGGAACCGACAACACGAACCCGCTGCCCATCAGAGCGACCGGCGCGCGTTTTTGACCGAGTGCCTTGGTGAACGAATACACGATGCGATCGGCCGCGCCGCTGTCCATCAAGCACTTGCCGATCACGGCCGCCATGGCGATCACGATGCCGATTCCCCCGGCCGACGCACCGAAGGCCGCCGCGACGCGAGAAATCTTTTCCGACATCTCGCCGGGCGACAACAGGCTGACGACGATCGCCGAGGTGATCAACGCGATGAACGCGTTGATTCGCAGGATCAAAATCGAGCCGATGATGACCGCGACGCCGATCAACAGAATCAAGAGGGGGCTCAGTGTCATTGTGCCTCTCCGCTACGAAACGCTTCGGTGCCCGTCACCATCCGGGTGTTGCGAAACTTGATGCCGACGCCGACATCGCTGTGGGTCCGCCAGGCGATTCGGGTGATCCCGGAGGCGGAGTCGACCCGCGGAGAAAACTCGGCTGTGGCCGCAAACACGGCAACCGGACTCGTTCGGACGGGTACCGCGACGACGACGAGTTTCATGGCTTCGATCGGGAACGGAGGAAATGAGAGGGGGTCTGCAAACGTCGGCGAACAGGCGTCTTGAGTGATCGCGACCAACGGAATCATTTCGCCGGCGGCAAAATCGTGGGATCCGAAGTGGTCATTTTGAAGCCGGGACGGATCGGCGGACCGGGGTTGCCGTCTGCCGCGTAACGATAGGCTCCGGCATCGAGAGACCCGTCGCGCGGGTCCGCATTGTAATCGTCTCGCGGAAGGAAAGTCGGATCGGCCGAACCGACGACCGCCGAACCGGTGCGGGGGAAACGATCGCGAACCCCCGTGACGTTGTTCGTCATTTGGATCTGCTGACGCGGATCGTTGGTTCCCTCGCGGGTGGTCCGCCCATCGATTCGCAGATCTCCCCCCAAGGCGTTGTTCGCGACGAGGATCGGCCCGCCGGGTGAATCGGTTGTGACGATACGAATCGATTGCGGGTCAAGAACCGTGTTATTGACGATCCGCAAATCACCAACGACGGCGCTTTGGTGGTCACGGCAATAGATTCCCCAGCCACCCGTTTCCCAGACAAGGTTGTTGCGGATGATCGCGTCGGCCGCGGCTTGGATGCCATGATCAGCGGTCCGCCAAATCGCGTTCCGCTCGATCACGTTCGGTTCACGTCGGTCGGTTCCGTAGACCAGGATGCCCGGATAGTTCGTATCGTGAATGACGTTGTCACGGATGACATTGTTGTAGCAACCGTCCTTGAGTTCGATGCCGTCGCCTTGGCTGACCGCATCACCGTTGAGATGGTGAATGTAATTGCCTTCGATCAGCGAATCGAAGATGTAGCCCGTCGTCGCCCCGTCGGCGTCGTTGTTGCTGCCCAGATAGAAACCTTCGCCGTGTCCGCTGGTGTGATGGATGTGATTGCCGCGAAAGACCAGCGATTGGTAAACCTGTCCGGGCTCATTGGCCGTCACCGCAACGCCACCGACGTGATGGATGTGCAGGCCTTGCAAAGTGATGAACTTGGCTTGCCGTGCACCGTCACCTCCGATGCGAACACCGGCCGCCCCGCCGGTGATCTCCAAGCCCTCCAGGATCAGGTACTGAGCGCCGCTCAGATTGAACGTGTTCTGCGTCGCATCGGGTCGGGCGAAGGTCGCCGGTCTGCCGGGTTCGACTCGAATCTTGATCGGTCGGTCGACGGTGCCACGATGACGGATCGAAAGTTTGCGGGGATCGCTGTACGTTCCCGCCGCCAACACGACTTCGTCGCCGGGCCGAAGCGAGGATCCCGAAAGCACGCCGAACCAGTCGTCTTGCGGACCGATGTGAATCGTTTCGGACTTGATCGCCGTGGTCATCGGCCCGACCAACAAAAAGAAAGCCAGACCGGCAACGGCGGGAGGTGTGAATCGCATCACGGGGGGGGAACTCGGATCGATGAAGCAGGGTTTTTAAGAACCGACGCGGCCGATCAGCCCTCGCGGGCTTGCAATTCCTTGCGGATGTTCTCGGCGATCCGGTGAAACGCGTCGGATTGCGGGATGTCCAGTTCGGCCAACGCTTCGTGAGATTCCAACTGGTGATACACGCAATCCTCGCCCGCTTGATCCAGATCGACCGCCTGCCACTGTGTCGGCGTCCGGCCGGAGAACGAATCTTGGACCGGCAAGTATTTTTGCAGCTTGCACGCTCCGAACAAACGCTTGACCGTCTCGGGGCCGGCAACGATCCGCAGCGTCCGGGTCTCCTTGTGGGCGTTTTGCTTGGAAAGCCGCACCAGTCCGCCCAAAAACGTGCTGTCCAGATAGTCACAGCGATCCAGCATGACGACGAGCGGCCGATCGGAAACCTGATTTTCGTCTTGTCCCTCCGTCGCGTCTTCGAACAAAGACTTCAGGTATTCGCTTTGCCGGCGGAGCCCTTTTCCTTCGATGATCACCACCTCGGCATCGGGTGAACGTCCTAGAAAGAACATGGACGGGTTCATGGATTTCTCCGGCTTGTGGCAAGCGGTCACTTTCAAGTGAGTCCTTGATTATGCCACTGCCGTCACGCCGTGTCACGAAAGCGGGCTCAGAAAATCTCACTGAGCCACGGACTCGGCCCGGCAAACGCCGCGTCCAGGACCGCGACTGCCGCGGAGTCCCCGCCCTCCAGTTTGCCGAGTCGTCGAAGTTGACTGGCCGTCAAGAAACCCGAATACAGGGGTGCCAACCAACGCGCGTCCGTGCGAATTCGGTTCGACGGAAAAGAATCGTTCGACGCGGCCGAATCGTTCGGCGAACTCCGCTCGATCGACAGCCGGCCGTGATTCCAAGTGAATCGCCAAAGGCCCGCGTTGGACGGCAGCAGATCGTCTCGGATTTCCAGATGCACCTCGCCGTTAAGGGTCGACGGATAGCCACGCGATGAAAACGCCGTCTTCATGTCCAACACACGAATCATCCAACGGAGCGTCTCTTGGACCTCCATCCACAATTCGCTTGCCGAAGCCAACAGTGGATCTTGAGGACCACCGAACCAACGGAACCGGTCGAACATCGAACGATGATCGTGCAACAACGCCATCAGCCGATCGAGCGCAGCGGGCGTATTGACGGCATAGTCCGTCGCCACCAGCTCCGCCGGCAACCCGGATTGACGACCGGCCTGTTTCAGAATGACGTAGCCTTCGGGTTGCTCCGGATCACCGAACAAATAGGTGACACATCGCAAACCGTCGTAAGGCCGAAACAGGCGATCCCACAAACCGTCGGTGCGAATGAGATTGCCGCTGTTGTTTTCCGCCCAAACCCGATGGGCATGCCGGACCGAAGCCAGCGGAGGTGGTTCGCGGCGGGTGCATGACAACGAACGATCCGGCCGCGGCAAAGAACGCAGCGGCAAGACGTACTCGGTTCGCGAACCGGCCTGTTCAAATCCGACGCCGCGATAAAGGTGTTGCGTCGAGGCGTACAGCGAAGCGATCGCAACACCCTCCTCGCCCAGCTCACGCAGCGTGTCGCGTAGCAAGTTCGCACAGACGTCGGAGCCACGACAGGCGGGATCGATGGCGACACCGGAGATTCCGGCCGCGGAAACTTCACGCCCGCCGAAGACGTGGTGCATCCGGTAAAACGCCAAACCGCCCGCCAGTCGGTCATCCCTGTAAACCAAACGGACGTTCCGGCGGTCGATCCGATCCAGGTACAGCGTCCAAGTTTCCAGGCTGTGTCCCAACAAGGACTCCTGGGCGATGTCGACGTAGCGATCCAGGGCCTCCGCGGTCCCGCCGCCGGAGGCTTCGATCTGCGCGATCGAGACGACGCGAATGTCGGCGTCTACCATGATGGAGCTTTCTTGTGGTTCATTGTCGTTGTGGTTCATTGTCGAATCGGAGACGTCGCGGTGGAGGCTCGGACAAGGGATCGCCGAACAGGGTTCGGGGTTCGGCGGTCGCTGCCCGTCGTTTCCGGGGTCTGAGGTTTTTTGGCTCTGCGGCGGATCGGCGGCGCGTCCATCGGTGGGCCGGATACGCTAAACTTTTTTTGCTTTCGCTTTCGAGCGAACTTTGAGTCATCGGTGAGCGATCCGCTCGCCGACCAAGTCTTGCCGTCGGGCGAACCGTGCCGCCACCCCTGAGGAAAGGAATGTTTGCTTGGTAAGTGACCCCAACGCGACAAACGAACAAGCACCCGCCCCCCGAGCCGATTCGACATCGGAAAGTCCCGTGTATCGCGAACTGACGACACGATCGCTACTGCTGGGGTTCATTCAAGGCGTCGTCCTGAACGTCGCGTTCGTGTACGCGGCGCTGAAGCTGGGGTTTTCGATCGGCGGGTCGACCGTGGCGTCGATCATGGGCTACGCGTTGCTGCGGGGCGTGTTTCGTGGCGGCACGATGGTCGAAAATAACATCAACCAAACCGTCGCGTCGGGCATCAACACGGCCGGTACCGGGATCGTGTTCACGGTTCCGGCGTTGTTCATGTTGGACGCGGCACGTCGCAGCCAGGGACAACCGGGACTGGACATCGATCTGTTGCCCCTGGCGATCGCCGGAATCGCCGGCGCGGTGTTGGGTGTCGTGGCGATCATTCCGCTCCGCAAACAAATGATCGAACTGGATCGGTTGCGTTTTCCGTCGGGCGTGGCGACCGCGACGATCATCCGTGCCGGGTCGTCGGGGATGGAAAAGGCGAAGTTGCTGGCGCTGGGCTGCGTGGTCAGTGCGTTATGGAAACTGGTGATGGTTTCTCAGATTTTCGAAACGCCGGAATTGGTGGCATCATCGGGTTTCGGGATCGAAGCGGAGGAACTGCACTTCGGATTCGGCGTAGTGCCGGCTTATTTCGCCCCCGCGGTTTATCTTTCGCTGATGAATTTGGCGGCGGGTCTGTTGGCCGGGCGTGGCGGACTGCCGTTCTTGATCGGCGGGATGGTCTCGTGGTGGTTGATCGCGCCCGCTTCGGTGGGACTCGGTTGGACACCCGGTGGTGATCCGTCGGAGCTGACGGGTTTCATCTACGGTCAGATGCTGCGTCCCCTGGGGATCGGCGTGCTGATCGGCGGCGCGTTGATGGGTGTGGTGACGGCGTTTCCGGCGATTCGCGGTGCGATCGGATCGTTGGCGGCGGCGACCAAAACGGCCGGCAGTGGCAAAGTCGTCGGCGGCGATGAACTCAAACTACCGGTGCTGATCGGCGGTACCCTTCTGGCCGTCGCCTTGTTCTTTCTCGCTTCCATGCTGACGCCCGGCGTGACGGTTTTCCAAGCCTTGTTGTCCGCGATCGTCGGCACGCTGTGGTTGGGTCTGGCGTCCCTGATCGTCGCCCAAGCCACCGGACTGACCGACATTTCACCGATGTCAGGCATGGCCTTGATCTCGGTGACGCTGATGATGTTCCTGCTGAACAAGAACATCGCCGCGTCGATGGTCGTGGGCGTCGCGGTGTGCGTGGCGATCGGGCAAGGTGCCGACATGATGCAAGATTTGAAAACCGGATTCCTGATCGGTGCCAGGCCGATTCGCCAACAGATCGCCCAGTTCGCGACGACGTGGCTGGGGCCGTTGATCGCTTTGGGGACGATTTCCATTTTGTGGCACGGCGGACCCGATGGTGCCGGCGGATTCGGCGAAGGCACCGCCTTGCCCGCACCGCAAGGCGGCGCGTTGATGGGCATCATCGAAGCGGTCAACACCGGCAACGTGCCGATCGACAAATACGCGTTGGGCGGGTTGGTCGGCGTCGTGCTCGGTGCGGCCCCGATCGGTGGACTGGGCGTACTGGTGGGACTGGCGATGTACCTTCCGTTCAGCATCACGCTGGGTTATGGCATCGGATGTCTGTTGCAGATGGCGATCCGGCGACGCAAAGGCGTCTGGTTTTGCGAACACAAACTGGTGCCCTTCGCCGCCGGTCTGATCGTCGGCGAAGCGCTCATGGGCATCGGGCATGCCGGTTTTTCGATCTTGACGTCTTAAGGGAATCCGACATGCGTCTTTTGGCTTACCTGATGTTCGTCGGCGGATTGTTGGTGGCGGCCCTGTGTGCCGCCAAACTGCCCCCGAGTGACAAAGCAGACTTTCCGGACACGTGGCCGTTGTGTTTGACCGCGGCGTCGGTCGCCGTGGTCGGGCTGATTCTGTGGCGTCGCGAAGACCATGCGACGTATTCGGCCGGCGAGGCCATCGCGATCGCCGACGGCACGCGGATCAGCCCCGCAACGTTGCTGCGATCGATCGTCGATTTGCTGGATGACTTGCAGTCACGATTCGATACGATGGAACCCGACGAACGATTGGCAAACATCGAGGACTTGTTGCAAAACGGCGTGGCACCCCTGGTCGATTCCCGAAGAGCGATAATCGATCAGTTGGGGCTGCGAAAGGGATCCGAAGTCCTGGTCGCCGCGGCGGTGGGCGAACGCATGCTCAATCGAACCTGGTCGGCCGCCGCGGACGGGCACTTGGACGAATCCCGCTCGTCCGCCCTCGAAGCGCAGTCGGCTTTTCAAGAAGCCCGACAACTATTCCACAACCTCACAACCGGTGAATCCCCATCATGAAATTCGAAGTCGTACACGTCGGTTTTCTGGCCCTCGCCGGGTTCACGGTTTTCACGGCCGGCTGCGGCCGCGGGAAAGCTCCTCCGGCTTCCGCGATTCGAGCGACCGACGCATCGCTGGCGAGCTTGGAGACTCAGGTGACGCCGCCCGAGGGCGCTTTCGCGTCCTGGCGAAACATCGACCAAGACGGTCGTGAACCGGACCGTGACGTTCCGACGTCGTGGTCGGCCGACGAAGGCGTGGTTTGGAAAGCCGACATCCCCGGCAGCGGGCACTCGTCGCCGATCATTTGGGACGATCATGTCTTCCTGACGACCGCCGACCCGTCCGAGCAAACGCAAAGCGTTTTGGCGATCGACAAGGCCAGCGGAAATCAGCTTTGGAAAACCGTTGTCCATTCAGGCGACTTGCCGCGGATGCACAAAAAAAACACGCACGCTTCGTCGACGCCGGCTTGCGACGGTGTTCATGTTTACGCGGCGTTCATTCATGGTGAAAGTCTTTTCGTCACCGCGTGCGATTTTCAGGGCAATCGGGTCTGGCAACGCGAAGTCGGACCCTTCGAATCCGAGCACGGTTACGGATCGTCGGTCGTGTTGTGGAAGGGTTTGTTGTTCGTCTGCGGCGATAGTCCCGGTAACGGCTACCTGGCGGCTCTGGTCCGCGACAGCGGCGAGATCTTGTGGCGAACGCCGCGCGAAGGGGCGGGCATCCACGGCAACTATGCGACACCGCTGGTCGCCGAACTGGCCGGTAGACCGCAACTCGTGCATTCCGGTTACGGACGCGTCGTCAGTTATGATCCGGCCAGCGGTGAAGAACTTTGGCGATGCGACGGACCCGCCGAAGTCATGGCCAACACGATCGTCGCCCGAGACCCCCACGTGATCGTCAGCGGCGGCTATCCGGAGAAAGAAATTCTGTGCATCGCCGCCGACGGCGAAGGCGAGGTGACCGACAGTCACATCGTTTGGCGAGCCGATCGAGGCGTGACCTATGTCCCCTCACCGACGATTCTTGACGACGTGCTGTATTCCTTGAGCGATGACGGAATATTGGCCGCGTTCCAAATGCAGGACGGGAAACGGCTGTGGCAACAACGATTGGGTGGCAACTTCAGTGCGTCCCCTTTGGTCATCGGCGAAACCTTTTACGTTCCCGACGAGTCCGGCGAGGTGTTGGTCTTTCGGGTTCAACCCGAATACGAGCTGATCGCGAAAAACCGTCTGGACGACTCGGGCGGCATGGCTTCGATCGCGGTTTCCGGAGACCAACTTTTCATCCGCACGTCCGGAAAGCTGTATCGCGTGCGGTGACCTGACGGCTCGTGCCCGAGGTTCGGCTCGACGCCTATCGACGTAATCCCCCATCCGATGAATTCTACCCATGAAGTGCATCCCATTTGTCGTGATCGCGTCCGCGATCCTGTCGCTCTCCGCCGGCACGGCGGCTGATGAAAATCGGACCGCGGAACCTCCGCCCAACATCGTGTTGCTGTTGGCGGACGATCTGGGTTGGACGGGCTTGCGGTGTTTCGGAAGCGATCTTTATGAGACACCGAACTTGGACGCCTTGGCCGACCGTGGGGTCCGGTTCACCGACGCGTATTCCGCTTGCACGGTCTGTTCGCCGACCCGCGCGTCCATCATGACGGGCAAGTCACCGGCGCGATTGCACCTGACCGATTTCATCCCGGGGCAAGCCGACCCGTTTGCCAAGTTAAAGATTCCGGACTGGAACAAGCGGCTGGATCCCGAGGAGACGACGATCGCCGAGGTGCTTCGGCAAGCCGGCTATCGGACCGGTCATGTCGGCAAATGGCATTTGAACGGGCGTGGCGATCAAGCCGCCGGAACGAATCCGATGGACCAAGGCTTTGATTTCACTTTTGCCGCCCCCAATGGTCGCAGGAAAGGATACCTTTTGGATCGACCTTCTGAGGGGGAATCGAAGTCGAATTATCTGACCGATGCTTTGACCGACAAGGCATGTGAATTCATCGATCAGTCAAAGACACAGCCGTTCATGTTGTATTTCGCCTACAACGTTCCTCATACGCCGATCCAGGGGCGTGGCGACTTGGTCGATTACTTCAAACAAAAAGTGCGGCCCGATGCGGTGCATCGCAATCCGGAATACGCGGCGATGGTGGGTAGTCTGGACGAGAGCGTCGGTCGCATCGTGGCGGAGCTGGACGAACACGATTTGACCGATCGCACGGTCATGATTTTCATCAGCGACAACGGCGGCCTGACGCAACGACACGGTGTCCACGACGGTTTTACGGAAAATTTGCCGCTGCGACGTGGCAAGGGGTCCGCCTACGAAGGCGGCGTGCGTGTCCCCGCGATCATCACGTGGCCGGGCGTGGTTCGGCCGGGCAGGCAGTGTGACGAGCCGATCATCACCACCGACCTGTTCCCGACGATCGCCGAGGTCGCCGGAGGCATTGTTGATGTAAAGAGTCTGGACGGACGCAGCCTCGTCCCGTTGCTCAAAGACGATTCGGTTTCACTCGATCGCGATCTGTTCTGGCACTACCCGCATTATCATGCCGGCGGCGATTCACCCTACAGCGCGATTCGATCCGAGAATTTTCGCCTGATCAAATTTTACGAGGACCAGTCGGTGCGACTTTACGACTTGTCCAACGACATCGGCGAGCAGAAGGATCTGTCGCAATCGATGCCGGATCGGACCCGCCGACTTCGTGACAGGTTGGAGCGATGGCTTGTGTCGGTCGACGCTCAAATGCCTGAGTCCAATCCGGATTTTGACCCTGAACGGCTGACCGGAAGCGAAAAAAAGAAACGGGCCGGTGCTCGTTAACGGGAGACGAATCCCCGATTCCCCCCCTCGATCGAAACTGCGACGACACTGGTACGCCTGTCGATCAAGATTCGTCCGCCAGATTCCGGCGGATCGTCAGCGTTACGCCCCAAACCACTCGAGCCGTCTCATGCTTTGTTCGCCCGCCAAGATTCGACTGATCGCGTTTTTCATCGTCACGACGATCGGCATCGGACGCTGCCGCGCGGAATTGACGGTCGGTGCGGCCGTCGTCGACGTGACGCCCGTGACGTTGCCTGTCTACATCAACGGCAGCATGACGGCCAAACGGGCCGAAACGATCCACAGCCGCGTCAACGCGCGAGCGATCGTGGTCGGGGACGGGGAAACGCGAATCGCTTTGGTGGTCGTGGACAGTTGCATGATGCCCAAAGTGCTGTTGGACGATGCCAAGCGACGGGCGGAGAAACGCGTCGGCATTTCCGCGGATCACATCATGATCTCGGCCACCCACACGCACTCGGCTCCGTCGTCTTTCGGCGCTTTAGGTACGCCGGCGGACTTGAACTACGTTCCCTACCTGCGTGAAAAGTTGGTCGAAGCGATCGAGTCGGCTGACCGTCAACGGCGACCGGCACGGATCGGTTGGGGCAGCGGGATCGCCGCCGACTTCACCGCGGTCCGTCGCTGGATCTTGCGTCCCGATCGCGTCGCCGACGACCCGTTCGGCAACCCGACGGTTCGCGCGAACATGCACACGGCCCGAAATCTGGACGACGTCACGGGACCATCGGGCCCGGAAGACCCCCAACTTTCGATGATCGCGTTCGAATCGCTCGACGGGGAACCGATCGCCGTGCTGGCGAATTTTTCGATGCACTATTTCGGCGATGCTCCGATCAGTGCGGATTATTTCGGGTTGTTCTGCGACGGCTTGAAAGATCGCGTGCAATCCACGCCCGCGGACGATCGTCACGGCGGTGATTGCGTCGTGGTGATGTCCCACGGTTGCAGCGGTGACATCTGGAAACGAGATTACTTTTCTTGGCGGGATGAGGACGAAGACACGATCGAAAGCTTTACCGACGGACTGGTCGAAATCGCCGCCAAGGTCCACGGTTCGATCGAGTTTCGCGATGCCGATTCCGTCGCGATGGCGGAATCCCGATTGCCGATGCGGTACCGCGTGCCCGATGACCAACGTTTGAAATGGTCGCAAGAGATCTTTACGGCCCTGGATGGCGAACTTCCGCAGACGCGGGAGCAGATCTACGCGCGGGAGCAAGTGCTTTTGAATGAATTGCAATCGACCGAGGTTGTCGTGCAAGCCGTCCGTCTGGGCGACATCGGCATCGTCACGACGCCGACGGAAACTTACGCGTTGACGGGCATCAAGTTCAAAAGCCGAAGCCCGCTGCGAAACACGATGGTGATCGAGTTGGCCAACGGGGCCGACGGTTACATTCCGCCGCCGGAGCAACACCTGCTGGGCGGCTACAACACTTGGGCGGCTCGATCGGCCGGATTGGAGGTGACGGCCGAGCCGAAGATCGTTGCGGCGGGGCTGAGGCTGTTGGAGCAGGTCACCGGTGCCGACCGCCGCGTGGCGATCGAAACGAAAGACGATCGAACCGACGCATTGCTGTCGGAGCGGCCGATCGCTTTTTGGCGTTTGGGGGATCTGCAAGGGCCGATCGCCATGGACGCGTCGGGCCATCACCGTGACGCCTTTTATGAACCGGGTGTCGTGTTCGGTTTGCCGGGCCGATCGAATCCTCAGGACCGACTGTTGTCCGACGATGTCTTGGCGATGAGTCGTTCAGCCCACTTCGCCGGTGGTCGCGTGCGGGCGAGGCTTCCCCATTTGTCGGACGAATTCACGGTCTTGCTCTCGTTTTGGAACGGCATGCCGACCGACGCCCGCGGGACGACGGGTTGGTTGTTCTCGCGCGATCGGGCCGACGGATTGACGCGGCGCGGAATCCACGTGGGCATCGGCGGGACGGGGGATCAGCCGGGCAAGCTGGTCCTGCAAAATGGTCCGACGGACCGGCGTACGATCGGTAAAACCCCGATCGACCGATGGACGTGGCACGACTTGGCGATCATTCAGAAAGACGGCCGAGTCGAAATCTATCTGGACGATCGGCTGGAGATCACGCATACCGACGCGAACGGGGGCCGTCCCCTGCCGGGCCGGGAGTCCTTCATCGGCGGACGCAGCGATGGCCAAGACGGCTGGGAAGGCCGAATCGACGAGGTGGCGGTGTTTGATCGGGCGATCGATCTTGAGTGCTGCCGCTCGGATGTCGTACGCTCCGCCCCATGAACGACCTGCAAACGATCGATTCGCCGTCCATCGGCGCGACTGAAACGCCGGCCCCAGAAAACTTACTGGGCCAGTACATTCCGCTGTTGTATCACTACAACATGCTGCAAGATGCGGACCGCATGGGGGCTTTCCGGCAAGCCATTGACTTGGTCGTCCGACCGGGCATGCACGTCGTCGAACTCGGGGGCGGGACGGGGATCCTGTCGTCGTTCGCGGCTCGTCGCGGTGCTCGGGTGACCTGTGTCGAACGGAACCCGGAACTGGTCGCCGCGTCACGTCGATTCGTCGACTTGAATGGGCTGTCGGATCACGTGACGGTCGTTCAGGCGGACGCCACGGAGTTCGTTCCCGAAACACCGGTGGACGCGGTGATCTGCGAGATGTTGCATGTCGGTTTGCTACGCGAAAAGCAAGCGAGCGTCATCGATGCTTTCAAAAAGAATTACAAACGGAGGTTCGAGACGAAGTCGTCCGCCGTCGGCTTGCCCGTGTTTATTCCGGAAGTTTCCATCCTGATGGTTCAGCCGGTCCAACAGTGTTTCGACTTTGACGGCTACCATGCGCCGGTTCCGATGTTTCAAGCTCCCCTGCAAGACCAGCCGGGGACGATTCCGTTGAGCGCCCTGCAGCCTTACGCGAGCGTTGCCTATCACGAAACGATTCCCCAGCGATTTCAAATCGAAAGACAGTCGGCTGTCGAAAACGGAGGGTGCCTGAATGCCGTTCGATTCGTGACGCAAAACGTTCTGACGGTTGACGAGGCGGCACAGCACGCGATCACGTGGCCGAACCAATGTTTGGTGTTGCCGATCGACGGTCCTGTCGACGTTTCGCCCGGACGACTTGTCGATCTTCGGTTCGATTACCACGCCGGTGGCGACGTGGACGCCCTTCAGGAATCGCTGTCGGTTCGCGCGACATGATCATGCGACCATGAAACCCAAGTTGTTGCTGGTCGCCGGATGGGCGTTCGATGCAGCGGCGATGACTCCGTTGGCCGCTGAGCTGTCGTCGGGGTTCGACGTCGAAACGCTGGCGGCGTCTGATTCGATTCCCGTCGGCGGTCCGTTTTTTTTGGTCGGCTGGTCGTTGGGTGGCATGTCGGCCTTGGAGGCGACACTGAAAGATCCGACCTCGGTCGCGGCGTTGTGTCTGATCAGCAGCACGGCCAGGTTTTGCGCCGACGCGGATTCCCCGCACGGCGTTCCGCCGGCCGAAATCCGGGCGATGATGCTGGGGTGCAAGCGACGTCCGGTGCCGACGCTGAGAAAGTTTTACGAACGGACCGCCGCGCCCGCGGTAGTCGACCCGGACCAGGCCGAGCGACTGGCCGAGCGGTTGGCCGGCGGTGATTCCGAGATCTTGATCGATGGGCTAGAGTACCTTGGTCGGGCGGACCTTCGCCGGATCGACGGCCAGTCGATGCCCGCCACGTTGATCCTTCACGGGCGGCAGGATCGAGTGATCTCGCCGGACGCGGCAGACGACCTGGCGCGGCGAATTCCCGGCTCCGTCCTACGGACCTTCGACGACGTCGGTCACGATTTGCCGCTGCGAAATCCGCAGCGGGTCGCCGCGGAAATTGCGGAATTTTGGAAACAACATGCGGGCGTCACCCGGCCAAGACAATGACATCCGATCGCGGTTTTCGGCGGCCGCCCGGTCGTACGACAAACACTCATTGATTCAAGATCAGGTCGCCGCGGGGGTGATCGCAATGTTGGAAAACGTGCCGCCGGCGGACCGGCTGTTGGAAATCGGCTGTGGCACGGGGCGACTGACGATTCGGCTGCGTCGGTCGCGGCCGACGACCCTTATCACCGCGATCGATTTGTCCGCGAAAATGGTCGATCAGGCGAGACGAAATCTTGGCGATCCCGACGACATGCGGTGGTTCGCTTCGGACGTTTGCGAATTCGATTCGCCGCAGCCTTACCCCTTGGTCGTCAGCGCTTCATCTTTGCACTGGGTGTTTCCGATCGACAGAGCCTTTCACGCGATCGACGGATCGCTGGAATCCGGCGGCCATGTCGCGATCGCGGTCATGCTCCGTGGCACGTTACGAGAACTTCACGCGTCCCGTTTGCGAGTCGCGCCGCTCAAACCGCCCCGCGCCACATTGCCCGACATGGCGAAACTGGCCGATGCGGCGGCGACCGTGCAGTGGCAGTTGCTCCATCAACATGAACAGAGTTTTACCGTCCGACATTCCGGTGCCGACGAACTGTTGAAAGCATTGCACGAACAAGGCTTGACCGGAGGCGAGGTTTCTCGGGCGGAGACGCCTCTGACACGTGGCGAAATCAAGGCGCTGAAATCCGACTATGATTCGCGGCATCGTGACACCGAGGACCGCGTCGTCGCGACGTATCAAGTCGGATTCATGGTGGCGAAGAAAAATGACCGGTGAAGCGGATTCCTGCTCGTCCCCTACTGGGATTTGGACGATCCGCCCAATTGAATCAGCAGATTGCTGCTGCCGGGCAGCATGTCGACTTTGGCGTCGGAGGCCAGCAGGTTCTCGATCTCCATGACTTCCAACAGGGTGTCCAATATTTCCGGGTCCCGTTTGGCGATTTCGTTCAGTTTTTTGCCGACGATGTCCGGCCGCGCGGCGGAGGCTTCGGCCATCTTTTGTGACACCTTGTAGGCGGTCTCGCTGAAGATCAGGCCGACCCGGTTTTCACCGTCTTGTTTCATCGCGCTGGTGACTTGCACCAATCGTTTGACGACTTTTTCCGTGATGTTTTGGACCATTTGGATGTCCGTGAATTCGACTTTGCGAATGTAGACACTGCCCAACCGGTAGCCCCATTTTTCTGACAGCGGCGAGACGGCTTGGCGGACCGTCCGGCTGAGGCTGTGACGATCTTCCAGCATCTTTTCCATTTCCAGATTACTGAGCGTGCTGATCGTCGAACTGGTCACGTTGGCCTGCAATGATCCGTCGGGATTGGCGTTGATGAACAAATACGCGACGGGATCCTTCACCTGCATCTCGTACCAGATGCCCACGCCCATCGGCGTTCCTTCCTCGCTATTGACCATTTGGCTGCGCAAATAGTGTTGGCGGAGCGCCGTGCTGACGACGTAACGTTTGCCGAAGAACGGGATCAGCAAAGCCCGGGGGCCGAAGTACGCGATCGGAAAGTGCAATCCGGCGATGTCGATCGTACCGATGACTTTGCCGAACAGCGTGAAGACCTGGGCCTGACATTCTTCCACGCAGGTGTAGATGCCAAAGGCACGTGCCAAACCCAGGAGGATCGGGATCAACAGAAATCCGGCGACAAAAGAAAAAATCGACAACATCAGTTGGCTCCTTTGGCGACGCCGCCCATCGTGTGCACGACACGCCCGGCACGTTTGAACAGGGGCACGCGGGCGTTGCGGAGATAAGCCTGCAGGCAAGCCGATCCGCCTTCTTTCTTGATCGCCGCCAGGGTCGCGGCCAGTTCTTCTAGCGGCGCGACTTCGGCTTGTGCGTTGTTGGTGGCGATTTCGACCGCGCGGGCACTCATCGTGATTTGTTGTTCGGCGTCGGCCCGTGCGGTGCTGATGTCGGCGGCGACTTGGTTTCGCGTGCTGTTGATCGCGGACAAAGCCCGATCGACTTCGGCCGGGGGATCGATTTCCGTGATCAACGCGGCGTCCAGTTCGATGCCGTATCGGCCGGTGGTCGATCGACACTGCTCCTCCATGTACTGATTCAGCAGCGGCAGGTTCTTTCGCAGGTCGTTGATGCTGACGCCTTCGGATAGTTCGACGGCACTGGTGCTGGCCGGGATCGTCTGACCGTCACCCGCCACGTCGTCGGAAAGCTCCTGATCGGTCAGCAAGCTTTGGCCTTTGGGATCGACAAAGTTGGCGATCCGTTCTCGCAAGACGGAGACGAAAAAGCCCATCACGTGTTCCAGCGGACTGCTGACGCCGAACAAGAACGGATAAAGGTTGTTTTCGCTGACGCGGTAACGGAGTTGACCGTTGACGCCCGTGGTCAAGTTGTCCTTGGTGACCGCTTCGATGGTGTTTTGGGCTTTCGTCGGATCCCAGGACAGGTCGACGGCCTGCGTGGCGACGCTGACCTTGTGAACCTTTTGCCAAGGCATTTTAAAATAGGGTCCGCCGGGTCCGATCACATCGACGTTGGGATATTCGTAACGCTCCCGTTCGTCTTCGCTCAGCGGGGCGTCGTCTTCCATTTCGGCCGACGCGTAGGGCATGCCGGGGATCGTCTGGGCGGCTCCGAAACTGGTCACGACGGCACGTTGGTCCGGCGCGACGGTGTACAAACATCCGATCAAGACGCGAGTGCCGGCGTAAAGCAACAACCCGAACAGAAACGCGATTAGCGGCAGCATGGGGCTCTCAAGATTAGTGTCCAAAGAAACGGTCATCACCGCGACGACGCGATCCTGACGACCCTTCGCCGACCTTCCAGCGATTCACTCAGGCACGGGTATACCACATTTCGTCAATCGGCGGCGGCGTCGTCGTAGATCGGCAGGTGCCGGTAATAGACTTCCAAGTTCAGTAAGTTCATTGCCGTCACATACAAACGTCCGGCATGAGGTGCCCAGCGATCGGGGACGGGCGAATCGGGATCCCAGCTGCCGGTGTCGGGCCCACGTTTGATCTGACCGTTCAGCAAGACTGGGTTCAGGGAACGGTTCCAGCGTTCCCAATGATCGCCGCCCATGTGGAACATCACCTGTGTCGCGTAGTACCAGTAGTAGGTATCCCGTTGTGGCGATGTCGGCGTGCCGATCTCCGGCGGATACTGCAACAAGTACTCGGCCGCCGATTGCATTTCGGGGCGGTCGCGTCGCCAACCCAGGTACATTCGCATCAGCATCCCGACCGATGTCATCGTCGGCGTGACGAAGCGGCCGTGACGCTGCGTCGGCGTGTCGGGCGCGAAAGGGTCGTAACGATATCGGTCTTCCCGATCCGGGCTTTCGCGGGCAAAGTCCAGCCAACGTTCGATGCCTTGGTAAGCCGACGGTTCGACGTCCAGGCCGGCCAATTCGCCGCTCTTGAGCGCCATCATCATCCAGCCGGTCACGCTGGTATCGGCGCTAATTTGTGGCGTGTATCGCCAGCCGCCGCGACGTCGATGCTGTGTCGCGACGATGTAATCCAAGGCAAGCTGCGCGGGCTCACGTAATTCCGGATCTTGAGTCATTCCGAACGCTTCGCTCATCGCCAACGCCGCGATCCCGTGGCTGTACAAGGCGACGTTGCGGTTGCTGATGCTGTCCTCGGGGCGAAACAGATCGCCGTTGGTCCGTTGGATGCTGCGCAAAAACTGCAACCCCTTGGCCACCACGCCGGCATAGCGATGTTGCTTGTGCGTGTAACCGGCACCTTGAAAAGCCAACAGGCACATGCCCGTTGCCGCGGTATCACTTTTCAAGATCACGTCGCCACCGTGACCCTGCAGCGACCAGCTTCCGTCGTCGTTCTGGAGCTCGGACAGATAAGCCAAGCCCAACTCGATCGCTTCCTCGGTGGCCGGCCCGACCATACCGGCCGGCGCGGGCGCCGCGCCGGCTTCGGTGCGCATCGCCCGTCGGTTGAAGGGCTGGACCGCGGTGACTTGGCTACCGGCCGGCGTCACCGGACCGCCCACGTCGCGACGGGGCCGCGGCAACGACTTCAAATCCAGCGCGGCGACACGCGGTCGGTCGTCGTCACGGATCACGCCCGGGGAATCCGACCCGCGACGCGACAGCCCGGCCGGTCCCAGCGGTGCCATCACGTCCGACGGGATCGCGATCGGCTGCGACGCGGCAAAAGCGGCCGACCGGTCCGGGGCGTTGTTCGTTCGGGTCGACTCGCTTTGCCGGCCGACGCGGTCACGGGGGATGTCCGCCCGTGCGGCTTCGTCACCGCCGGCGGCCGCCGACGCATCGGCGACCGCCATGCCGGGAATCTTGATCTTTGTCCCCACCGCACCCATGCCCAGCTCGGCTCGCCGCGTCGACGGCCGCGTCGGTTGTCGCGGGCCGGCGTCGGTCAGGTCTGGCAACCGGTCACTGCCCCGCGGATCGCGGAGCAGCGACGACGGCGTGGCGTCGTCGGCGGCCAACAGCGGTCGGCCGGGCAGCACGTCGGGCAGCTCGGCAAGCGACGACATCGCCGAACGCTGCAAGCGTGATTCCGACGATTCGGCGGACGGCAACGGCTGTGGCGATAGTCGACGTGAATCGTCCGCCCTTTCGATCGCGATCGCGACCGTCGGTGCCGACGGCGTCACGCCGACCGGTCCGTTTTCGCTGCGTCGCCGATCCCGCGATCGCACGACGCTCCGGTCCGAAACCGACGGCAAGGCGCTGTCTTGGCGAAGCGACATCCGCGGCGACGGTCGTCCGCCGGCCGCGGGAACCGGTTCGGGAGCGAGATCGGCGAGCGCGGCCAACGAATCCGCCGCGGGCATGGATCGCAACCGATCCCGGCCGGGCAACGAGGTCTCGGTCGACCGTTCGGGCGCGGCAGCGTCGCTGGGCGTCGACTGTGCCGATGCGGTTTCCGGTGCGATCGGGTTGTCCAACAGCGACGGGTCCGGCTGCGGAGGGCGGGTCGGCTGTCGGGCCAGTTTCGCCGGCTCGTCGGCGGGCCGGGGTTGAGACTGGGCCGGATCCTCGCGAAGTTTCAAAAACGCTTGCTCCATCGGATCGCTGGGCAACTCGGGCTGAGGCATCTCGATCTTCGTGGCGACTTCGTCCTGGGGCGGCAGCCGTCGCGGCTGCTCCGGCAAGACCCGCGAAGCCGTTTCCGCGTCGACCGGTTTGGCCCAGTCCGGCGCGACGGTCGATTCGGTCGGTGCTTCAAAGACGTACTCCGGAACCGTCTTGCGGATCGGTTTCCGTTCCGCCTTGACGCCCATGAAAGCCTCGGGAAAGTACGCCGGAAAAATCACCCAACGCACCGCAACCAACAGCAACGTCAGGTGAACGAAAACACTGGTCAAGAATCCCAACTGGATCGACTTTTGGACGTTTTGACTGACAAGGTTTCGCAGCAACAACGCGAGAGCCAACGTGATCACCGGCACCGCGATCACGTAAGTCCAGGCGTTGTACAACCAATGCGGATCGTCGAAGCGGAAACGGGTAAAAATGATCGCCAATACCAACCCCGCCGCGGCGACCAACGCCAAATCCAGCGGCCACATCCGATCCGATGCGTGTTCGTCCCAGGCGTCTTGGTCGAAACGGTCGTCGTCGATCAACCCTGCGGTCCTTCTTTGGTGGTCACGCTGTAATCCGATATTCCGGTACGGTTGCAAACGTCCATCACGCTGACGACCGGTTGAAACGTGGCGTCGCGATCGGCGCGGATGACGACAGACTGGTCGGCCGGATTGTCAGCCACGGCGGCGGACAACAATCTTTCCAGTTCCTCCAGGTCCGTGATTCGCCCACGCAGATAGACCGCACCTTCCGCGTCGACGTCGATCACGATCTCACGCGGGCGACTGGTCATCGGTGCCGCACTGGTCGCGGTCGGCAACACGATATCCAAACGACGTTCCTCGTCTTCGAACTCGCTGGTGACCAAAAAGAAGATCAGCAACAAAAACACGACATCGATCAATGGCGTCAGACTGAGCGTCCCGGCGACCGTCGACTTTTTGATGTGAACAGCCATCGGAATCACCTGGTCTGGATGCCGTCGCGAGTCCGTTTGGTTTTTTCGCCGGCCGGCGGCGGGGCGTCATCCACCGGAGGCGGCGCGACGTCGCGATCGCCGCGTCGAGGACGGTCCGCGACGATGCTCGGGTGCAACGATCCGTCACGCTGCAAACGGCTGTTGCCGACAAACCGCGTCAATCCGGGTGCGACGTCGAACGCCAATTGTTCGACGCGGCCGAACAACTTGGTGACCCTGTTTTCCAAGTACTGCGCCAGGATCGCGGCCGGAATCGCCACCACCAGACCCGCCAACGTCGTTACCAAGGCCGTGTAAATGCCCTCGGACAACTGTTCACTGCGACTCCGATCGGGCGTCAACGTGGTCGATTCATGAAACGCGACGATCATTCCCCAGACCGTCCCCAGCAAGCCCATCAACGGGGTCGCCGCGGCCGCCAGATTCAACCAACGGATCGGCGCGGCGTAGCGATCGGCTTCTCGTTGGGCCGTTTCGCTTGCCGCCCGTTCGATTTCGCCGAGCGAGCCGCCCGTCCGCATCAACATCGCCTTGATCACTCGAGCGGCCGCCGACGGATACTCGTCGCATGTCAGAAAAGCCGTGGTCGGGTTGAACCGAACCGGGTCGGCGGCTTGTCCACGTAATTCGCGTGACAAGCGTCGAGGAACGATTCTTTTAGATCGCAACACCAACAGACGTTCGACCGCCAACGTCACCACCAACAAACTCATCAACCCGATGGGGATCATGAACATGCCGCCGCGAAGGATCAGTGACAACAGATCGATCCCGCTCGGCGCGTCGACCTGACCGGGCGTTTGCGCCGGAGCGTCGCTCATGACGGACCGGATGTCCGCCGCGTCGGCGATCGGGGTCTCGGACGCCTGACCGTGGGCCGTCGGGGGTGTCACCTGGGCGAGCCAGACGATGGTCACCGCGACGACGGCGGCCCAAGCGACCGGGATACGAAAGGAATCTGGCTTCATGATGATTTCAGCACCTTCAGTCGGTCGGCTGCTTTGCCCGCCAGTTCATCGCCGGGGTGTTTTTCAATGACGTAACTGTAGAACTTCACCGCAAACTCTTTGGCTTGGTTCTCCGCCGCGCCGGTTTTGGCTTGTTGCATCAGTTGTTCGCTACACCGCGCCGCTTCATATCCGCTTTTGGCTTGCCACGTCTTCACCGACGCGGGCGCTTTGTCGGCACCGAAGCCGAACATCACCCGTTGAAATTCGGTGATCGCTTGATCGTATTGCTTTCGATCGAAATAGATCTCGCCCATCATGAATCGGGACCTCGCCGCGACGCTGTTGCGATACTTCTGAGCGACTTGGCCGTAGAACTTCAGCGCTTCCTCCGGGTCGCCGGATTGCTGATGCACGTACGCGGTCTCATAAAAGACTTGGGCGAGATACGCCGAGTTGGGGAATCGTTGGCGGAGTTCGCCGTACCATCCCAACGCTTCGTCCCATTTCTTTAGCAACGCGGCGCTCTGTCCGCCGTGCAGCAGGATCAGCTCACGGACTTGCCGTTCCGCGGCGTCCTTCAGCGACCGGGAGTCTTCTCCGTTTTGTCGAATACGGGTCCGTGCCCGAGAATAGCTTTCGATGGCCCGGGCGTACTCCTTGGCCTTGAAACTGGACTCCCCGATCATCATCAACGCGTCCATGAGTAACCGACCGTCGGGGTGTTCCTCGGCCTGACGTCGGAACGCCGATTCGGAAGCCTCCAATTCATCGGCTTTGAACCGTGCCCAACCCGTTCGGTACAACGCCTTTTCGGACAGATCCGTTTCCGTGGCTCGATCCGCGGCCAGTTCGTAATGCTTCGCCGCCTCGACCCAATTCTCCCGCCCGTATTCACGTTGGGCGACGAAATAAGCCGCCTCGGCGACGTCGGGACTGTCGGCAAAGTCTTTCAAGAATTGGCGAAACTGTTTTTCGGCCTGATCTTCTTGACCCGCCTCGCGAAGCGTCCAGCCCAGTTCGTAGGCGACCTTGTCCATCTCGCGATATCCCGGCACTTCTTTGATGACGCGGCGTAGTTTTCGGATCGCGGCGTCTTCGTTTTCTTGTTCGACGTCGACCAGGGCCGATTCGTACAACAGCCCCGCCAGCACAGCACCGCGGGGATCGCCGGCCAGTGCCTCGCTAAACACGTCATCGGCCGCTGCCAAGTCGTCCAGGTTTCGCAACGCGATTCCTTGCGCCATCATCGCTTCGTTTTTCAACGGGTGCGTTTCGGTCGCTTTCAACCACGGGCCCAAGGTTTCGGTGGCGGCCTGAAAATCTTGTTTCGCGATTTCCGCGCGGGCCTTGCCGTAGGTCGCGTAAGGAATCAGCCCGGGGTCGCGACCGGACCGCAAGATCGCGGTGAACTGTTCGACGGCCCGGGCGTGATCCCCTTGTTCGGCCGCCAGCTGGCCGAGTTTGAATCGGGCCTGATCGGCCATCCGGTCCGAGCCGTCGCGGTCGGCCAACGCGGTCCAAACTCGGGTCGCCTGATCGATTTGACCGTCGTTGCGAAGCGCCGTTCCTTCTAACAACGCGGCTTCGCCGGCCCTCGCCCAGTCGTCGTCGGTCTGTCGGCTTTTGCGAAAAGCACCGGCGGCTTGGGCGGCGCGACCGGCGGCCAGGTGCGCTTGTCCGATCAACAACTCGGCTTCCGCTTGTTGGGCCGACCGGGCCAAAGACGCCGACTGACTTTGCAACATTTCGATCGCCGCATCGGGTCGTCCGGCGCGTTGCAAGGTCGCCCCGCCGCGGAGGATCCACAACGGTCTCTGCGGGTTGTCGTCGAGGCTGGTGTCGGCGATCAGCTTTTCGTAGCGACGGGCAGCCGCCTGGACGTTCCCGGCGGCCAATTCCGCCTCGGCCCCGATGAACCCGACGTCGCCGAACAAGGCGTCGTCGGAATACTGATTTTCAAAAGTATCGGACAGCTTCGCCGCTTCGTCGGGCCGGCCGAGCTGCAAAGCGAAAAAGGCCGCGTTGTACAGCGCCCGTGGTGCCAACGGGTCGTTCGGCGAATCCTGGTGAATCTTTTTGAACAGTTCGAAGCCGTCGGGGACCGTCTTCGGATCGGCCGCGTAGGCCTCGGCCAAGTCCAAACGCAGCGCGGTGGCGAATTCGCCCTCGGCGCCCTTTTCGACTTGGCCTTCGGCGACGCGGAGGGCGGCAGTCGGATCCCCCTGGCTCAATCGGATCCGGGCCAGCCAATGCGCCGCTTCGGTCGCCGCCTCGGGATTGTTTCGCGTCAAGACCTGTTCGAAACGTTCGGCGGCCATGTCCATGTCGCCGCTGCGGTAGGCGTTCTGCGCGGAAGCCAGCGTCGCCGACGCGGCGTACCGACTGTCGGGAAAAGCGGCCAGCAGTTTTTCGTAATTTTCGGTCGCGCGTTCGGGTTGTTCCGATTTCACAAAGGCGAAGGCCTGGCGAAACAGGGCATAAGCCTGGTCCTCCTGTTGATCAGCCGTGTCGAAGGCTTGTCCGAACGATTCGATCGCGTCGGCATAGCCGCGGTTCAGGATCGCCAGGTCCCCCATCCGCAGGTGCACGTCGGTGGCCAAGTCGTCGCCGGCACAGCTTTGCAGCAACTGACCGAACGAGGCTTTCGCCTTTTCGAATTCTTTCAATTCCTCCAGCGCGACGCCACGCGCGTACAAAGCGTCGCACCGGAGCGGAGACTCGGCGGCTTGTTCAGCGGCCAGCATCGCGTCGTAGGCTTGGACGGCGCGGGCGGCGTCGCCCAGTCCGTAGTAGGCCTCGCCGGTATAAAAATACGCGCGGTCCAGAAAATCACTTTCGGGAAACTCTTTGCGAAGCGTCTGAAACACTTTGATGGCCGATCGCAGTCGTCGGGCGTCTCGGTCGGGCGCTTGGCCCGCGTCGGCGTACAAACACCATCCGTAATTGGCTAAGCTTTCCTCGCGAAGTTCGTAATCATCGTCCCGGAGCGCCGTGGCGAACGAATTCGCGGCGGCGGCGTAATCGGGCTGATTTTGCTGCATGTAACAGACGCCCAAATAGTGGGCGGCCTGCGAAGCCATCTCGTGATCGGGATAATCTTTCAGAAAAGCTTGCCAAGCTTCGATGGCCAGCGCGATCGCGCCGCCGGTTTGAAAGTTGGCCGCGTCGGCGTAGGCCGCCATGGCCCGTTCGGCTTTCTTTTCGGCTTCCAAATCGGCTTCCGTGCGAACCCGCTCGCGCGATCCTCGTTGTCCCCACGAGACGGTCGGCGAGACGACGAACGAATCGACGACGACAATCAGCAACAGCGGCAAGAAAGCAAATCGACGCATGGTGAATTCGAAAAGACGGCGGGCGCACAAGGACAGACCAAAGACCGCGAACGGACCCCCGTTAGTCTAACGGTCGACCAAAATCCTCGGTAGCTCAACGAGGCGAGCCCCCCGCCTTCACGGGACAACGACCGTCGCCGGGGTCGCCTTGGCAACGACCGATTCACGGTTCAGCGGCCAGGTCCACGACGGCAGGCACGGTCGCCCCCGGCGGGCCGGGCCGGTCCCATCTCGGCCTAGCCAAATCGATTGGAGGGCGAGAAGATCATCATTATTCGGCCACTCGGGCTGCGATCAAACGATTGGGCGACTTGCTGCGTACCAGCAGACTTGTCGGAAAGCGTCCGCACCCGAATGAGGCTGGATGGAACCTTTCCCCCTGTTTTCCCTGAACTCCGTATTCTCCCGACCGCACATGACGACTTCTCTGATCACCGGCGGTTCGGGCTTCATCGGCTCCCACTTGGCCGAATTTCTGTTGGGCCGCGGGGACCACGTGATTGTCGTGGACGATTTGTCGACCGGCCGGCCGCAGAATCTGGCCGAGATTTCTGGGCACGAGCGACTGGAAAACGTCCGCGGCAGCATCGACGACGTCGCGCTGGTCGCCGAGTTGGTCGGCCGCGCCGATCGCGTTTATCACTTGGCCGCCGCCGTCGGCGTCGCTCTCATCGCCAGCCAACCCATCCAGACGATCGAACGGAACGTCTATCCGACTCAGTTGATCTTGGACCGCTTGGGATCGATCGCCAAACGGGGCCGCAAGATCCCCTGTTTCATCGCCAGCACCAGTGAGGTCTACGGCAAAAATCCGAAGTCGACCTGGACGGAAGAAGACGACCTGGTCTTCGGCGCGACGACGCGGCCGCGTTGGAGCTACGGCGTCTCCAAGGCGATCGATGAATTTCTGGCGCTCGCGCATTTCAAGGAGCAAGGCCTGCCCGTCGTCGTCGGTCGCTTTTTTAACGTGGTCGGCCCACGCCAGACGGGCGCCTACGGAATGGTCTTGCCGCGCTTCGTTGAAGCCGCCTTGAAAGGGGATCCGCTGGTCGTGCACGACGACGGGCTGCAAGTCCGCTGCTTCGCCCACGTGTCCGATGTCATCGGGGCGGTCGTCCAGTTGACCGAAACCCCCACCGCCGCAGGCCGGGTATACAACATTGGTAGCGACACGCCGGTATCGATCTTGGATTTGGCGCGACGCGTGATCGAACGCACGAAATCAAAATCAGAAATCCTGTTTCAAACTTACGGGGACGCCTATGATGAGTCATTCGAAGACATACGTCGTCGTGTTCCCGATCTGACTCGTATCAAAGACACGATCGGTTACCGGCCCACCCGTGACCTGGATGCGATCATCGACTCCGTCGTCGAACAGCATCAAAATGATTAGCTCCGACGAAATCCGTTCCTTCATTTCCCTTTCGCCAATCGATTTTCCCATGGCCAAACATTTCACCCCCATCGCTTTGCTGTTGACCGCTCTGCTGACCATCGGCTGCGGCGGCCCCACAGACACCGTGACCAGCGACGCGTCGCACGACGATCACGGAGAACATCATGACGATCACGATCACGATCATGACGGGCATGACCACGACGGGCATGAGCACGACACGATCAAGGCCGACGAGTTGGGCTTGGACGTCGACACGCTGCCCCCGGCCGGCGGGCCACCGATGCCGGCGACCTATGCCGAAGCCGTGGAGCAACTGGCCGGGATGGTGACGAGGATCACCGCGGGGCTTGCCGACGACGACGTCGATTCCGTTCATGACGAACTGCACGACGTCGGCAACGCTTTGGAAAACGTCGAACAGCTGGCCAAGAAGTCCGAGCAAAGCGAAGACAGCTTGGCTGCGGTCGATCAGCTGTTCGATGCCTTCGGTGCGATCGACGAAAAATTGCACGGCGAACCCGGCAAAGATTACGATGAAGTCAAGGACGACATCGATGCGGCCATGAAGACCCTGCAAGCGTCGACGGAATAACGCTTTCCGGCAAAGATCCCCCCTCAAAGGAACCTGCAACGATGAAATGGCCTGTTTCTTTTCTCGGCCCGATCGTGTTGTTCGCCGCGGGCTGTGGCGACGACGTGACCACGCGATCGCCCTCCGCCGACACGGCGGCGGTGGCGTTTCTCGGCCGGTCGGCTCCCGACGATGCGGTCTCGATCGCGGCCGTCGTCGAACGACTCGCCGGCACCAAGACCGATGCGGATTCCGACACGAACGAGTGCGTCGTCCAAGGCGTCATCTACGCCGGCGAACACGATCCGTTTCAGACGGACTCCGCTGTCTTTTTGATGTCGGAGCTTCCCGATCCGACGCACGGCGACGGCACCTTGGATCATGCCGACAACTGTCCGTTCTGCAAACGCAGGGCGGAGAAAGCGACCAAGGCGATGGTGGAGTTTCGCGGCGATGACGGCGAACTGATTTCTACCCCGGCGGACGAATTGTTCGGACTGACCAAAGGCGATCGGGTCACCGTCACCGGCCACTGTCGGTTCGACGAAGCCATGAATTTGGTCACGATTCAGGCGACGAAGATTTACAACGCCCGAGCCAACGCGATGAACTGAGCGAGCTCGGCCGAGACGTGGCTGACGAATTTCTTGATCGATGAACCGATACCATGATCCGTCTGGAGACCAGCAGCGATCCACGGATCGAGGTTTATCGAGATCTGCCGGCCCGCTCGGCCGGTGGCGATAGCAACTGCTTCGTCTGCGAAGGCCGCTGGGTCGTCCAGCGATTGATGGCCAGCGAGGTGCCCGTGCGGTCGGTGCTGGTCCGAGAAGGTCTGGAAGATGAATTCTCGGCCCTCGCCGGCAATCGATTCCCCGTTTACGTCTTGCCCAAGCGAGCGATCAGCGAATGGGTCGGCTTTGATTTTCACCGTGGCGTATTGGCCTGCGGAGAGCGTCCGGAAATCCTGTCCGCGGAAACGCTGACGTGGGAGTCGTCTTGCGGGCTGACTCTGATGCTCGACGGCGTATGTGAATCAGAAAACTTGGGCACGATTTTGCGTTCCTGCGCGGCACTGGGTGTTCAGCGGATCGTGCTGACGGGCAAAACGATCGATCCGTTTCGCCGCCGTGTGATCCGTGTCTCCATGGCTGCCGTTTTGGTTCAGCGTTTCTATCGCGCCGAGTCCGGTTCGGCTTGGGTCCGAGGACTGCTGCGGACGAACGACGTCCGCGTCATGGCGTCCTGCTTGGACGCGGAAGCCCCGGCGATTCACGATTTCGTGCCCGACGGCCGGCCCGTCGTGCTGATCATCGGCAGCGAAGGTCACGGCTTGGACGCCGCGACGAAACAAGCCGCGACCGAGCGAATCCGCATCCCCATGCAACCGGGCATCGACAGCCTGAACGTCTCCGCGGCGGCGGCGATTCTGTTGTACGAACTCGGTCGTCCTTCCGTCGAGAACGACACAAAGGGCAACCCGCCCCTCTCTTTTTTGTAGCCTCGCGTCTGCCGCTCCTACGGAGCTGGGTTGGCTGGCTCTTTAGCGAACCGTTGAGCAAGCTCACCGGCAGGGAGCTGTCGGCCCTTCGGGCCTTTCCGGTGCGATGGCCGTGGTACGAATGCGGCGATACTCCATTTGACCCCGATCGCCTTCCAATCCGATCGGTCCGGTGTCGGGTAACTCGAAGGCTGCTTCGATGACTTCACCGTTGCAGCTACACCGCGCGACGTTGCCCGAAACGACGACTTCCAGTTCGTTCCATTGTTGCGGTCGATAGTCCTTTAAATCCTTGTACGGCCCGGCCAAGGCAAAGTCCCGGCACTGCAACTGAGTCCCGCGAAGAAAAACGCCGCTGTCCGCGTTCGGTGTTGCCCGAAATTCGAGTCGTAGCGTGAAGTCGCCGTCGAAATCACGCGTCGTCCAAAGCTGTTGAATCTTGCGGCCTTCCGGGGGCGTGGTGACGACCAGGCGTCCGGCCTTGGCGACGTACCGACCATCCGGCGTCGAGGATTTTCCCTCAAGTGAGACCCGTTTCTCGACCAACGGCCAGACGATGCCTTTCGGCTTGCGTGACATCCATCGCTCACGTGAAGAACGCATCGCGTCGGGTGTCGGGCGGTACTCCCATCCGGTCAAGTCCGTGCCGTTGAACAGACTTTCGAATCCCGGTTCCACTTGAAAGTCGTCGGCACGGGTTTCGACGAAACCCAGCGTGGCAAAGACGGGCAGCAAGGCCGCCTTCCATTTCAAGTAGCCGGCACGGTTGGGATGCAGCAGGTCGGGAAACTCCTCCTTCTTTGCGTCGCCGTCGGCGTTCGCAAACAGCGTCCAAGTATCGACCAGGGTGACTTGCGAATCACCGCGAACGACATCGGCCAGCCATTCATTGAGCATCCGGATGTCTTCGGAGGATCGTTTCTTGGCGGCACTACTCGGCATGACCTGACACAAGACGATCGGCATGTCGGGATCGTGTTGCTTCATCGTTTCGAGGATCAACTTGACATTGCCGGCGATCACGGGCGGCTCGGCCGCTTCTTCCAAGTCGTTGGTGCCCATCAACATCACGACGGCGGCCGGATTCAGGTTCAAGACGTCTGCTTGCAACCGAATCAGCATGCCGCGAGTCGTATCGCCGCTGATGCCACGATTGGCGACTTTCATGCCCGCGAAGTCGTCTTGAAAGGACTCGCCCCAGCCTTGCGTGATCGAATCGCCCAGGAACACGACCGCTTGTCGGTCACGCGTGGCGCGCGACGCGAACGTGGATCGGCGGAGCTGCCAAGTTCGCTTCATCCAGTCGTAGCGGCGAATCGGTCCGGCACCGGGCAAGCCTTCATCGGTTTCGGGGATCAAGAATACGGTGGCGGCGTCCGGCTCGGCTGTCCCGATGGCGGCTTCCTGAGCCGCGAGCGGCCGGCCCGTGATCGAAAAAAGTGCCAAGCCGACCAACGACAAGGAGCAAATGAATGTTCTGGGCATGGCGAAGATCGAATCCAAGAAAGGGGGTGCGGAGGACGCAACATTTCCGCGCGAGTTTAGCAACCGGGGACCGATTCATGTCGGTCATCGGGTACATTGGAAAGGGGGGCCGTCGTCCTGTAGGCGAAAACCGTCGCCCTGTTCGCGAAAAGCCGCTCCGCCGGAAAAACACGACCGTCGACTTGATGCCATTTTCACATTCTAACGACCGGCGGCTTCGCCTTCGACTCGCCGGGTGCTTGTGCCTGATCGGCTTTTCGATCGGTGTTTCCGCGTCCAAGGCTGACGAAAATTCTCGTGTCGATTTCAAACACGATTTGATCCCCGTGTTCACCAAACTCGGGTGCAACGCGGGGGCTTGCCACGGGGCGGCGCTCGGCCGTGGCGGGTTCAAGCTCTCGCTGTACGGGGGAAATCCCGCGAAGGACTTTGAAGCCGTCACCCGGCATTTGCAGGGCCGCCGAATCAACTTGGCGCGTCCCGAGGACAGCTTGCTGATCTTGAAACCCAGCGAACAGCTCGAACACGGCGGCGGGCAGTTGATCGATGCCGACGACGAACACGCCCAAAAGATACTCGCTTGGATTCGGCAGGGCACCCGCAGCGATTCACGACTGCGGCTAGAACGTGTCGACATCACGCCGGCCGACTCCGTCACGAAGGCCGTCGGCCGGCCGATCCGGTTGAACGCGATCGCTCACTACACCGACGGACAAACCCGCGACGTCACGCGATGGACCGTGTTCACCGCCGAAGATGAATCGTCGGTCAAGATCGACACGAAGACTGCGGTCGCGCGAGTCTTGCGACGTGGCCGCCACATCGTCGTGGCGAGGTACTTGGACCGAGTCGTGCCGATCGAATTGATCGTGCCCATCAACGACGACGAAATCGCGCCGGCGGAAACGAGTTCAGGCAGTTTCATCGACCGCGAAATCGCGGCAAAGTTGCAAAAGTTGGCGTTGCCGACATCCGACACGATCGACGATTCCGCGTTCATCCGACGTGTGACTTTGGATTTGACCGGCCGATTGCCGACGCCGAAACGGGTCAATGAATTCTTAACTAAAAACACGAAGGACGAAGACCGACGCGAGCTGTTGGTCGACGAACTGCTGGACTCATCGGAGTTTGATGAGTACTGGACGCTGCAGCTTGCCAAGCTGTTTCGCGTTCGACCGTTGGTCGACGACGTCGTGGGCATGGGGGTGTACCACGACTGGTTCGCGCAACAGATTTCCCAAGGCGTCGGTTTCGACCGGATGGTCAGGCGTCTGTTGTTGTCGACGGGAGATTCTCATCACGACGGACCCGCCAATTTTCATCGCACGACCAAGAATGCTCAGGAACAGACCGAGTTCGTCAGCGAACTGTTCATGGGCAGCCGGCTGCGATGTGCGAATTGCCATAACCACCCGCTGGACCGTTGGACCCAGGACGACTACCACGGCATGGCGGCGATCTTTGCCAAGATCGAAACCGGTCGGGTGGTCGGCCCGAAGCCGACGGGCGAGGTGATTCACCCGGCCACCTTGGAACCCGCCGTCCCGCGGCTTCCCGGGGAGCGGTTTTTGGACACGGGCGACGACGACGAACTGCGGGTGTTCACCGAGTGGCTGACCGGCGACGACAATGCTTACTTCGCCCCGGCCATCGTCAATCGGTTGTGGAAACAAATGATGGGCCGGGGACTGGTCGAACCGGTGGACGATTTTCGGGCGACCAATCCGGCCACGCACCCCGACCTGCTGCGGCGACTGGCCGACGATTTTGCCGACCACGGTTATCGTTTTCGGCACACGTTGAAGACGATCGCGTTGAGCGACGCTTATGCCCGCCGTTCGAAGGCGACACCGAAAAACAAGGACGACGACCGCTTTTATTCCCACGCGATCCGCCGGCCCTTGCAACCGGAAGTCCTGGCAGACGCGATCAGCGACGTGTTGGGAACCGCCGAAAAATACGGCGAAACCGCGACGGGGACCCGGGCCGTCGCGATCGTCAACCCTCGAACGCCGTCGACGTCTTTGGACATCTTGGGCAGGTGCGATCGCGAGGTCTCGTGTGAGTCGGTCGTGACGACAGGCGGCGGCTTGCCGCAAAAGTTGCACCTGTTCAACGGCGGTCTGCTCAATCCGCGATTGGGCGCCAAAGGCGGACGGTTGGATCGCTTGTTGGCCGCCGGGACGCCGCCGATTCGGATCGTGGAAGATTTCTACGTCGCCGCGTTTTGTCGAAAACCCGATGATGACGAACGGGAGTATTGGCAAAGCGAAATCGACACCTGTTCGAATGCCCTGGCGACGCGAGACTTGCTGGAAGACTTCGTCTGGGGCATCGTGACCTGCAATGAATTTGTCACCAACCATTGAACGAAAGCGAAAGCGATGACAGACGCGAAACGATGTGACGGTGTCACCCGGCGGGACGGACTTCGCATCGGCGGATTGACGGCGATGGGGCTGGGTTTGGGCGATCTCCTTCGGCTGCGGCGGTTATCGGCGGCCGAGAATCGACCCGTCGCCAAAGCCAAGTCATGCATTTTGATTTGGTTGGACGGCGGGCCGAGTCACTTGGAGACGTTTGATCCGAAGCCGGACGCGCCCGAGGAGGTCCGCGGGCCTTTGACCAGCATCGCCACCAAGCTGCCGGGCGTGCGGATCGGTGAGTGCTTGCCGCAGACCGCGGCGATCATGGACCGATTGGCCGTCGTGCGATCGATGACGTCCCCGTTGGGTGAACACAACTTCGGCACGCATTATTTGATGACCGGTTACAAGCCGACCCCGGCACTGGCTTACCCGACGTTCGGGGCGACCTTGGCTGATTTGCGATCCTCGTCCGGCGTTCTGCCACCGAACGTCGCCGTCCCCGGCTTCACGCGGAACATCAGCGGCAGCGGTTTCCTTTCTTCGTCGACCAGCCCGTTCAACGTCGGCGGCAATCCCAGCCATCCAGACTTTCGTGTCCGCGATCTGGACTTCTATCAAGGACTGGACTTGGAACGATTGGGCCGCCGTCAAAGGATGGTTCAAACGTTTGATCGTTTTGCTCGCCGAGAAGACGCTTCGACTGAACCTGTCAGCGATCCGGATCTGCAACGCGCTTACGACTTGATCGCTTCACCGGATGCGAAACGAGCCTTCAACCTTGCGGAGGAACCCGAAAAGATACGCCAGCGATACGGTCGCGACATGGGCAATCCGATCGGTCAAAGCTGTTTGCTGGCCCGGCGTTTGGTCGAGCGCGGCGTGCCGTTCGTGACGGTTCACAATCCCGGCTGGGACACGCATGAAAAGATCGCCGAACTGAAGACTCGTTTCGCGAATGACCGCAACGCCAAAGTGCCGGCCTTGGATCGGGCCCTGGCTTCCTTGGTCGGCGATCTGGATGATCGCGGCATGTTGGACGAAACGTTGGTCGTCGTGATGGGGGAGTTCGGGCGGACGCCGAAAATCAATTCGCGCGGGGGTCGTGACCACTGGCCCAACGTTTTCAGCGTGGCGATGGCCGGCGGCGGCGTTCCCGGCGGACAGATCATCGGCAGCAGCGATTCCCAGGGCGAGCTTCCCAAGGACAAACCGGTAACGCCGGCGGATTTGGCCGCAACGATTTACACGCTGCTGGGCATCGATCCGGCGACCGAACTGCGAACCGACGACGGCCGGCCGGTCCGAGTCGCGCCCGACGGCGCCCGCGTGGTCTCGGAGTTGATCGCGTCGTGATTTCGTCTTGCCGCTACCCGCGGATCGTCGGCAACCCGTCTGTGGTGCTCGTGTTTTTGCTGTCCGTTTGGCCGTCGGGGGTGATCGCGGAAACGGCCGATGCGGTCCGGCCGCCCGTCACCGCGATGGCGTTCGATGCGACCGGCGATTCGTTGTTGGTGGGCTCGCAAGCGGGGCTGCGGGTGTTCGATTGGCCGCAGCGGCAGTTGAAAAAAACTTTGACGGTCAGGCTGCCGACGATTCACTGCCTGACGTTTTCGCCGTCGCACGATCGCTTGGCCGTCGGCGGCGGTTCTCCGGCGGACTTTGGAGGCATCGAGATTTTTTCCTGGCCCGACGGGGATTCGATCGATCGTTCCGACCGCCATGACGACACGGTCACGGACATCGTTTGGCTTGAAAAGGATACGTTCGTTTCGGCCAGTCTGGATCACAGTCTGTTGCGTCGGGATTTGCGAAACGAGGGAACCTTCGATCCCTGGGTCGGTCATTCCCGTGGCGTCACCTCGCTTTGCAATCTGAACGACGACAAGATTTTGGTCAGCGGCGGCATCGACCAGAACTTGCGAGTCTGGAATTCCGTTTCGGGCGAACTGCTTCGCAGCTTGAACAATCACACACAACCCGTTCACGCCTTGGCGACGCGGCCGAACGTCGGGGGTTTACCGATGATCGCATCAGCCGGCGAGGACCGCACGATTCGCTTTTGGCAACCGACGATCGGCCGACTCGTCCGCTTCGCAAGATTGGAATCGACCCCTTTGTGCATCGCATGGACGACGGACGGATCGCGAATCGTCGCGGGTTGCCGTGACGGAAAGGTTCGCTTGATCGATCCCGACACGGCGGAACTGACCGGTACCTTGCCCGGCATCGAAGACTGGGCCTACGCGGTCGCCGTCCATCCCCACGACGGCACCGTGGCCGTCGCGGGACAGAATGGTCAGATCTCGCGAGTCAAGCTTCCGTGACGCGATGGCCGTGATGCGACGGTCGACGGTTTAAAACAAGAGGAAAGAATAATGATGAAAGTGACGTGTGCGTCGAAAAGTGGACGGGATCGTTCTGGCTTGCCCGGTTTCGTTGTCGGTTTGTGGCTGTCCGTCGCTTGGCTTTCACAGTCCGGCGTCGCCGAGAGTCCGTTGAACGTCTTGCTGATAACGTCCGATGACCTCGGGATCCAGTTGAACTGCTACGGCGACAAGACGGTGCCGACACCTCATTTGGATGCGTTGGCAAGCCGGAGCGTGCGATTTCAGACGGCCTACGTCGCCCAGGCGTCTTGCAGTTCGTCACGGTCGGCCATGTTGACGGGATTGTATCCGCATTCCAACGGTCAATACGGACTTGCCAATGCGGGTGTCGGTTTTCGTGCGAAGCAGGAGATCATCGAGCAGTCGATCCCCAATCGGCTGAAACAAGCCGGCTATCGCACCGGTGTGATCGGCAAACTGCACGTCAATCCTGAATCCGAGTTTGCTTTCGACGAACATCAAAAGCAGGGGTTTGGCACCCGCGAGATTCGCAAACAGATTGCTTTCGCTGAATCCTTTTGGCGAATCGACCGAGACCAGCCGTGGTTCCTGATGTTCAACGTTTTTGACCCGCACGTGAACGGCAGGGCGGCCGAGGGACAGCCCGCGTTTCCTGACGTGGTCGATGGGATCCCCGAGTCACCGATCGGGCCGGAGGATGTCGACGCTTGGCCATGGCAGGGCGTGGACACGCCGGTGATGCGAAAGCGGATCGCCGGCTATTACAACTGTGTGCAGCGTGTCGATGCGGCCGTGGGCCTGTTGGTGCGATCGTTGGAAGAAACCGGGCAGCGTGATCGGACCTTGGTGATCTTTTTGGGAGATCACGGTCCGCCGTTCTCGCGCGGCAAGACGACCTGCTACGAAGCCGGTCTGCGAGTCCCGTTCTTGGTCGACTGGCCCTTGGTCACCGAGCCCCATGTCTCCGAGAAATTGGTCAGCGCGGTGGACATTGCTCCCACCGTGTTTGATGCCGTCGGTCTCTCGATCCCCGAGAATGTGCAAGGCAAATCCATCAGGCCGATCGCCCGAGCTGACAATTCGATCAGGCCGGGCGACACGTCGATTTGGCGAACGTCACTGGTCGGTGAATTTCATTTTCATGGTGCGAGTTCGTTTCATCCGACGCGGGCGATCACCGACGGTCGCTACAAGTTGATCCACCGACTCGGCGACAGCGTGGGTCGGCCCATCGTTCGGGTCGACGGTGATCCGTCCAGCCGTGAATCAGCGAAGCTGCCCGAGGATCATCCCGCCCATGCTCTTTACGCCCGGTTGTCGGATCCTCCGCAGTGGGAGTTCTACGATTTACAATCGGATCCGCACGAAGGCATGAACCTGAGCGGCGATCCGTCGGTCGTCGCGGAGGAATCGCGACTGAAGTCGGCGCTTCAAGATTGGCAAGCCCGAACCGATGATCCTTTCCGAGATCAAGCGTTTCGTCGCCGAGTCGCCCGGCAATACGTTCCCGCGGAAACCGACAAGTGAGCGGACGGCGTCAAGCGAGCAAGCGGACCGCGAGGACGCCTTCGATTTTCCGGATCGCTTCGATGACCGATGCGTCGACGTCGTCATCGACATCGATGATGGTGTAAGCGACTTCGCCGCGAGATTTGTTCAACAGGTCGGCGATGTTCAAACCGGCGGTGGCGAGGATGGTGGAAATCTGACCGACCATGTTGGGCACGTTGGCATTGGCGATCGTGATCCGTTTGCCGCCGGAGCGCGGCATCACCGCTTCGGGAAAGTTCACCGAATTGCGAATCGTGCCTTCCTCCAAAAAATCGCGGACTTGGTCGGCGACCATGATCGCGCAGTTCTCTTCGGCTTCCCCGGTCGACGCACCCAAGTGCGGAAACGAGATGACTTTCTCGTGTCCGAGCAGTCGTCCGGTCGGAAAGTCGATGACATAGCTGTGCAGGTGTCCGGAATCCAAGGCGGCCAACACGGCGTCGTCGTCACAGATGCCTCCGCGAGCCAAGTTCACGATGATGCCACCGGCGGGCATCATCTTGATCCGTTCGGCGCTGACCAATTTTTTGGTCGCATCGATCAGGGGCACGTGGACGGTGACGTAATCGCAGCGGCTGAAAAGGTGATCCAAGCTGACCGCTTGCTCGGTTCGTCGCGAGAGTTTCCAAGCACTTTCGACGCTGATCAGCGGATCGTAGCCGACGACTTTCATGCCCAGGGCGGAAGCGGCGTTGGCGACGCGGACGCCGATCGCGCCCAAGCCGATCACGCCGAGCGTTTTGGACGGCAGTTCGTTGCCGACGTAATTTTTCTTTCCCGCTTCGACTTCTTTGCTGATCGTCGCGTCGTCACCTTGGAGCGTCGCGGCGAACTGCATCGCCGGCGCGATGTTCCGCGACGCCATCAACAAACCCGCCAGCACCAGTTCTTTGACGGCGTTCGCGTTCGCACCGGGCGCGTTGAACACCGGCACGCCTCGGGCGGTCATTTTTTCGACGGGAATGTTGTTGACTCCCGCGCCGGCGCGGCCGATCGCCGCCACGGTGGCGGGAATTTCCATGTCGTGCATTTTGAACGATCGCAACAGGACCGCGTCGGGATGGGTGAACTCCGAAGCGATTTCGAAACGATCCTGGGGAAGACGCTTTAAACCTTTGACCGAAATGTTGTTGAGAGTCAGGATTTTGTACATAAGGAGCGGTGATAAATCTTGGGTGGGGGAGAAAGCGCCAGCCGGGCGGCGGGGCGTTCGACTAGCCGTTGGTTTTGGCAAAGTCTTTCATGAAACCGGCCAAGGTTTCGGCACCTTGAACGGGCATCGCGTTGTAGATGCTGGCGCGGATGCCGCCGACGCTGCGGTGACCTTTCAGGGCGGCCAAGTCATGCGTGGCGGCTTCGGCGATGAACTTGGCCTGCAGTTCGTCGCTCGGCAGGTTGAACGTCACGTTCATCAATGATCGCGATTCGGGTGTGGCATGACCGCGATAGAACCCGTTGCTGGCGTCGATGACGTCGTACAGCATGTCGGATTTTTGGCGATTGATCGTCTCCATCGCCGACAGGCCGCCGATGTCGTCGCGAAGCCACTTGGCGACTTTGCCGAGGAAGTAAATCGCGAACGTCGGCGGCGTGTTCCATTCCGAATCGTTATCCGCGTGATTTTTGTAGTACAGATAACCGGGCAGATCTTCGCTGCCGCGATCGACCAATTCCTTTTTCATGATCACGACGGTCACGCCCGCCGGGCCGGCGTTCTTTTGGGCGCAAGCGTACAGCAAACCGTACTTCGCCATGTCCAGCGGCCGACAAAGGAAATCACTCGATGCGTCACTGATCAACGGCACGCCGCTCGGGCATTCCGGTTCACGGGGAAACTGGACGCCTTGGATCGTTTCGTTGCTGCAGTAATACAGATAAGCGGCATCCGGTGAAACTTGGTAGTCCGTGGCGGCGGGGACGTGGTTGTAGTTGCTTTCGGCGGCGTCAAAGATTGAATTCGCGGCGCCTTCCTTTTTCGCTTCCTTGAGCGCTTTCTTGCCCCAGGCTCCCGTGATCAGGTACTCGGCCGTTTTTCCGCTGCCCCTGAGCAGGTTGGCCGGGATCATCGAAAACTGAAGCGCCGCGCCGCCTTGGACGAACAAGACTTCGAAATCGTCGCCGATGCCCAGCAGTTCGCGGATCGTGGCTTGGGCCTCGTGCAGAATCTCGACGAACCGTTTGTCCCGGTGGCTGATCTCCAACAGCGAGGCTCCCGCGCCGGGCAGGCACATCATCTCGTCCCGGACTTCGCGAAGGACCGGTTCGGGCAACACGGCCGGGCCGGCAGAAAAGTTGAACACGCGTTTTTGGGCGGCGTCGGGCTGGGTAGCGGTGGCGCTCATAAAATTGGCGAAGGTCTTCAAAGGCGATTGAAAGGAAGGATGGTTCACGAAGGTCGGATTCTAGGGGTCGCAGCGACGACGCGGAAGGTTCCCTTTCGCCGTGTCGACGTGACCGCCTGATTTTTGAGGTGTCGCGGATTAAAATGCGACCGGGTGGAACGGCCTCCAAGGGACGCGACACCTGGTCGCCGCTTGTTGTCCCGGCCTTGCCGCCCCCCGCGCGGGACGCCGGTCTCGCCTTCCCCCTCGTGGATTCGCCATTCCGGCGATCGTTTTCTGACCCGTCACCGATTGTTTTGTCCGCGATGATGTCGTCCTTGAACGAGCCTACGCCCGCCGATCCGACGCGACTGGAGACGGGCATCGCCGAGGGCGGGTTGCGACGGGTTTTGTGGGTGGCCACGGCCTTGACGGTTTTCTTCGGACCGCTGGATATCTCGGCCGACGGGGCGTTGATGACCGTCGGTTTGGATCCGTACGTCATGATGAAATTGATCGTGTCCGGGATGGCGACGGGGCTGGCGGTGTGGGGCGTCCTCAGCTGCGGGCGTGTGCGGGACGTCTTGCAGTCCGTTCCGGCGATGTTGGTGCTCGGCATCTTGGCGCTTGTGTTGCTAGCCGCGCCGACCGCCGTGACGGGCAGCTCCTTGCCGACGACTTTGATCAACATCGCGTACGTCGGTTTCGCGGCGACCGCCCTGGCCGGACTCGGTGTGCGGGGCATCGCGACGGCCACACTTTTCGGTGTCGCGGCAACCACTGTCGGAGCGTGGGGGCTGTATTTGTGGCTGCCACGGTACGGAGTTTTTCCTGAAAAGTTGCCCGGCGGCGTCGTCATTGAGCGTCTGGGCGGAATGGGACATCCCAACGCCGTCAGTCGCTCGGCGATGATCGGTTTGTTGCTTTGTCTCTATTTGTATCGCGTCGGCAAGTTCGATGCGAAAAAGACGATCGCGATTTGCGTTCCGTTGGCTTTGGCGGCTTATTTGGCGTGGAGCCGAACCGTGCTGTTTTCGGGAGTCATCGCGATCGGCGTGCTGTTCATCGATCGGCTGACGACCCGGTTCGGCGCGTCGGTCATGGTCGCCACAGGGTTGGCGGGATTGATCGGTGTGGCAGGTTTGTTCGCGATCGGCCAAGAGGAACGTTTGGTCGAAGCCGTGCTTTCGAAGATCACCAAGAGCGGTGACTTGGAGGAGATCACCAGCGGCACCGGGCGTTCGGAGATCTGGAGTTACGCGGCCGACTTGATTCGCGAGCGTCCGACCATCGGACACGGGTTCAACGCCGCACCGACCTTGTTGATTAATCATTCGCAAGCGACCCACAACGCGGTGCTGCACGCTTCGTTGGCCGGCGGTGTGTTGGCCGGCGTTTTGATGATCACGTTGCTGATCTGGAACCTCGCCACGGCGCTGCTCAGCTCCCACCGGTTGATCAGCGGTCTGTCCACGTTCCTGTTGCTCAGCTGTTTGATGGAAGACACGATCCTGGAAACGTTCCCCGGACCTTGCACGCTGCTGTGGTTGGCGTGCACGTTTTATCCGATCCTGTCACACAGCCGAAATCTTCTGCCGGCAACGCTCGCTCAGGTCACCGCACCCGTGGAAATGGCGTGATGGATCGAACGGCAACCGCCGCCAAGCGAATCGTCTATCTGACCAACTTCCTATCGCCAGACATTGTTGATATTTGTCGACACTGGTCGGCGGCCGCTGATGACTTGACGATTTTGGTATCGGTCCCCATGGAAGGCAATCGTAGCTGGACACCTGACGAACAAGGCCTGAACGTGCGGGTGCAAAAGACTTGGACCATGACTCGCACCGACCGGCATCCCTCGGGATACCGAGACGTCAACTACGTCCACCTTCCCCTCGATACGTTTTCACAACTCCGCCGCCGGCGACCCGACGTGATCGTGTCCACCGAATTGGGCGCGCGGTCAATGATTGCCGCGGCGTATCGAAGACTTAACGGGCGGTGCCGACACATCATCGCGGTCAACACTTCGCAGCACATCGAAGCGAGTCGGCGTGGCCGACTGCGTGACTTTCAACGTCGACGACTTTTACGTCGTGCCGATTTGGTCACGTTCAACGGACCGAGTGGCCGAGATTTTTTGTCGGACCTGGGCGTGCCGACGGACAAACTGTATCCGTGGAACTACGCGGCCGACCCCGAGAAGATTTATCGCGGACCAATCGTGCCGTCCGACGACGGGCGAGTTTGCTTGCTCACGGTCGGGCAATTGATCGAGCGCAAGGGCGTGACGGAAGCGCTGCAAGACTTGATCGCGATGGCAAGCGAAGTGCCGAAGCTGCGGATTCACTGGACACTGTTCGGCGGTGGACCGCTTCTTGATCCAATGAAATCCGCGAAGACGCCTGAGAACCTGACAGTTGATTTTTCGGGCAACTGCGACGCCGGACAAATCCGCCGAGCGTATCGCGACCACCAGGTGATGCTGTTTCCGACCCTGGGCGACGAATGGGGTTTGGTCGTCGACGAAGCCTTGCATTCCGGTTTGGTCGTCATCGGCAGCCGGTTCGCTCAGGCTTGCACGACACTGATTCGCGACGGCGTCAACGGTTGGGTCTATGATCCGCACGGGTCCGAATCGCTTCGAGCGTCGGTCCTGGCGTGGGCGAACACGAACGCCGAAGCACGTTTGGCCATGCGTCACCGGGCACGGCACTCGGTCGTCGATCAAACCGCTGAAACGGCGGCGCGACAAATACGTGACGCGATCGACGAAGCCGTACGACGCTCGGGCTAGCTTCGTCACACAGGGATGGTCGTCGTCCACGGCCGCGCGCGGCTTGTCAAAGGGCTCGTCTTCGGTGGGCACGTGGTTGACCCGATCGACTGTTACAATCGAAGCGGCAATTTCCCTTGTCTTCGAAGCAAAGACGAACCGGGGCCTCTGGAACATGAGAACGGCGACATGATATTTTTTCGAAATCCACCCGAACGATTGTGTGGACTGCTGATGGTTTGCGCGTCGGTGGGACTGATGTCCGGACGACATGCCCTCGGCCAGTCGTCACAGCCGGAGCCGAATCCTTCGGGCGATGACTTGGTCGCACAGTACTTTCGTTTGCAGACCGCGGAACTTTCTCGAGACGTCCTTCGACCCGACGAGACGCGCGAAAGTTGGGAAGCACGCCGTCCCCAAATGCGTCGTCAACTGGCCGACATGCTGGGCTTGAACCCGATGCCGCCACGGACGCCGCTGAACGCGGAGGTGATGGGCGTCGAGGAAAAAGAGGGCTACCGCGTCGAGCGTTTGCATTTTCAACCCCTGCCGAAGCTTTACGTTGCGGCCAACTTCTATCTGCCGTCCGGACCCGAACGATCCGCCCGGGCCGATGATCCGCTGCCGACGATCTTGTACGTTTGCGGGCACGCGCTGGCGGCCGATGGCGACACGAGCTATGGCAACAAAACGGCGTATCACCACCACGGCGTCTGGTTCGCCAAACACGGTTACGCGTGTCTGATTCTGGACACCATTCAGCGCGGCGAGTTTCTGGGGGATCACCACGGGACCTACCGTCTGAATCAGTGGTGGTGGAATAACCGAGGCTACACGCCGGCCGGCGTCGAGGCCTGGACCGGGATCCGCGCGCTCGATTACCTGGAAAGCCGATCCGAGGTTGATCCGCAACGATTCGGCATCACCGGCCGGAGCGGCGGGGGCATCTATTCCTGGTGGATCGCGGCCCTCGACGAGCGGATCCGAGTAGCCGTTCCCGTCGCCGGCATCACGACGCTTCACGACTATGTCGTTGACGGCTGTGTCGAGGGACATTGCGATTGCATGTTCATGATCAACCGCTTTCGTTGGGACTATCCGCAAGTCGCCGCGCTCGTGGCGCCTCGCCCGCTGCTGATTTCCAACAGCGACAAAGACAACCTGTTTCCCTTGGAAGGCGTGTTGGACGTTCACCGCCACGTCAGGGACGTCTATCGGTTGTACGACGCGGATGAAAAACTAGGCCTGCAGATCACCGAAGGTCCGCACCGAGACACTCAGGAATTGCGAGTCCATGCGTTTCGTTGGTTCAACCGATTTTTGAAAGACGACGAATCGCTCCTTCAGGTGCCCGCGGAAAAATCGCTCACGCCCGGATCGTTGAAGGTCTTCGAGCGGCTTCCCACCGACGAACGTGTCACCAGCATTCAAGAATCGTTTGTGGCGAAAGTCGACGTCGCCGACTTGCCGGAATCGCTAGCGGAATTGACCGACGCGACGGAGCGATGGAAGCGACGGCTTCTCCGTTTGACGTTTGCCGGTTGGCCGGCGGAAAAGCCGTCGGCGTCACCACTTGAGGCGCAGCCGATCGATTCGCGACTTGCCGAAACCGTCCACATCCGAAAGTACGCGTTCACGAGTCAGCTTCCCTACCGGTTCGCGTTTTACGTGCTCTCCCCCGCGGAGGAAACGTTTCCGCCGAAGGAGCTTCGGATCAAGATCTTGGCTCAAGACGAATGGGACCGTCTCGGCCCTCTGCTGACCCGATGGATGAATGCCGATGACGGTGAGATCGTGGCGACGGAGGTCGTGGAAGCCGTCGATGAGGTCGCGGGCGACGGGTCGGGGGCCGCCGTGGCGTTATTCGCGCCACGCGGTGTCGGTCCCACGCGGTGGGGCGAAGACGAGCGGGAACGGATTCACATTCGTCGACGCTTCAATCTGCTCGGGCAAACCGCCGATTCGATGCGGATCTGGGACGTCCGTCGACTGCTGCAAGCGATCGAGCAAATCGAAGACCTGCGAGACGCCGAGCGAATCCTCGTCGGCTCGGGTGACGCGGCGGCTTGGGCACTGTACGCGTCCCTTTTCGAACCGAACATCGCCGCGTTGCATCTGCATGAATTGCCCGCCCGCAACCGCGACGGCGTCACGCTGTTGAACGTCAGCCGTGTCGTCGAGACGCCTCACGTCGTCCTGGCGGCGTCGCGGTCCGTCCCGACGATTCGAATCACGGATTCCGATGAGGGCCTTCGGGCTTGGCGTGCTTTGATCGAGAAAGGCCTGATGACACGACAACAGCTTGAACTAAAACCCGAATGACGGGCCGGCCGGCGGCGTGACGCGCCTCGGCTGGATCGTCCCAGCGACGGTCGCTCCCGTCGGCGTTTCCGGGTGTGCAGCGGTCAACGTTGACAAACTTCCTCGTTCGCGCCGGCCAGCCAGTTTTCCGATTGTTGTCGGTCGCGGATTCGACGAAAACACTCGTCGAGGTTTTGCCACTGACCGTTTTCCTCGATCTCCCATGAATGTCCCCAAACGTGAAAGACGCCGCCGGACTTGACGGTCCGGTTCATCAAGGGACCGACGTTGTCTGGCCAGCTTGGCCCGCCGCGATGACCGAGGGATCTCATCAGTGAACCGATCGATCGTCGCTTCAGTGCGTTCTTGACCAGCGGCCATCGATCATGCGGATGAGCTTGCAAGGTCGTCGGCAACACCTTCAGCCCGTGGGAGTCTCGCGGCCGATCGGTCGACAGCATTTCCACGGTTCGGTAGCCGACGAAGCCCGCCTCGCGGATCATGCGATGGTGATCGGCGTTGAACTTTCCCAGTGGCGGACAGAACATCTGGCAACGTTTTCCCGTGACGTCCTCGATCCAGTGTTTCGAATCGACGATTTGACTTTCGGCCTCGTCGGGCGAAAGTGTCGTCAGGGCGAGATGGTCGATGGTGTGGGCGCCGATTTCAAAGGACTGTGACAACTCGCGGATTTGCCGCGTTTCCATCACCGGACGCTGGGAACGCCGGGGAATGTACAGCGTCGCGGAGAGACTGAATTCAAGAAGTCGCTCGCACAGTCTCAGGTCCGCCGGATGCCCGTCGTCCCAACTGGTTGTGATTTGCGGGGATCGGGTGGTCTTCGACATCGGGTGTGTCGCTGTGAAAAACATCTCGACCGTTTCGCAGTAGGGCTTGGGCGTAGATGCCCAGCAGTTGTTCATGGTTCCGCTGCGGCGTGTATCGCAATTCGTACTCGCTTCGTGCGGCGATTCGTCTGGCTTCGAACTGTTCGCTTTCGTCGAAGAACTGTGTCACACATCGGGCCAAGGCATCGCTATCCCCGGGTTTGAAACGTAAGCCGGCGGCATCGGTCACGACTTCGGCTTGGCCCCCGTGGTCGGCGCAGATGACCGGCGTTCCGCGGGAGAACGCTTCGACGCAGACGCGTCCGAACGTTTCCGCGCACGACGACGGCAAGATGACGCAAGCCGCATCGCCCATCCGTCGGTAGACTTGTCGTTTGGGTAAATGGCCCAAGCACTCCACCGCCCCGCCGACCGCCTGGGCTTGGGACAGCAGCGGTCCGTCACCGATGATCTTCAAATCCGGAGGACCGTCCAGTTTTTGCCACGCGTCCAGCAAGACGTCGACGCCTTTTTCCTCGGACAACCGGCCGGCGAACAACGCGTAGCCGGCGTCGCCGTCGGCGTGGCCGAGATCGTCTTCGATGAAGTGCGGCTTCAGGACGATGCGTCCGATCGGGTAGCCGGAATCCACATAGAGTTGTCGAACATGATTCGTCGGCGCGATGCAAAAATCGACGTCGCGCTCCAAGGTGCGGCTCCAGCGATGCACCAGCGCCGAGATCGAAGTGACGGCGGTGGCGATGCGACTGTCGCGATAACAACCGTGCAGAATCCCGCTCCACGCCAAACGCTTGTTCACGCACAGCGTGCAAGGTTGACCGTCGCGAAAACAAACCGCTTTGGGGCATAGCGGTCGTTGGTTGTGCAACGTCTTGACCACGGCCGCACCGGCCGACTTGGCCGCTCGAAACGCGGCCGGAGAAATCATGGGAAATTCGTTGTGGAAATGGGCCACGTCGACGGCATGACTGCGAACCAGCTCCGCGATCTCCGAGGCGACTTCGCGATTCCAGATCGCGTCGGTCGCCCCGACGAGAAGTCCTTGTTGGGTCACATCTCGGTTGTGCCGGACGTAACGAATGACTTTGTGGCCGAACGATTCCAGCAATTCGGCTTCGGCTTCAAAGACGATGTCCTCGCCTCCGCGTTGCTGATAGTACGTGTGTGCCATCAACACGCACAGCTTCGTCGACGCGATCCCCGACCGAGCGGCCAGGGGTGAGCCTTCGGCGACCGTGGGGGCCAGAAAGTTCTCGGCAGGGTCGATCCGCTGGGACACGATCAAGAAAGCCTACGCATGGATGACCTCGGACGCCTAACGGGGCGCGCCGGTAAAGGAACTTTCGTCGACGTCGACTGCTCTACCGCCGTCTTCACGAACTTCCGCGGACCGAAAGCCGTCGTCAGGGTGTCCGGCGTCAAAGTCACCGTCGATCGGCACGGGTTGACGCCGACGAGTCGTTCGTCGGCTCGGTGAGGTCGGGTGGCGTAAGCCCCGCAGGATCGCTTGGCCGATCCCCAGCGACCCGGCCAACGCGATTGCCAGCAGCGAAAGCAGCGCGCGTTTCGGTTTCGTCTTTTTGAGTTCCAACGTGGCAGGCTGGACCACCGAAATCTCGCCGACTTTGGCCAAGTCCATCGCCGCGATTTGCTTGGCCCGGTCGCGGTTTTCGGCAGCCCGCAGATAATCCGACTCGGCAAGGGAAGCTTGCCAATCGAGTTTTGCCAGATCGACTTCGTCCGCATTGAGCCGGGCCAGTTGTCGCGAAAGTTCTTCACTTCGATGTTCCAGTGATGCCTTTTTGGCCTCCAGTCCCGCCAACTGCGACGTCGTCGTTCGCAGGGTCAGTTCCAGTTGCTGACGGATCGGATTGATCGACTGTCGTGTTTGGGGACGATCACCGACTTCCGACGCGGCGATCTCGGCGGACGAGGACAACTGTTCTTTGAGGGCGCCGAGTTTGGGATGCCCGGGTTTTAACTTGGACGTCAGTTCCTTGTACCGGACTTCCAAGTCGTACAAGGATTGTCGCATCGAGTCACCGGTGGCCCTGGGGATGCCGTTGACCGTTTCCGATTTGATTTCGGCGGGCAGCATGGCGATGTCACGTCGTAGATGCTCCGATTCGGATCGGACCGCCGCGATCTGGCTTTCGGTGCTGAGCAGTTCGGCGCGGGTTTGGCTGATCAACTCGTGCAGACTGGACTGAGCCGCTTCGATGCCGATGATGCCTCGCTCGGTCTTGGCCTGTTTCAAGGTTTCCTTGGCCCGGATCGCTTGATCAAAGGCGAGATCGGTTTGCGTCTCGAAGAACGTGACCGACCCGGTCGATTGGTGAGCTTCGACGTGATAGCCCTGGTACTCTTGCATCACGGCGTTCAACAGGTCGCGGGATAAGAAAGGAGACCCGCTGCTGATTTCCAGATAGATGGTGTAAGCGTCCGGTGGCGAGCTGATCCAGTACATCGATTCGAATTCCTTGCACGCGGCTTCGCGCTGCGCATGGGCTTCGAGTTCTTCGGCGGTCATTTCACCTTGGGCCTCGGGCTTGGACGACAGCCAGGCAGGCGGGGTGAACGTCGATCGGACGTCCTTGATGAATTTTCCGAGTCGGCTGTGCGGTTCCATGATTCGCTCGGCCCCGACGCGATCGACGACCCGCTGGGACAACTCGCGACTGCTCAGCATCTGTTTGACGGAATTGACCTGGCTGGCTCGGGATTCTTGCAACGAAACGGTTTGCGTCAGAGACGTCGTCGGATCCATCGACACGCTGCCGCGTCCGAGTCGAACGAGCAACTGTCCCTGCGAGTTGTACTCAGCCGGAATCAGCCAAATGCCAACGACGAACAACGGGATCAGCAATAGGGTGATGACCACCGCCGAGCGGCGATGGCGGGCGGCGGCTGACGCGAGATCGCCGGCGCGAAGCGAAGCGAACCGGTCGTAGGAGGTGTCACGTGGCACGAGGGACAAACCTGGAGGACAGACCGAGAAAGCGAAACGAACAAAAATCCCACCGCCTGCTAGGCCCGAGTCTAGTTCACGCGTCGTTTTTCTTCAGGGCTGGGTGACCAAGAACCGAAAAATTCACTGAATCCGCCTCTGTCCCGCACTGTCGTCACCCCGGATCGATGTCGAACTCTTCCAGCCACCGTCGGACCTCATCGGGCGGCAGATCGCCGGCGGCTCGTTTGGCCTGTTTTTCGGCGTCGACCGCATCTCGTATCGCGGAATCGCTGCGGGGGGCTTCGTCTTCGGATGCGGCTTTCCGTTGCGCCGATTTCTTGGGCCAAGCGACCAATCGGACTTTGCCGTCGAGCAGAGAATCGAACCAAGGATCCGAATCGTACCAGCGTCCGCCGCGACGCGAGATCGCCGTTTGGATCCGGTGGTCCGACGACACCACGGTCAATCGCTTCGGCGAATGATGCGCCGCGATGATCTCCTCCAACAAGTCATCGGCTTCGGAATGATCGACGGCAAAGCGGACGTCGATGTCTCGGTACCGAAAACGACTGGGACGATCCGGCGGCGGGTTGGCGGCATCAAAGACGACACAGCTTCGCCGGCGAACGTCGACGGAAAGCTGGTCGGCCAGTCGATCCAACAGGCGGACGCGTTCGTGGTGCAGCCAGTTCGGATCCGCTCGGCCCGCCGGCCCGGCGACCGGACCGATCACGTTGTATCCGTCGACCAGCAGTAACAGGGAAGCGGACATGACGGGTCGAACGGGTCGAGGCGACTGGCAACCATCGCCGCACCGAAGCCGATCAGCGATCCGAACAGTCAGCGTAGACGATCGCCGAGATCCAGACCAGGCAAACGATCTGACCGACCAGCGCGGCAACGGCGATCGCAATCGCGCCGACTCGTCCGATCAAGGCAAACGTGACGATCAACATCACGATCGCCGCGAGGATGCGACAAGTGATCGACGCCAGCGGACGGCCACGGCCTTTGACGTAACTGTCCAAGCCTTGCAGGATGCCTTTGAGCGCGGACACGGGTGCCAGCCACCAAGCGAACGTGACGGCCGCGGAAAATTCTTCGCCGTAAACCAAACGCACCAGCGGCCCGACGACAATCAAAAAAGGGATCAACGTCGCCGCCTGGACCGCCAACGATGCCCCCAAAATGCGATGCACGTCGCGTCTCCGCAAACGCTTGCTGGAATCCGCCCCCGCGTTGAACAGGAACAGACCCAGCGTGTTGGGAATGACCGTCAACGGATAAACCACCGGAACCATGGACGCATACAAGCCCTGCGTCGCCAGCGGGACCATCCACATCACCAACAACAAATCCAAACGCTCGAACAAATCCGTGGCCAACATGGATAAGCCGTAAGGTCGGCTTTCCTTCAGCAGACGCGGCACCGGTGGCGCGCTTTCGCCACGAAAAGGCTCGGGCAATCCGATCAAGCAAACCAGCATCGAAAGCAGTGATGCGATCACGAACAACCCGCACGCGATCGGCACGTCGACCTTCCAAACCAAAAAACAACCCAACAACAAAGTCGGAAACGCGCCGGCGGCAAAGACGCGTCGCCAGTTGTACGCCGTGAAGTGCCCGCTGCCCCGATCGACCCCCGTCATGATCAACATCACTTGTTGGCCGATCAGACTGAACGCACACAGCGCTGCCAGCGGTGCCAAGAACTCTTTGCCCGCCGGCATGCCGAACAGACTCAGCGGCAGCGCGATCAGGGTCGTCGTCACGCCGGTGGTCAATCCCAGCCACAACGCCGCGCGGCGCAAGCGATACTGGCGGCGATCGGCATCTCCGGACGCTTGATCGTGAGCGGCCGCATCCGCCGCGTAACGACAAACGACTTCCAGGCCGCCGAACAGGCCGACGTACAGCAAGATCTGCACGTAGGTCACCGTGGCCGCGTATTGGCCACGTCCTTCGACACCCAGCAGCCGGGCCAACAGGATTCCCTGAGCCATCTGCATCGCGACGACGGCGAAGGCAAAACCGACGGTCGCCACGAAGGTCCGACTGCCACGAGCCTTGGTGACCGCACGGCCCAGCAGCGAGGTCGACCGGGGATCGACCGGATACCCGTTCTTTTCGTCGATCTCCGCCACGGGCGCGTCAAGCGATGTCGGCGAAGATGAAAAACGTTTGATCATGGAGCGACGAGTATAGTCAGTCGATCCCTTCGATCACCTGGACGTCTGGTGGTGAACGAAACTCCACGAGTTTGTAGACGAAAAAGGCCAACACGACGATCGTCACGATCACCGCCGCGATCAGTTTCAGGAAATCGAGATCCCAGGAGCGAGCGGCCGACGGTCTTCTGGGAAGCTTGCCGAATCGTCGGGCGGGTTCCGCTTTCGTCGTCGCCTTGGCCGGCATTTCGGCCGACGATTTTCCGGTCCCGGCGGCGGCACCGGTCACCGCATCGATGTCGTCCGAATCGGCGTCGATGCTTTCTTCTTCCAGGCCGTCCTCGCCGAAATCGTCCTCGTCCTCGGCCAGGCGACTGCGAATGTCCTGGTAGCGTTTTTCGCGATCGACGTTGTCTTGCGCCTCCAGAAAATTGGCGATGTCGAACTCCTGCCAGGCTTCTCCCTGGACCATCGACGGGGCGGCTTTGCCGTCGGTCGCATCGATCGCGACATCGAAGGCGACTTTGCCACAGCGGATCTGGTCGCCGCTGCTGACGTCGACCCACTGCAGGGGTTCCAACTTTTCGTCGTTCAACCGCGTCCCGCTGGTACTTTGCAAGTCCAGCAGTCGCACGCCGTTCGGGGCGTGATGGACCAAGCAGTGTCGCCGGCTGACCGAACGGCTTTTGGGACGGATCTGGCACTCGTCATGGCGGCCGATCATGTAGTAGCCCGTCTGAATCTGGGCGATCGTCCCGGCACGGCTTCCTTTCGCCAGGATCAGTTGGACGAGCATGGCGGAGGGGGTTTTAAGGCGAGTCGTCGACGATGATCACGGTACCGCCCTTTTCGTCTTTGGTTTCCGTCATTTTCAAACGTGGTTTGGCGTTTTCCAGAGGGCGATTCAAAGTGTACGCCATCATTCCCAAAACGGCCATCAGCGCCAAAACGGCCAGTGCCAACCCGATGCCCAGCAGGATCTGTTGGCCACCCTGCGATCGGGGTTCCGTCGTCGACGCGGCCGAGCGACCACCCCTGTGATGTGGCCCGGCCGAAAGCGATCCGGCGGTTGCCGGTCCCGGACGCGAAACCGGCAGACTGCTCGGAGCCGGGACGTCGGGCAGATCCGAGAAGTCGAAGCCGTCCAGCGAATCGGCCAGCAGCGGCCCGCTTTCCAACACCGCGTCACTACCGCCCGAGGAAACGCCACCGTCGTCCGACAAAGTGGCTCGAAGCATGACGTCGCTGAGAGAGGTGTCGTCGGAGTCCGCGAAAGACCGCAGCGAAATGGAGCGTCCGCCGTCGACCCCGCGGAGCTGTTTCAATTCCACCAACACGTCGTTCATCGATGCCGGACGATCGATCGGACGCTTGGCCATCATCCGCTTGATCAGATCGGCCACCGCCGCGGGCACTTGGGCATTGACCGAACGAATGTCGGGAACCGGCGCGGTTTGATGTTTCGCCAATCGTTGTTGCAAATTGTTGCCCGAAAACGGAGGCCGCCCGGTCAACAGGTAGTAGAACGTACAACCGAGCGAGTAAATGTCGGCTCGCGCATCGATGCTTTGACTGTCGATCGCCTGTTCGGGAGCGACGAAGTCCGCCGTGCCGGTCAAGCGTTTCATGTTTTCTTGGCTTCCGTCGATCGCGTAGCCGATCCGCGCCAGGCCCAAGTCGCTGACCTTCAACACGCCGTCGCGGCGGAGCATCAAGTTGGACGGTTTGATGTCGCGGTGAACGATGCCCCGCGCGTGGGCGTGGGCCAAGCCTTCGGCGGACTGTCGGATCGCGTCGACGGCCGTCCCCGGTGGCATCACGCCGTCTCGCACCACGGCTTGATGCAAGTTCGCCCCGTCGACGTACTCCATCACGATGTACACTTTCCCACCCGCTTCGGCGCAGTCGTAGGCGCGAACGATGTTGGGATGGTCCAGCTGTGCCGACGCCCGGGCTTCGTCCTTGAAACGCTTGATCCGCCGCTCGTCGCGAAGCTGTTCGGCGGGCAAGATCTTCAGCGCCATCAACCGTTTCATGATCTGGTGTTCGCCCAGATACACCACGCCCATGCCGCCCCGGCCCAGCGGACGCAGCAAACGATAGCTGCCCAGATGAAAACCTTTGCTCTTGCCGGCCAAGACTTTCTGAGCCTGCCAGTCGGTCAGCATCCCGGCGGCGACCAAGCCTTCGGCCAAACGTTTCGGAGACAACCGGCACTCGTCGGCAAGCAGCGAAGCGACGACCTTTTTGACGTCATCCAATTCGACCAGCCCGCCGGCCATCGCACGGCGAACGAAGGCGCGCGATTCCTCGTCGAGCAAATTCGAATGCGGGGCGGACGTGGGAACGGACATGGTGCGATCGATGAACCAATCAAAATTCGGCAAACAACAACCGTCGTGACGGCACCGATATGATCGTCCCGCCCCGGTGGGCCTAGCGACCCCAGTTCACGCCGATCTTCATGAAGTTTGGATGAAGGCGAGATTTCGCGACGTTTTCGGCAAAAAAACGAATCGCCCACGAGGGATCAAATTGAGCCCTCGTGGACCGAAGGAGGGTCCTCAGCCGGCGTCAAAGGGGGCGTAGCGGACGGACAACAGGAATAAACCGTGAGGCGGTGCGGTCGGACCGGCATGATCCCGATTTTTGGCCGCCAGGACCTGATCGACCCAAGCGGCCGGCCGCTTGCCCCGTCCGACTTCGATCAACGTGCCGACGATGTTGCGAACCATGTTGTAAAGAAAGCCGTCCGCTTCGACTTCGATCGCCACCCGGGGTTCGCCCCACGGGCCGTCGGGCAACGGGATCACGTCGCACGCCGAGACGTTTCGCTCGGTCGTCTTGCGTTGGGCGCCGGCCGCCTGAAAACTGGCAAAGTCGTGCCGGCCGACGATCCGCCGCGACGCTTCGGTCATCGCGTCGGTGTCGACGGGTTTTCGCAAGCGATACCAGTATCGGTGCTCCAGCGGATTACGATTGCCACCGTTTTGAATTTGATAGCGATACCTTTTGCTGATCGAATCACGGATCGCGTGAAAGCCCTCGGGTGCGTCGACCGCCTCGGTGACCAAAATCGAATCGGGTAAGTCCACGTTGACGGCCGTCGCGAAACTTTCCGCCGTCGCGGCCCAGTGGGGCACCACGCAACTGGCCGCCTGGGCGATCGCGTGAACGCCCGAATCGGTGCGGCCGCTTCCGACCACGCCGACCCGCTGTCCGACGCGTCGGGCGACCGAACGTTCGATCAAACCTTGAATCGTCGGGCGACCGGGTTGAATCTGCCAACCGACGTAATCCGTGCCGTCATACGCGACGGTCAGTTTGAAAGTGCGTTGCATCAAAGTGCGGTGGGCCGCAGGTCGAGTGTCGAGTTTTCAGCTTTCAACGCTCTGTAACTTGCTGATCAACAGCTCGGCGATTTGGACCGCGTTGGTCGCCGCTCCCTTTCGCAGGTTGTCACTGACACACCAGAACGCCAAACCGTTGGGGCTGCTGATGTCTTTGCGGATGCGACCGACGAACACGTCGTCTTTTCCGTCGCAGTCGGCCGGCATCGGATAGACGTGCGCGTCCAAATCGTCTTGCACCGTGATGCCCGGGGCGGCGTTGAACAACTCGATCGCCTTGTCGACCGAAATCGGTTCTTCGGTTTCGACCAAGATCGACTCGCTGTGTCCGATCGCAACGGGGACGCGGACGCAGGTCGGACAGACTTGGATTTGGTCGTCCTCCATGATCTTGCGGGTCTCGTCAACCATCTTCATTTCTTCGCTGGTGTAGCCTTCGTGTTTCCGCGATCCGATTTGGGGAATCAGGTTGAACGCGATCGGATGTTGAAACGTCTTGGGCGGATGCGTTTTGCCCGAGAGCCTGCTGCGAGTGCTGTCGTTCAGTTCTTCGGTGCCCGAAAGTCCGGCGCCGCTGGTCGCCTGATAGGTGCTGACGACGACGCGGCGGACACGCGAAAAGCGGTGCAGCGGGGCCAGCGCGACGACCATCTGCGTCGTGCTACAGTTCGGGCTGGCGATCAGTCCCTCGTGGCGGTCGATCGCCTGCGGGTTCACTTCCGGAATGACCAGCGGCACCTTGGGGTCCATTCGCCAGTAGCCACTTTCGTCGACCACGACCGCGCCGGCGTCGATCGCCCAAGAGACGAATCCCGCGGACACCTCATCCGGGGTGCTGGCGATCACGATGTCGACGTTGTTGAACGCGTCGGGTTTCAACAATTCGACCTTCAGCGTCTGGCCACGGAACTGCACCTCTTTGCCGACACTGCGGGCCGAAGCGAGCAACTTCAATCGGTTGATCGGCAGTTCGCGGGCGGCCAGTTGTTCCAGAACGATGCGACCGACCGCACCGGTCGCGCCGACGACGGCAAGGTTTTGATTCAACGGAGGATTTCCCAAAAAAAAATGCGGCCTTGGCCTTCCGAATCGGCGTCGCGAAAGATCGCGGTTGATTGCGGGGCCGACCGGAAAACGGCTTCCCCGGAAGCGGGGAAGCGGGGGTGTGAAGTCAAAAAGACGATCGTGAGTATCGCCGACGAAATCGGAGCTTAGACGAAATCGGAACTTAATCGTCCAGATTCTCGATCGCCTCGGGCAGCGTTTCGTCAGCGATGCCTAGACCGCCGCGTCCGCCGGACAAGCGAGACTGGATCGCGTCCAGGGTTTCGGCGTCGACCGCCTCCCAGAACTTGTCCATCGTCTCTTCGGGCAACGGCTGATACGAACGGAACAACCGCATGCCGACGCCGCGGGACGGATCGCTGGTATGCCACCAGGGGCTGGTCGGGAAATTCGGGTCTTCGCTTTTCCATTCGTCGTCGTCGCTGGCCAAACGGGCGGCACTGCGAAGGTCCGGCGGATCCATTTCCCACGACCCGCCGCGTGCCACGGCGGGCCACGGCGTCGTCTCCCAGACCACCGCTTCGGTCGCGTTGATTTCGCCGTCGGTGGCCAAGTCCGCATAACCGTCTTCGCTGTACTGGCCGACGGCCCACTCCGCGGCGTTGCCGTGAACATCGTGCAACCCGAACGGATTCGGTTTCTTGGTGCCCACCAAGCCGGGGCCGTCCAGGGCGTTGTCGAAGTACCAGGCGTAATCGTCGATCGCGTCGACATCGTCGCCCCAACTGTACGGCGTCTGGGTCCCGCCGCGGGCGGCGTATTCCCACTCGGCTTCGGTCGGCAAACGGTATTGCTGGCCGGTGATCCGTGACAGCCATTTGCTGAACTGTTTGGCCGCGTAGACGGTCATCGTGACGGCCGGTTGCGTCGGTTCTTCCCCGTATTCATAAGTGAACGTGGGATCATACAACTCCGTCGGCGCGGTGATCGCGTCGGCGCGGTTGTCGTCGGTGATGACTCGCTCGCCACGGGCTTCGAAGTCTTTGAATATCGAATACATCCGCATGTATTCTCTGTAGACTTCCCAACTGACCTCGGTCTTGGCGACCCACATCGGATCGACTTTGACGGTCAGCGAGGGGCCTTCGTCCTCACCGCGTCCTTCTTCGTCCTCGGGACTTCCCATGGTGTAGGTTCCCCCGGGGACCGGGATCATTTCGAATTCCAAATCGGTGCCCGGAATCTTGACGGTGTAAGGCACCATGTAACCGGCGTCGACTTGGACCGCCGGACCGTCGGCCGGTTTCTCGGCCACGATGCCCGGCGGAAGTGTGGCGGTCGCCTGATCGGCGACGGCGGGAGCGACAAAGTTGCCCAGGACCAGCGCGGAGCCGGACACGAAAGCTTGCAAAAAACGGTTGGTCAATAAATTCATCGATGGTAAAGGCGACATGAGGATGAGCAGATTCTCGGGAAGGCGGGAAGGCGAACCGAAACTTCGGCGTTCCCCATTGTCGGCAAAACCCATGAAAAAGCCAGCGTCTCCGGCCACAAATCTTGCCGTGGGAATCCATCCCCCCGCCTCGTTCTGACCCCGTGACGTCTTGTCGCATGGCA
>CAYVRC010000004.1:41868-89318 GCA_964453205.1 uncultured Pirellulaceae bacterium | reverse complement strand
GATGGCCGGTTGGCACGGCGCGGCGATGCTGTGCTACGTCACGCCCAAGGAACACCTGGGTCTGCCCAACGAAGAAGACGTCAAGCAGGGCGTGATCGCTTACAAGATCGCCGCCCACGCCGCCGACGTCGCCCGCGGACGCAAAGGTGCCCAAGATCGCGACGACGCCCTATCCAAGGCACGCTTCGAATTCGACTGGAAGGAGCAGTTTCGTCTCTCGCTCGATCCCGAAACCGCCCAGCGTTACCACGACGAAACCCTGCCACAGGACACCTTCAAAAGCGCGCACTTCTGCAGCATGTGCGGACCGAAGTACTGCAGCATGAAGATCACCGAAGACATCCGAAAAATGGCCAAGGAAAACAAGCTGGTCGAACTGCAGTCGCAAGACTGACGCCGGGCCAAACGTCACGGTCACCCGTTCGTCCGGAGCCCGGTTCCTAGCTGTCCGGCGGAAAATTGGTGTCGCCGGGCGGCGAGACGGCGTAAACTTGGCGTCATGAAAAATGACAACAAGAACCGACGCCTGATCACCACCCACGCGATCGCCCTGGTCGCTTGCTGCCTCTGGCCGACACCGCCCACGCGTTTGTTCGGCGACGAAGCCGTCGGGCCGACCGATCGCGTCAACATTCTTTACATCTATGTCGATGACATGGGTTGGGGTTCGCTCGGGCCTAACGGTCAGTGGCAGCGACGCGACGCCGGGTTGCCGCACCTTCGCACGCCGAACCTGGATCAGATGGCCCGGGACGGATTGAACTTTCGTCGCGGCTACGGATGTCACGTGTGTTCGCCGGCACGATCGTCGCAGCAAAGCGGGTTTCACCAAGGCCACACCTTTGCCGATCGCAATGATCGGGACAATGCAAAAAAGGCGATGCGTGCCGAGGACCGATTGATCGGGGACGTGTTGTCCCGGGCCGGCTATGCGACGGGTTACTGGGGCAAATGGGGCTACGGCGGTTCGCAAGACCGACGGCAACCCGAAATCGTCAACGTCCAGACGTTGCCGACCTCGCACGGCTATCAGGACGTCTTGGCGGAACTGCATCACGTGCGTGCCCACACGTTTTTTCAACCGACGCTATGGCGTTCGCCGGCACCGGCGGGGAGCCCGGGGAATCTACATCTCGTCCCCAATTCGATGGCCGGTTATCGCACCGACGATCGGTATCCCGATTCGCCAGCCCGACAACGCGACCCCGACTATCCCGACGTCGCCTACTGCGATGACGCGTACGCTTTTGCGGCCCTCGATTTCGTTCGCGTGCGAGCCAAGCGTTACCGCGACACCGGACAGCCGTTCTTCGGCCTGTTGGCTTGTCAGATTCCCCACGCGCCCTTCCAGGAGATCCAGCGTTTGCCGGAGTGGGACGAAGCGTATCGTGATGCCCCTTGGTTCGATTCGTTGAGCGAGCAGGCGAAATGCTGGGCCGCGATGCTGTCTCGGATCGACGGGCACATCGGCAACCTGCTGGCCGCCTTGGACGATCCCAACGGCGACGGTAAAGACGACGATTCGATCCGCGAAGACACCTTGGTGATCTTTCAGTCCGACAACGGAGGTCCCGGCGGCGACAGCGTCACGCAGTTCGCGGCCAACGGGATCCTGCGGGGCGTCAAAGGAACGATCGAAGAAGGCGGCATCCGGGTCCCCTTGCTGATGCGATGGCCGAAATACATTCGCAGCGGCGGGACGTTTCAGCCCGGCACGTCCACCGATCGGGTCGTGGACGTCACCGATCTGTTGCCGACGTTTTGTGATCTTGCCGGTGTCGCGGCCCCCTTGGGCATCGACGGCGTCTCCATCGCACCGACGTTGACGGGGCGCGGACTGGCACGCAAACGCGAATTCCTGATTCACGAAGCCGGCAGGGGTCAGTCCATCATTCAAGGCCGATGGAAACTGAAACGTTCTACGAAAGGCCAACTCTCGCTGTTCGACCTGGAAGATGACCCGGGCGAAGAACAGGACGTTGCACCGGAGCACCCCGGATTGGTCGATGAACTCGAGAAACGATTGTTGGGCGAACGCGTCACCGAGCCGCCGGGTTTCGCCATCACGTATCACGATTGGCAGGGGAACGACGGTGATGCGATCGATGACGCGGATTCGTGGACGGCCTACGAGTATTCCAACGCCGGCCGGGTCTATCAGCGGGATGCGGGCGGCCCGACGTCGTCCTGGGTCGCCGTCCTGAAACACCCCGGAAATCAACCCGCCACGGCCGTGGCCGGACGTGACGCCGGCTTTCTGGCCTTGCAAGTCGGAAGCTCGGACGAGCGGATCGACGGCCACGATGATCCGATCGGTTCCCAAACGCTCGAGGTTGCCGACGGCGTGACCGTTTCGGGACGCAACGAAATCCGAATCGCCCCCTCCGGTCGGATTCGGGTCGACGGCGGAACGCTCGAGACACTGCGATGGATCGAGAATGCTCAGCCGGCCACCCTGACCGGGCACGGAACGCTTGCGGGAACGCTGATCAACGCGGGGACGTTCGCGGTCGTGCCCGCGGCGGGTGCGGTGAATCCCGGTGACGTGACCTGGTCGGTCGAGGGTGATTTTCATCAGCTTTCCCGCGGAAGCGTCACCGTCGGACGTCTCGATCCACGGGGAACCGCCATCGAGACAAGCGGCGTTGCCCGGCTTGACGGCGAATTGGTCGTCGACGAGGCGGCTCTGGGCGGAATGTCGCCGGGCGAATCCGCGGTGCTGATCAAAGCCACTTCCGTCCGTGGCCGGTTCCGAAACACCGAACACGGAATCGTCACCCCCGCGGGGACGCGATACCACGTCCGTTACACCCCGACATCGGTGCGGGTGACGAAGGACTGATCGGCCGACGCTGACGTTTCAACGCCTCGAAGATTTCACGCCTCGAAGATTTCACGTGACGAAGGTTCGGCGCAGCGGATTCCGTCCGCCGCCCTCCGCGGGCCCGAGTCACACGTCGTCGAACACGTCGTCGGAATCACCGAACGATTCGATGCCACTGACGCCGACTTTGTCTGCCAAGCCGACGTAGAGGTTCGACATCGGTTGGGAACCGGCGTCGACGAACCGTCCGGGTTTCAGTTTGCCGCCACCGTGACCGGCGACAAGAATCGGCAGGTTGTCGTGGTTGTGGCGATTGCCGTCCCCGATGCCGCCGCCGTACACGATGATGCTGTTGTGCAGCACGCTGCTGCCGTCGCTATCGGTCGTCGCGGCAAGCTTGTCCAAGAATCGCGTGAATCGCTGGACATAGAACCGATCGATCAACGCGACTTTCTCACGCATTTCTTCGGCCGACTGGTGCGTCAGGTAGTGATGGCCTTCGGGAAGCCCGATCTGCGGGAACGAACGGTTGCTGCCGTCGGCGGCCAACATCATCGTCGCGACCCGAGTCGCATCGCTTTGCAGGGCGATGGCGAGCAAATCGAACATCAGGTCGATGTGCCGGTCGTACAGGTCCGGCACGCCCGCGGGGATGGGCATGTCGGGCCGCTCGGGCTTCGGGAATTGTTCGGCTTTGGCCAAGCTGATTTCGATATCGCGAACGCTGGACAAGTATTCGTCCAACTTTCGCGAGTCGCTGCCGCCCAATCGCCGGCGAACGTCTTTGGCGTCGGCCAGAACAAAGTCCAGCAGATTCTTGCGGTCCTGCTTGGCCAGTCGGAACGACTCATCCGCCGTGACCGGCGTTTCGATTCCGAACAGTCGTTCGTACAAGGCTCGGGGGTTGGTTTCGGGGGCCATCGGCTGCGTTTCGCTTCGCCAGGCCAAGTTGTACTGGTAGGCGCAGGAGTAACCCGAATCGCATTCGCCGCTTTTGCGGACCGCGTCGCAGGAAAGCTCCAGAGACTTGAAACGCGTTTGGTCACCGACGGCGTCCGCCAATTCTTGGTCGATCGAACGGCCGAGTCGAATGTCCGCACCCGAAGTCTTCTTGGCCCTCACGCCGGTCAGGAAGGTCGCGTTGGCGCGGGCGTGGTCCCCGGGGCCGTCGGGGCCGGCTTCGGCGTTTTCGTGATCCAATCCCCCGATCATCTGAATCGAATCTTGCAAGTGCCGCATCGGCTGGAGCGTTTGTCCGAGCCGCAACCCCGACGGGTCGGACTGACCGAACCAATGTTCTTGATGGGCACCGTTGGGGAAATAAACGAAAACGGTTCGCAACGGGGCCCCGGCGGGTGTCGTCGCCGGCGACGAGCCGGCCGAGGACCGAGGCCCGGCCGAGGCCGAATTGCCGAGCGAAGCCATCGCGGGCATCGAAAGTGTCGCGCCACCGATTCCACGTAGAAATTCTCGTCGTTTCATTCCGGGTTCCTCATCTTTTGCATGGCGGGGGTTCGGACGACGGAGTGAATGATCCGCCGCAGCGTCGGGGTTTGGCCGTCGGATTCCAGCGATTGCACCAGGGCATCGATGGTCGGTTCGTCTTGATAATCGATGCCACGTCCGAGGGCGTAGGTCATGATTTTTTCGGTCAAGCAGCGATAAAAATCGAATCGCCGCGGTCCGGTCAGCACGTGCATCAGTTCGGCCGCGTCGTCGAAGGTTTCACCGGAGATCAGTTCACCCTGCGGGTCGATCGGCTGGTCGAATTGTTCGTCACGCCAACGCCCCATCGCGTCGTAGTTTTCCAGTGACAATCCCATCGGATCGAAACGACGGTGACAGGACGCACACAGCGGATCGCTGCGGTGACGTTGAAGCAATTCTCTCAACGTCGGTTCGTGATCGGAGATTGCTTCGGCGGCTTCTTCCAATTCGGGCACGGCCGCCGGTGCCGGCGGCGCGGGCGTGCCCAGGATGTTGTCGAGGATGAACAGGCCGCGTTTGACCGGCGAAGTCCGCGTCGGGTTGGAGGTCACGATCAAGAAGTTGGCTTGTCGCAACACGCCGCCGCGGCGTGACGAATCGAGCCGGACCCGCCGAAGTTCATCACCCCGACGGCGGTCTCGATCGGGATTCGGATTCAGTGTGTCCCAGTCCAATTCGTAGTACTTCGCCAAACGTTCGTTCAGGAACTCGTAATCGTTGTCGATCAGTTCCAAGACGTTGCGGTCTTCGTCCAACACGTATCGGAACAGGGCCTCGGTTTGCCGCCGCAGGTCTCGTCGCGTTCGCCCGTCCAGGAGGTCACGCGTCTCACGTATTTCACGAATCCGGTCGAGCAACAAACGGGTTTCGTATTCCCGATACTCGCGTGATTTCGCCTCGGCGACCTCGGGATCGCTGTCCGAGTTTCTGGCGATTTCGCGACGCTCGTCGAACACTTCCCGCAAACGATCACGCAGTTCTTCGTATTCCGGTCGCAAACCGGCGGCACCCAACACGTCGATGGGGATCGATTCGATGTCACGGGTTTTCAGCCATTGACCGACGAAGTTGCTGACGAACTGTTCGCTGCGAGGATCGGCCAGCATGCGATCGACCTGCTCGGTCAACTGTTGACGCAATTCGCCACGACCGGCCAAGGACAAAAGCTGGTCGTCGGGCATGGTCGACCACAAAAAATACGACAGCCGGCTGGACAAGCTGAATTCGTCGATCGACACACTTTTCCGCGTCGGCGAAAGCTCGTCCGGTCCGGAATCCGTGACGGGGAATTCCTGACGAAAGACGAATCGGGGGGAGGAAAGTACGACCACAAAGGCTTTGGCGACCGCCCGCTCGAAGGTCGCCTCGGGGTCGGCCAAGTCGGGTTCGATCAGATCGAGCAAGCGCCGAACGAAATCGGGGTCGGCGTCACGGCGAAACGCGCGTCGCGCGAAGTTTTCGATGACGCGAGCGGCACGCCGACGGTCACCGGCATCGTCGGGCAATTCGGTCTCAAAGAAACGCTGCCAATTCCGCGGCCGAACCCAATGGTCGTGGTCGAGCGGTCCGACGACGTTGACCTCGTCGAGCTGAAAACTCAGCTCCGTCTCTTGACGCGATTGTTCCAAAAGCGGTTCGATCTCGATCACCAAACGATTCTTGCCGGGAATGAGTTCGGCCGAAATGTCGAACTCCAAGTCCTCATCACGACCACGCAGTTTGCTGCCCCAGCCGAATTCCTCGGTATGCAAAACTTTGTCGTTCAAGGTAAAGGTCAACACGGCACGACCGGGGTCGAAATCAAAGCCCCGCCGGATGTCCAGCACTGGTTCGATCCGGAACCGCCCCGGCGTGTCGACCGTCAACTCGGCGACAACGGTTTGTTTCCGATAGAAAGAAATTTCGCCGTCGAAGCGTGCTTTCTTTCGGTCCGCGTATTCATCTTCCTCGGCATCTCTTGGTTCGTCCTCGTCGGCCTGCTCCTCGGGATCGATCCACTTTTCGTCCAAGAAGGCATGCGTCATCTCCGAGCGCGAAACCGAACGACGCTTGGGCATCCACGGCACGATCGGAACTGCCTGGGAAACGATCGTCTCGGCGGCGGCCAAGTATTTTTCCATCAGCAGCGGCGACAGACTGAGAACGTCGCCGATGTTGTCAAACCCGTGCCCCGAATCGTCGACCGGAAATTCGGCTTCGGCTTCGAAATCGACGCCGACCAAGTCACGAATCGTGTTGCGGTACTCGATCCGATTCAACCGCCGCAGCGTCACGTGCCCCGGATCGACATCGTCCGGATTGACACCCAACGCTTGCCGCGCGATGAAGCGAGTCAGCGTCCGACGTTCCTCGGACGTTAACTGTTCGGCATCGCTGGGCGGCATGATTTGCGAGCGAACATTTTTCAGCACGCGATGCCAAGTCTCTCGGGTCGCGGGCCCGGCCGATTTCGGATCGATCGGTTGGGCAAGCAATTCCTGGATATCGAATCCGCCTTCGGCTTCGCCATCAGCGTGACAGGAAAAGCAACCGATTTCCAAAATTTCGACGACGGCCGGATCGATCGGCACACGCTTTTCAGGATCGGTCGGAGCACCGGCGTCCGCCCCCCACGCAAAAACAGGTGACGCGACGATCAACAGTCCGATCCAGACTCGGCGAAGCATCTGGACGGCGATGGAGGCGGACCGAATCAAGGCAAACCGGTGGGTGAGTGGTGGGGGCGAGGACCGGTGGTTTGGCGACCACCGGTGATGGGAAAAGTTTATCAGGTTTTAGGGTGGAGATTCAAACATTTTGCCGGGATCACGGGTTTGGTCGGGCGCCCGAGCGGCGTGATCTCAGGCACGAGGCGATTCCGGCGACTCGAGGCCGCTCGATACCGAGAAGCCGGGCGGCCCGCCATTTTTCGCTCCGCGTCGTGCCCTTGTTCCGGACTCCGCCGAAAACGCATTCGTCTGTTAGAGTGTGCCGGGCACCCGATCCCGAACCCCGTCGTCACGAAATTGACCTTCACTTTCCCGATCTTATTTATGAAACTTCGAGACGACCTGCCCGCCTCGATTACCGTGTTTTTGGTGGCGTTGCCCTTGTGCTTGGGGATCGCCCTGGCGTCGGGCAGTGAAGCCGTCCCGGTGCCCTTGATGTCGGGTTTGATCGCGGGGATCGTCGGCGGCGTCGTGGTCGGAGCGATCAGCGGCAGCCACACCAGCGTCAGCGGTCCGGCGGCCGGGCTGGTGGCGATCGTGCTTGCCCAGGCCCAAGCGTTGGGATCGTTCGAGGCGTTCCTGTTGGCGATCGTCTTCGCGGGCGGGTTTCAGATCTTGCTGGGCGTGTTGCGGGCCGGCTTGATCGCTTACTACTTTCCGTCCAGCGTGATTCGCGGGCTGCTGACGGCGATCGGGCTGATCCTGATTCTGAAACAGCTTCCCCACGCGGTCGGTTATGACCGCGACGCCGAGGGCGACTTTTCGTTCTTTCAGGCCGACGGCTACAACACGTTCACCGAACTGGTGCACATGTTCGAGGCTTTCAGCGTGACCGCGGTCGTGATCAGCGTTTCGTGTTTGGCGGCGCTGGTCTTTTGGGAACGCCAACTGTCGGGAAAGACGCCGATCCCGGGACCGCTGGTGGCGGTGCTGCTGGGAACGTTGATCAACGAAGTGGCCGGCTTGGTGGCACCGGAGCAACAATTGGGGATCTTGCATCGGGTACAGCTGTCCACCGGCGAAGAGACCCAAGGCATGGCGTCGGTGTTCACGTTCCCCGACTTCGCCGCGGCGATGGACCCCCAGGTCTACCTCGCCGCGATCACGATCGCGTTGGTCGCCTCGTTGGAAACGTTGTTGAACCTGGAAGCGGTCGATCGTCTGGACAAGCAGAAACGAATCAGCCCGGCCAACCGCGAGTTGTTCGCTCAAGGCATCGGCAACATCTGCTCCGGTTTGATCGGCGGTTTGCCGGTGACCAGCGTGATCGTCCGCAGCAGCGCCAACGTCTACAGCGGCGCCAAAACCAAAGCGTCCGCCATCCTGCACGGCGTTTGGCTGGCCGCCGCCGTGTTCATGGTGCCCTGGCTGCTGGAGGAGATCCCCTTATCCGCGTTGGCGGCAATCCTGTTGTTCACCGGCTACAAGTTGGCCAAGCCCGGCATCTTCATCGAATTCTACAAGAAAGGCTGGAGCCAGTTCCTGCCGTTCCTTTTGACGGTCGTCGCGATCGTCTTGACCGACTTGTTGATCGGCATCGTGATCGGCTTGATCGTCGGCATCGTCTTTGTGCTGCGGAACATGGAACGCACCCCGTTCTTGAGCCAGCAAGAGAATCCCGTCAGCGGGAACGTGACGAGATTCAAGTTCGCCCAACACCTGACGTTCCTGAACCAATCGCGAGTCCGCAAGTCGTTGGACAAGATCAAACCGGACAGCCAAGTCATCCTGGACGCGTCGAAAACCGAATTCATCGATCCGGAGGTGCTCGAAGTCATCCGTGAATTCCAAGACGTCAAAGCACCGGCGAAAAACATCCAGGTCAGCCTCGTCGGTTTCCGTGACGAGTATGCGTTCGAGAACAAGAAACGCTACGTCGATGTTGTCACCCGGAGCCGACAACAGGAACTGACCCCCGAGGTGACGTTGCAATTGCTGCGACAAGGCAACGACCGCTTCTTGAAGGGCGAAATGATCGAACGGGACTGGCTGCATCAACGCGATCAGACCTTGGAATCCCAACACCCCATGGCGGCGTTGTTGGGCTGCATCGACAGTCGGGTCCCGGCCGAACTGGTCTTTGACGCCGGCATCGGTGACGTCTTTTCCGTTCGCGTCGCCGGCAATGTCGTCAGCAACGACGTGCTGGGCAGCTTGGAGTACGCCGCCGAAGTGGCCGGGGTGAATCTGATCGTCGTGCTCGGGCACACCCGATGCGGCGCGGTCACCGCGGCCTGCCAAGGCGCCAGGCTGGGGCACGTCACGGAATTGGTTCAGAAAATCGAGCCGGTCGTCGCGACGATGAAGAAACGGATGCCGGGCTACGCCGACGACGACAAGACGTTCGTCGACGAGGTCGCCAAAGCCAACGTGCTGCACGTCATCGACGAAATCGTCGACAGCAGCCCCATCATCGCCGAACTGATGCGAGCCGGAAAATTAGACATCGTCGGCGGGATCTATCATCTGAAGAACGGTCAAGTCGATTTCTTCGGCGGCCTGGCCGACCGTCCTGCCCCCGCGGTCGCGGTGAATTGACGGCGACGCTCCGACGCGTTGATGGTTAGCCAAGCGAGCCCGATCGGCTATCCTGCGATGCATGCAAGTATCACAAGAACTGACCGATCGCGTCATGCAATGGGTCCACAGCGCCGAGTATCGTCCCAGCAAGCCCAAGGCCATTGCCGCCGGGATGAAACTGGACCCGGACGAGTACCGCGAGCTCCGCCGGGTCATCAAGCAATTGGTCTTGGAAGGCCGGCTGTTTTATGGCGGGAACCACCTGGTCATCCCGGCCAGCGCCGTCGACGGCAGCAGCGATTCGGTGCGTGGCAAATTCCGCCGCGCGATGGGCGGCGGTTTCGGCTTCGTTCGCCCCGGCGACGGCGGCACCGATCACACCTCGGACGTCCCGGACGACATCTTCGTCCCGCCGGGCAAAACCGCCGGGGCGCTCGAAGGCGACCTAGTCGAAGTCCGCATCCAGCCCGGTCGACGCGGCGGCACCGAAGGCGAAGTCGTTGAAATCCTGCAGCGGGTCCGGCGACAGTTCACCGGCACGTTCCGGCTCCAAAACGACAAACCGGTCGTCTTTCTCGACGGCACTCCCTACGAGAAACCCGTGTCGGTCGGCGACGTGCGGGGGCTGCCGCTGGAAAACGACGACAAGGTGTTCGTCGAAATGGTCGAATTCCCCGAGGAAGACGGCGGCGGCGGCGAAGCGGTCATTTTGGAGCGACTGGGCAGCAGCAAAAACCCGGCGATCGATACGCTCTCGATCATGCGGCAGTACGCCCTGCCCGACGAATTCCCCGAAGCCGTGCTGGCCGAGGCCCGCGTGCAAGCGGATGCTTTCCCGGACGATGTCGTGCCGGACGGTCGCAAAGATTTGACCGACCTGTTGACCATCACGATCGATCCGTTCGACGCCCGCGATTTTGACGACGCCATTTCGCTCCAGCGTGAAGACGGCCGTTGGCGGTTGTGGGTCCACATCGCCGACGTCAGTCATTTCGTCACGCCCGGGGCGGTGCTGGACATGGACGCGCGAAAGCGTGCCACCAGCGTGTACCTGCCCGACCGGGTCGTGCCCATGATTCCCGAAATCATCAGCAACCACTTGGCCAGTTTGCAGCCCGACAAGATGCGGCTGACCAAAACCGTCGAGATCGAATACACCGACGACTTGGTCATCACGCACAGCGAGGTTCACAACGCGGCGATCCGTAGCGACAAGCGATTGAATTACGAACAGGTCGATCGATTTCTGGCCGCCCCGGAGGAACACCGTCAGAAATGGGGCGACGAAGTTTGCGATCTGTTGCTGTCGATGCACGCGTTGGCGATGCGGATTCGCAAGCGACGCTTCAAAGGCGGTTCGCTGTCGATGGACATGCCCGACGTGAAGCTGGAACTGGATCGCGCCGGAAAAGTCAAAGGGGCTCAATTGGTCCAGCACACCGAAAGCCACCAGATCATCGAGGAGTTCATGCTGGCCGCCAATCAAGCCGTGGCGACTTGGTTGGACGACCAGGAACTGAACTTTCTGCACCGCATTCACCCACCGCCGGAGCGACGCAAGCTGCGGCAACTGTCGACCTTCGTCAAAGATCTGGGTCTGAAAATCGACAACGTCGAAAGTCGGTTCGAAATCCAAGCCGTGCTGGACGCCGTCGCGGGGACGCCGCTGGAAAACGCGGTGAACTTTTCGGTGCTCAAAAGCATGAACAAGGCCATCTACGCGCCCAACCGCGAAGGCCACTATGCGCTGGACATGGAACACTACTGTCATTTCACCAGCCCGATTCGTCGCTATCCGGACTTGTCCGTCCATCGCTTGGTGCAGCGACTGATCGAAGGCCAAAAAACGCCCGACGATTCCTTTGCCGAATTGGTCAAGCTGGGGCATCACTGCAGCGACATGGAACGCAACGCCCAACAAGCGGAGCGTGAGTTGATCGAACTGAAGTTGCTGCACTTTTTGAAGAAAAAGATCGGGGAAACCTTGGCCGCGGTGGTCAGCCGTGTGTTCGCCGACGGATTGCACGCCCGATGCGTGAAGCTGCCCGTTGACGGTTTCATTCCCGTGACGACCTTGCCGAAGGATCAGTATCGCTTCGAACGACGCGGACAGATGATCGTCGGCTTCAAAGCGGGCAACCAATACCGCTTGGGCGATGAGCTGACCGTCAAGATCGCCAAGGTCGACCTGCAAGAACGGCAACTGTTTTTGGAAGTCGTCAAAAACCACTCGGCCGGCCCGTCGAAACGTCCGGAGGTCAAATCGAGACTGACCAGCGGATCGAAATACAAGGCCAAACGCAAAGCCGAACGGCGGGAAAAAAAGAAGAAACGTCGACGGTAACGACCAAGGCACGAGGCCCCGGTCGTCGATACCCCCCGAGGCCGCCAGGTCAGGCGGTCATCGGCGCCGGGATCGCCGCTCGCGTCCGAATGTGAAGCTGCCGCAGAAGGCCGGCATCGCTTAACAATCGACGTCGCAACGTTTGCGGAAGCTGGTCCCAAGCCTCCTCGGTCAGCCGGAGCACTTCGGCGCGTTCGTCCTCTCGCATCGGAGTATCCGATTCACTCGCCGACAAGACGTCTTGATGAATCATGAAAAAGGTCGGGCTGTGGAGCAACGTCGCCAACAGGCTGCCGTCGCCGGCGGTTCTCGGACCCGAACGCTTGGACGAAACTTCCCTGGCGTCCCGGTAAAGCCGCGCCACTTCGGGCGGCGCGATCTCTTGCGGAATCAGCAACAGCCCCATGCGTTTGGCAAGCAGGCCCATGCCGCGGCTGCCCAACAACATCGCCATCGGGATCGCCAACAGCAGACCGGCCAAGATCGGTGCGAACCAAACGAGCAGCGGGCTGGCGCCCCAAAAAATCGCCCAGCCGGCCAGCACACCGAGCAGCGTGATCACGCCGTAATCCCGAAACGCCGCCGTGAACGTGACGCCGTGTTCGCCTCGTTGTTGTGCCGCCCAACGGACCTTGCGTCCGCGGAGCGTCGAGACGACGAAGCGACTGTGCAGGACCGCCATCAACGGCGAAAGCAACACCGACCAAAAGGTTTCCACGAGGCCGCCGGCGGCGATCCGCAGCGAGCCGCCGAAACGTCCCGCGTCCCCGGCGACGACGTGCCCGAGCACGCCGTACAGTTTGGGGATCAACAGCATCAGCATCGCCGCGGCGAACAACACGAAGCGACCGTAAACGTCAAACCATGACGCCGAACCGAGCGCCTCGGCATCGATCGCCCAGCCGCCGACGCACAGCAAAGTGAACAAAATCCACAGCGGCGACGCCACGTAGGCCATCACACCGCTGGCGAAATGCAGACGACTGACCGGATGGAAACCGTCGCTCAAGATCAACCGGCCGTGTTGCAAGTTGCCTTGGCACCAACGCTGGTCTCGCATCGCGTAATCGGTCAACGTCGTCGGACATTCTTCGTAGCTGCCGCCCAGCTCTGTCGCCAAAAGGACTTTCCAGCCGCGACGCACAAGCAGCGACGCTTCGACGAAATCGTGGGACAAGATTTCGCCACCCAGCGGAGCCTGACCGGGCAACACGGGCAAATCACAGCAGTCACAAAACGCCGCGACGCGAATGATCGCGTTGTGGCCCCAGTAGTTCCCTTGATCGCCCGACCAAGCCCGAAAGCCTTCGACGAAAACCGGACCGTAGGCCTGTGCCGAAAACTGCTGCAGCCGCGCGAACAAGGACGCACGACCGATCGGCACCGGCGGCACCTGCAAAATGCCCAGCCGGTCGTCGGCCGACATGCGGCGGACCATCGCGACCATCGTTTCGGCGGACATCAGGCTGTCCGCGTCCAGCACAATCATCAACGCGTAAGGTCGCGACCAACGTTCGCAAAAATCGGCGATGTTCCCGGCCTTGCGGCCTTTGTTTTCGCTGCGATGACGATAGAAAACTTGACAGTGCCCGGTGACGTCTTCACCGAGTCGATGTTTCAAGTCGGCCCAAGCCCACTCCTCGGCCAGCCAGACTTCGGTTTCCGTGCTGTCGCTGAGGACGAAAAAATCGAACCTGGGGTTCGGCGAAGTCGAGGCCGCGGCTTTGGCGGCCAAGTCCCGCATCATCGCTTCGATCCGCGCGAAAACGTCCCCGGGTGATTCGTTGTAGACGGGCACCAGCACGGCCGTCGCTTCGGTTTCCTCGACAGCCTCCGTCGAGGGTCGCGGGTCACTCGGTGGGGTCGCCGCCGGATCCGGTCGAAGCCGTCGCGCAAAGCCCACCGTCGCGACGACAAACGAAAACGCGATCCAAGCGAACAAGACGACGAACAGTACCACGCTGAAAGCTTCGAAGACATTGATGCCGCCGCCGGACAACGCATCAACGTACGCGGACACACCGATCGCGGTCAGGACCGACGTCGCCGAGCCGATCATCCAGCGGTACGACTTCGTCTTCATCGATTTTCGCTTCAACGGTCGTCGCCCGGTTCGCCGCGGATTCACGGCAACGGATTCTTGGCCGTCGACGGGATAATTATTGTCCATCACTCAAAATTTCGCTGATGCGGAAACGTCGACGCAAACCGTTTCGCAGGCCGGACACCAGCCTCGCCGGACCGGCGGCGGCCCGACCGGCCAGCGTCCACCACCAGTCGGCACGGAGCGGTCCCAACAGCGACGGCGTCGCGTTCCGCGACAGCGGCCGCTGTTGGATCGTCGGGATGACTTGCCGTCGGCCGCCGGTGGTGCCGCCGTGCTGCCGATCCGACAACGACTCGACGGCCAGTTCCAACGACAACTTCGACAGTCGAAAAGGATCCCCGTGGTCGACCCCGTTTTGCGTCGTCAATCCGAAACGATCCTTGGCCGAATCGACCAAGCGATGACACTGGTCGCGAACAACGTCCGGGTGATGAATGCCACATTCGCGTAGGTAGCTGGCGACGACGGTCAAGGCGCGATCGCGGCCGGACGAGTCACCGGACGGTCGCGAATCGGGACGCGAATCCGCAGAGACGACAGCACCGTGGTGCCCGATGACGTCCGCTGAGTGGATGAAATGGAGGTTCATGAATCGTTCAAGGAAAAGAGTGAGAAGAGGAGGATGACGCAGAAGCATCGGACGACGAATCGCTTCTGGTCCGATCACAATCGGTTCAAACGCTGTGCCATGAATCGACCGTTCGCTTCGCGTGCCTGGAACTATCTTTCGACGCGAAGCCGAGCCGAGAAAGACGTGAACCACGGTCGCGACGACTAAGGGAAGACGCGGCGGCTTTCGTGGTTTGCAAGGACAGTTCAGGGGACCGTCCCGGGGCCATGAAAAAGCGGAGAATTTCGCGACGATACCGGCCACGCTGGCAAAGGTGCCCCGTCGTCACGCCACCGCCTGACGGTTCGAGGACCGGAGTGACGAAAAACCGGGCAGTCCGCGCCGGGACAAGAGAAACAGACCTTGAAACAACGCTAACGGGCACCTAGCATCCGCTGTTGACGATCTAAGTGACCATGCTGTTCGTAAGACGAGCAAAGGCTTGTCCCGAACCGCTTCCCCCCCCCTGCCCTCCGTCCGATCCCACCCGAATCAAGACCGTCGGCGGCAAGACGTTCTGTCAGGCGGTCGTCTCGCCGCCCGCCCCGCCTTTCCTTCCCCCCTGTGCGAGTTGTCGACATGAAGCGACGTTTGCTGTTGGCCGCCGGTGCCACGATGCCCCTGGCAGTCGCTGATGTATTCCGAGATCCGAGAACGTCGGTGAGCGGTTCCCCGATGACGGACGGCACCGGCCGGCGAAGGTCCGCCATGGATGAACGAGACGCCGAATTTTTGAATGACTTGCGTCGTCGCTGCTACCGTTACTTCGAAGAAGCCGCCGACCCGGCGACCGGCTTGGTCGCCGATCGTGGCCGCACCGACGGCAGCCGGTTCAGTGACCACGCCAGTTCGGCGGCCTGCGGATTCGCGTTGGCGGCGCACGGCATCGCGGCTCGGTCCGGCTTGGTCCAATACGACGTCGCGCGGTCGCGGGCCGGCCGGCTGTTGTCGTCTTTGTTGCACGTCGCGGAGCACGAACAAGGGTTCGTTTACCACTTCGTCGATCGCGCCGGCGGCAGGCGGGCGATGTCCAGCGAAGCTTCCTCGATCGACACGGCGCTGATGATCGCCGGCGCGATGCACGCGGCGATGGCTTTTCCGACAGACCGGGAGATCGCCTCGCTTGCCGATGCGCTTTACGAACGCGTGAATTGGCGGTGGCTGCTGGGCGACAACGGATGCCTGCACATGGGTTGGAAACCGGAAACCGGCAGACTGCCGTACCAGTGGGACACGTTCAGCGAGCTGACCATTTTGGTCTTGCTGGCCATCGGCGCGCCGAGTCGGCCGATCCCGCCGCGATGCTGGAACGCTTGGCGGCGTGGGCCGGTGCTGCACCACGACGGGCAGCCTTTCCTCTCTTACCCGCCTTTGTTCGTGCATCAGTATCCGGCCGCGTTTTTTGATTTCCGTGGTCTGGTGTCGCCCGGAGGACGCAGTTACTGGAACAACGCCAAGTTGGCCCATCACGCGCAGATCGAATTCATGAAGACACTTGCGCGGCAGGATCCCGTCACGATGGGGCATTACGGCGACGATTTGTGGGGGATCACTAGCAGCGACAGCATCGGCGGCTACCGCGACTGGGGCGGCCCGTATCGAGACGGCGTCGCCACGCCGGATCGTGGGATCGACGGCAGCTTGGTCCCGAGTGCCGCGGGCGGTGCGTTGGCGATCGTTCCCGACGAAGCGTTGCGGACGATGCGACATCAGAAAGAACGTTTCGGCGAATCCGTTTACGGGCGGTTCGGCTTTGCCAACGTGATCAATCCGGCCAACGGCTGGATCGGTTCGGATGTCATCGGGATCGACACCGGCATCACGCTGTTGATGGCGTCGAACCTGATCGACGAAGGTGTCTGGCGGCCGTTCATGCGACATCCGGCCGCCCGACGGGCTTTCTCGCTGGCCGGATTTCGTCCCGCGGTCGCCTAGGCCGACGCGCGGGGTACCCGGTTTGCTCAACGGGCCAGGTGTCGGCAAGATGATGTGTCTTGTCCTGTCATCGCCTTTTCGCTTGTTGGTCCCCCGATGCGATCTTTTCTGTTGACCGCGCTGGTCGTCCTCGCGACCGAGCGTCTGCCGGCCGTCGAATCCGCCGACGTCCCCCACACCGGCGTCCCCTACATCAACGTTCACGACTTCGACGACTTGAAAACCCTAGCCCGGCGGACCGCCGAGCGGCCTTATCGGGGACAGGCCCCGTTGCCCGAACCGTTGGCGTCCTGGAATTACGACGACTACATGAAGGTCGCCTTCCGCCCAGACCGGGCGACGTGGTGGAATCAGGACTTGCCGTTTTGGCTGGAGACCTTTCACCGGGGATTCGTCCAGGTCGACGAAGTCCAGCTGTTCACTTTGACGCCGCTGACCGGGGGCGATGCGGTGTGCGAGCGGATCGCGTTCAGCAAGGACGACTTTCGTTACGCCGATCCGCTGCGAGTCGAGCAGATTCCGAGCGCCGGTCACGCTGGTGTGAAAGTCGTCGGTCCTTTCCCGCAGCGCGACGACGCCGAGGAGATCTTGAGCTTTTTGGGTTCCAGTTACTTTCGCGCCCGCAGCGGCGACACCGTGTATGGCGCGTCGGCGCGGGGCTTGGCCCTGGACGTGGCGATGCCGTCGGCCGAGGAGTTCCCCGACTTTCGCGCGTTCTGGATCACCATGCCGGCGCGCGGCTCGGCCGAACTGACCGTCCTGGCGCACCTGGACAGTCCCAGTGTCAGCGGCGCGTATCGTTTTCGACTGACGCCCGGTGGTGCCATGACGAAGGTTCACGTCGATGCGGAATTGTATTTTCGCCGCATCCCCGATAAGGTCGCCATCGCCCCGTTGACCAGCATGTGGTTGTGGGGCGACGGTTTGAAAGGACCACCGCTGGATCAACGTCCGTCGGTTCACGACAGCGACGGCCTGTTGATCCACCGCGGCGGCGATGATTGGCAGTGGCGTGCCTTTGCCAGACAAGCGTATCCGTCGGTGACCGACGAAGACGTCAAAACGCTGGTGGGTTTCGGGTTGATCCAGCGGAACCGGGCTTTCTATCATTACGACGACCACAACGCGCGGTACGACAAGCGGCCGAGTCTGTGGGTCACCCCGGACCGGCCCTGGAAGGACGGCAAAATCGAATTGCTGGAATTGCCCGGCGCGCACGAAGGCGTCGACAACCTGGCCGCCTACTGGATACCAAACGATGCACCGGAGATCGGAAAACCTTATTCGTTCGGCTACGAAGTCAGTTTCTTTGCCGGCGACCCGCCGCAACACAGCGTGCTGGCGCGGGCGACGAACTTGAGCGTCGAGCGACCGGGCGAACGGAGTCCTCGCATCGGCATCGAAGTCCGCTTTGCCGGTTCCGCGATCCGGGGGCTGCCCGCCGGCGCGGAGCCCGAGGCAAAGACGAACGCCGTGCGGGGGACCATCGAAAACATCGTCTCGGAGCGGACCGAACAAGGCGACTGGATCCTGACCGCCGACGTGGTCGCCACGGGCGACGGCCCGGTCGAATTGGACGTGCAGTTGTTCAGTGCCGGGCAACCGGTTTCGGAAAAGTTCACCTACTTGTTACCGCCCGATGAACCGGAGTTCGTCTACCCGGCGGTCTACACGCGTCAAGAGTAGGCGGTTTCCTTCGTCTCGAAACGATGGCGGCCACGACTCCCTATCGCTTTGCCTTCGCCTTGATGTCTTCGGTAAGACAAACAGCGTTCTCAAAATCAACCAGTTTCAGCAGGTTTTCGAAAGTCGGTTCGCCATAGAACGCGATTGACTTGGGCGTGATCGGCTGGTTGATCGCAAGCCACTTGAACCGGAACTCGTAGAGTTCCGAGTTTTCCTGCGGCGCGTCCCACTTACTGAGCATTTTCTCTCCGGAGATAACAGCAGGAAGCATTGCGACATCCGCATCTTTCCACTGAATCGCTTCAACGACCTTTGGCTGAAATTCACCTTCTCCGTATTTGTGGCTCTTGTTATGTCGAAGAATCAGGTTTCGCCGCAAATCGACAACGTGCGTTGACTTTCTCCATGAATCAAAATTCGCCTGAATCTTGCGCTCCTGCCGAATGACTGCGGTCCCATCCTTCGTGGCCACGACTCGTGCCGAAGGAAAGCGGGTGCGAACTTGCAGAAGTTGATGGTCACGAACCTCTTGAGGAATCGAACTCCAGAAGGGAAACCCCTCCAGCCCGATCCAGCGGAGATCGAGTGCGTGCCCAAATCGTTCAAATTGCTGAAAGGATGTCGGCGGGTAGGTTTGCCGCTGCAGCCCCACCGTCCATGTCATCGCCTGTCCGTCGTGGTACAGGTAGATGGTTAATCCTGGCCGCCCGAAATCAGAGTCGAACGGCGCGGATCGATTGAACGCGTTCTCCGTCTTGACTTGATCAGGAGATAGATCGACCAGCTCGGCCCAGACTGCAAAATCCGTTCGAGGGCAATAAATGACGCGATAGGTTTGAGTGACCGTTACAAGGGGCCGTTCGTTTCTTGATAGCGTCCGCTCATTTTGAATCACGACATCAAAGTCTGTAACGGACTCCAAGTTGACGACGTGAGCATCAAAAAGGGAGGCAGCATCCGTTTCGGCGGTCTCTTCAGCACCGCTACGCGTGGGCGGCGTTTGAGACCAACCTACGGAAAGGCCGAGTATCAAGTACGAAAGCACTCCAAACATCGCATTCGCTGCCCAACGCTTTTCAACCATGGATTGTCTCTTCAAAAAGATAGAACAGTGACTTTCAAAACTGATGCCTTCGCAACAGACGGAAAATAAGTGTTTTTTCATCGCTTGGCAACATAGTTCCATTTTGGCAGCAGATTATCGTAGACAATTTGCAGATCCGCCTTCATCTATTTTGTGGCATTTCGTCCGGTTTCGTACAGCATGTTGATCAGGCTGACTGTCGTTCGAAGTCCGCTGTGAGTTTTCGTGGTCCGCATCGGTTCCGCGACCGTATCCAAACAGTCGAACAGCATTCTGGAGCAAGCTCTGCCCAGATGAGGAAAGAATCGCCGCTCAATCGGGTTGTACTTCGAGCAGTACGGTGGGTGGTGTGCCACGCGGATTTCAATGGCAATCGATTCGATCAGACGTTCAAGATCATGCTTGAAAATGTATTGTACTGCTGAGTTGCTGCCGCCTCCATCACAGGTCAACAGAATTGATGTGGCGTCGGGGTAGCATTTCTTGCCAATCCGCTGCCAGTACCAGTGTAACGAGTTGAAGGCGAACGGGCGCGTGTCGTGAGAAAGCCCCAAAATGACGTGACCGCTATTTCGGATCAAATCGTCGATCCCATGAGGGATCAAGACGCCATCGGCCCAACTTGAAAAGTCGTGATCGAAAACCTGGAACGATGAGCTCCGTCGCACGCGTCCTTTGCGATACAGCCGCCCGAGGTCCTCCTCGCTCTCGGTATCCACCGAGAACCACCGCTTGCCCTCGTCCTGATATTGATCAATCAGCTCTGCGATGCGCCCGAACTGGGCGTCGCGGTCGGGGTGCTCACCGCCGGGGATGGACTTGCGGATTTGGCGCAACCGGATACCTGCGTTATCGAGCTTAGCGGCAATCGCGTCGCGTCCCACCGGAGATCTCATCTCGGTAAGTCGATCCGAAAGCTTTTGCGGGCAGAGATCCGTGTAGACAATGTCCTCCTGGTCAGGGTCACCGGCGGTTTGCACTTCAAGGCACTGGATCAGGTTTTCTTCCTCCGGCGTTTCGGAATCGATCTTTTTTCGACCGGCACCTTGGCGCCGAACGCGTTCGGCGTCTGAGTCATCCTTGAACTGGTCGAGTTCCGCGATCCCGCGTTCTATCGTCTTTGTGGAGCAGCCCAACACAGAGGCGATATCAGTGATTCCGCCGTGTACAAGTTGCGAAGCCTGGACGGCGGCGAAACGACGGCAGTCCTTCTAGTTGAAAGTCGCCGCGAAATGTCGCACTCGATCTTCTTGAAGAGACGAAAATCTGATCGTGTCACTGGCCATCCGTGGCGTCCTCGTTGTTGGGCTGAGCTGAAGCTACGCACACCTTACCACATGGCCGATTTAATTCCGACACTAATTCATCGGCGGTTGCTTAACCACACGATCAGCATGGCCCCTAACTGCCGACGCATGCTCCCTCATCGCCCCAGTCGTTCACTCAGTCAAAATCTTCGATTTTTGAGTCAGGATAGCAGAGTGGCACACCGCTAACTTCAATGTAGATGCACTCCCTCGATTCTTCGCAAACGACACCCTTGTCGTCGTTTTGCGAGGGATTCCAGACACCTGCTTGGCCATTTAAGGCTGGCACTGGCAGCAAGTATTGGTTCCCAGTTTTTCGATAAACCGTCGAGCAATCAGGGTCAGGTGCAGCACATCCGGGAAAGGTGGTCGCATCAGGGCAGTGCTGCACGTCCGTGAAAGCTTGGCAGCCCTGAAAAGGGTCGTCAGCCATCAAAGCAGATGTGGGGCTGAGAAGCACAAAAAGCACGAAAGTCGAAACCCGTCGATTCATCATTCGATCTCCAACTAAAGTTAAGAAACACAAACGGATACTAAAGATCACTCAACTGTTCTGTAAGCAACGAAACAGGGACTTGGAGTCGGGTAGAACCCGCTGACGAAAGCACATCGAGAACCAGGCTAAGTTCGGAATCAGTTGATTGCTCAACTGCCTCCTTCAATCGCGACTTGGACATCGAAAGCGTCACACGGTAGCGCCCTCCGGCAAGATGTTTTGATCGCACCATCAAGTTCTTTTCACCCATTTTCGCTGTCATCGAGACAGACGAAGGCTTGATCGATGCATCCTCTTCTCGCTCCTTTTCATCGCGAGACGTGGCCATGACGAGCAGCGCCTGAGCCACACACCCTGCCGGATCATCTGGATCCTCAAGAAACCTCAAAGTTATTGGGATGATTCGCACCGGATCGACAACGCGAGTGACTAAAATCGCCTCGTCACGCAGTCCAGTTGAGTCCACCAACTCCAAATGATAGCTCTGTTGGGAGGACGCTTTTGAAGAAAACCCAGATACGTTTACATGAAACTGACCAGGCCGTTCGTCAGACGATAAGATTCTGCTGACCTTTAGTTCCGGATCCGACTCAACATGCAGTCTCGCATCGCGGGATTCCGACGTGTCGTAAAACGGAATCTGCAGAAACTCGTCGTTATCACGGTCTCGAACGTACTGAAGCGTGTACGTGTCTTGGATGAAGGCAACCCAGTTTTTCAATCGGTATTTTAGACTGACCGAGAATGGACGTGCTCGAGCATCATGGACGTGCACAAAGGTTACTTGCTCGGGCTGGCCCGAGTCTGTTCGGGGCTTGAGTTTGACGATCAGTTTTGTCGTTTCTCCTGATGGAACGGTCGCCGAACTCAGTGACGCGACGGCACAACGGCAAGACGACTCGGTTTGGGTGATTTGCCAAGTCCGGCCGGTTCGGTTCAGCAGGGTGAGCGTCACCTTTCCTTCTTTGCCCGGTTGTAATTCTCCGAGATCGACCTGCTTCGAAAGCGGACCGGGATCGCCGCCAATCTGGACGTCGTACGCAAACGAAAATTGGTCGTGAGGCGGCGGGGCTACGCTCTGAGCGTTCGCTAAGTGAAACCCTGCTAGATTGAGCAACACGAGAAACTGGAAAGGCACGCAGATTCGTGCAAGGTCGCGAAATTTTTCGCGATCCAACTGACCCAAGCCTGTCAACATATCCCACCCCCTTCACCAAACGCAGTGTTCTGCAGTCGAGACGCACTGGACGAAAGTCGAAGGGGATAGTACGCGACAATCTGCCCGAGGCAAGGACTTCCGGACACCTGGAATTTCGCCGGACACCTGGTCGACAAGACCGATGACCACGCCTGTGCAGTCGCGCAGCACGTCGTTTATCGGCTTGACGCGGGATACACGATCCCCAGCGTGATGAATGAACTGAGCTGCAAAAACAGGCGCTTTGTCGGGCGATTGAAGACCAACACCGAGCTCGACGCATTGGCCGCCGAGCACATCGTCCGTCCGCCGGGCGGGCCACCGACGGGCGGATACGAGTACGCCGTTGAGCTCGGCTCGTCCAAGAATGTCGACCGCGGGTTGTGGAAAAATCAGATAGTTCGCTCGAAATTTCTCTTCCGGCCCCTCCTTGGAAACCAGCAGTTCCCGGCCGATCTGAAAACGTCGTAATTGCGGGGTCTGGTTTTGCTAGCACGCGACGGGATCGGCGCAGACGGCGAGGACACGGCACGTCGATCGTTTTGCCCCGCACGAGACCGAGGGGATCGGCAGACGGCATCAACTCGCGGACGCGGCGGTTGACGCCAAAGCAACCACCCCACCGATGACCGCGCAGTCGATCGATCGACTCGGGACCCGCCGTGACGTGCTGGCGCGGGCGACGAACTTGAGCGTCGAGCGACCGGGCGAACGGAGTCCTCGCATCGGCATCGAAGTCCGCTTTGCCGGTTCCGCGATCCGGGGGCTGCCCGCCGGCGCGGAGCCCGAGGCAAAGACGAACGCCGTGCGGGGGACCATCGAAAACATCGTCTCGGAGCGGACCGAACAAGGCGACTGGATCCTGACCGCCGACGTGGTCGCCACGGGCGACGGCCCGGTCGAATTGGACGTGCAGTTGTTCAGTGCCGGGCAACCGGTTTCGGAAAAGTTCACCTACTTGTTACCGCCCGATGAACCGGAGTTCGTGTACCCGGCGGTCTACACGCGTCAAGAATGAGGACGGATCCGACGGCATGCCCGTCGGCGTGGCGGCGGGTTAGACTGTAGAAAGTTGAGACGACTCCAACGCCTTTCGCTCCTTTTCATTTACCAGGACGTTCGCGTGGCCGACCGCTTTCGTGGACGAAAACATTGCCCGTGACTGATGCCGACGACGCCACTTTGCCCCCCGCCCCGGACCGCGACGCCCCCGGCCCGAACCACGACGCCCCGCGGAGTCGTCCGCTGATCGCCTGGGGTCAGCTCGTGCGGTTGCCCAACGTGTTCACGGTACTGGCCGATGTCGCCGCCGCGTTTTTGATCGTTTCCCAAGGTCCGCAGCCGATCGGCCGCTTCGTCGCGATTCTGATCGCCGGCGTGTTGCTGTACTGGGCCGGGATGATCCTGAACGACGTGTTCGACGTGGACGTCGACCGTCGACAACGTTCGGCGCGGCCGTTGGCGGCGGGTCGGATCTCGGTCGGTCTGGCCAAGAGCGTCGGCTATGCGATGTTGGTCGGCGGGGTCGTGGTCGCCGCGATCGCCGGCCATTTGCCGTCGCCCGACGTGCCGGCGACGTGGCTGCCCGCGGTGGTCGCGGTGCTGTTGGCCGTCGCGGTGGTCGTCTACGACGGGCCGCTGAAACAGACGCCGCTGGGGCCGCTGGTGATGGGGGTGTGCCGCGTGCTCAGTTTCCTGCTCGGCGCGTCGGTTCACTTCGACCTGACGGTCGGCTTTCCGAATTGGCTGACCGCGTTCGGCCTGGGCATGGGAGTCTATGTGATGGGGGTGACCTTGATCGGTCGCCGGGAAGCGATCGGGGATCGGGCACCTCACTTGTTGACCGGGACGATCGTCACGGCGTTGGGGGGCGTGATCGTGGCGACGGCACCGCGATTGGATCTGGCGGCGAAGGCTTGGCACTTTTCGCCGGGGCCGCCGTTCGGTTTGTTGGTCGCGATGATCGTGATGCCGATCGTGGTGCGTGGTTTTCGCGCTTCCCGCGAGGGCACGCCCGAGTCGATCCAGTCGGCGGTCCGCAGCGGCGTGCTGACGATCATCCCTCTGGCCGCGGCGATCGCGTTCTTGGGGGCCGGGGCGTTTTGGGGTTTGCTGGTCTTCGCCGGCGTCGTGCCGTCGTTGGCGCTGTCACGTCGGTTTCGAGTGACTTGATCGAGATTCGCTTCGGCGTCCATTCGTTCCTTTAGGGGAGAAACCATCGTGATTGTCGGTTACCACATGAGCAGTCTGCCGTTGCACGACGAAGCCTCGGCGATCAGTGCTCTGCGCGAAATGGGATACGGGGCGATCGCGTTGGTGCCGCGACGGACGAGTTTGCGATTGGATTCGCAGCGCGGCCGCGACCTGGTCGCCGAGCTCGGCGAGCAAAGCCGGGCCGAAGGGATCGAACCGGTGCTGGCGTTGGAGAGTCCCTTCGTCGCCGATCCCGGCATGCCGCGTTGGCCTTCGTTGGCCAGCGAAGATAAGGAGGAAGCCGAGGCTTCGGACATTTTGACGCGGCAGTGGATCGAAGCCGCCGCTTCGCTTCGTGCCAAGCTGGTCACCTTTTCCTCGGGATCGCCGCATTCTTTGACCGCTTCCCCGGACGACATGACGCCGGACAAGGGAGCGGCCAGCCTGGATCGGCTGAGTCGACGGATCAACGGGCTACGAATTCTGGCCCGGGACCTGGGCGTGACGCTTGCCCTTCGCCCGTCGGCCGGACACGCGGTCGCCACGATCGCCCATTACGAACGGCTGTTGCAGTGGATCGACGACCCGAGGGGACTGACGCTGGCGGCGGAGGTCGACGCGATGGTCCAGGCCGGGGAGATGCCGGTGGCCGATCGCCTGATGCGGCACCTGGACGCCCTGGAATGTCTGTACATCGACAATCGGCAACTCGGCAGCGGGGCGGACAAGAACAACCCGCTGGCCTTTGACGGCACCCGGTTGCTGCGGACGTTGAAACAGTCCGGTTACCGGGGCCGCGTGATCCTGCGTCGACGCGGCGAGCCCAGCAAGACGACGGTCCGGCAATCGGGTCTGATCGCTTGGCCCAGCCTGGCCGACGCGGGCGTGGCGATCGACGCATTTCGCGTCGCGGTGGGCGAAACTGGTCTTGGATCACCAGCGTGAAACGACGTACAATGCGTGAAACACGAAAAATACGGCAATTCCGTTTCCGCTTGCTGGACCCGCTGTGCCGGACACTCCTATCATCCAAGTGGGCGGAGGACGACGCGAGGAGGACAGGGTTGTGACAGATCTGTTCACAGATTCGACAGTGCAGTCTGTCGCTTCCATAGTGGTCCTAGCCGTCATGATTGCTGCCGGAGTTTATCTGGTGGCAAGGTATCGCGACTACGCCGCTCAAGACCAGGAAACCGCCATCGATGCCCTCGCTAACTTGCGAGAAATGCACCTCAAAGGTGACATCAGCGATCAGGAATTCCGAACTATAGAAACGATCACCCGACGTAAGCAACGACCACACCTCGACGCGGCCGATTCCGAATCGTCCCAGGACGAACCGGACCATCAGGCTCAACCCGATCAAGCCGAACAGGCGGTGTGGCGATCGACGCGAACCGACCCGTGATCAACAGGCGAGACGACATCACCCGGACACGGCGGCGAAACCGAGCCGACGTGACCGACCGAGTCCGACGCCAACCACCTACCCAAACCCATTTCCACGACACCGATTCACCGAACGTCGAAAGACCGGCGATGACACCAGACGTCATCGCCGCTGATCCTTCCCTCGCCGCCCGCCGCCATTGATTTTGGCGTCGAGCGGCGGCCCTGGTCAGTCCGGCGAAGCGAGTCGTGGCCAATCCTAGGAGTCGTGTATGCCCTCGAAGGACAATTCCAGCTCGCGCCGCGGTAGTTCGGCCAGCAAGAAGAACGCCTTTTGTTCCTTTTGCCGAAAGAGTTATCGTGATGTCGGCCCGCTGGTCGAAGGACCCGGCGACGTCTACATCTGCAGCGAATGTATCGAGCTGTGTCAGTCGATTCTTGATCAAGAAGAACGGCGACGCGGCCCCAGCAAAACGTTGTTCAACGAGATCCCTGCGCCTCGCGAGATCTCCGAACACTTGGACCAATACGTCATCGGTCAAACCTCGGCCAAACGCGTGCTGGCCGTCGCCGTCCACAATCACTACAAACGGCTGAGCACCGAATGGAGCGGTGGCGGCGAAGTCGAAATCGAGAAGTCGAACATCCTGTTGGCCGGTCCGACCGGCAGCGGCAAGACCTTGCTCGCCCGCTCGCTCGCCCGCATGTTGAACGTGCCCTTTGCCATCGGTGACGCGACCACGCTGACCGAAGCCGGTTACGTCGGCGAGGACGTCGAGAACTTGTTGCTGAAACTGTTGCACGCGGCCGACTTTGACGTCGAAGCGGCACAGCGGGGCATCTTGTACATCGACGAAGTCGACAAGATCGGCCGCACCAACGGCAACGTCTCGATCACCCGGGACGTGTCCGGCGAAGGCGTCCAACAGAGCCTGCTGAAAATGCTGGAAGGGACCGTCGCCAACGTGCCGCCCCAAGGCGGGCGGAAACATCCCGAACAGCAATACATCCAGATGGACACCAGCAACATCCTGTTCATCTGCGGCGGCACGTTCGTGGGGATCGAAGAGATCATCCGCAAACGTCTGGGCCATCGCACGCTCGGTTTCGGCGGCGGATCGAGCATCCGCAACGAACAAACGACCGGCGAATTGTTGGCCCAGGTCGAAACCGAAGACATCCTGCAATTCGGTTTGATCCCCGAGTTGGTCGGACGTTTGCCGGTGATCAGCTACCTGCAACCGCTGGACGAAGAAGGCCTGATCCGCGTGATGAAGGAGCCCAAGAACTCGATCATCAAGCAGTACCAGGCGTTGTTCGCGATGGAAAATTGCGAGCTGAATTTTACCGACGAAGCGTTGCAGTACGTCGCCAAACAAGCGATGGACAAAGGCGTCGGGGCCCGCGGGCTGCGGGGGATCCTGGAACAAGTCATGCTGGACATCATGTACGACTTGCCCGAGCAGGAAGACGGCCGCGTGTACACGATCGACGAAACCGTCGTCAGTGGCTCACGAAAGCTGTTCCAAATGCCGACGACCAAAAGCGCGTGACCGACGACACCGCGTGATCGACGACACCGGGATCCTACATCGCGTCCCGGTCGTAGATTTCACTTCCGTTTCGTGATCCGATCGCCAAGCGAACTTTTTCGTCCAGCGATTCGGACACGAAATGGACCGAGCCGTCGGACATCAACACATGCACGCCGGCGGGGTGATAACTGCCGATGCCCATTTGCAGATGATCTTTCGGGGCCGATCGCAGGTTGATGCCGAAATGCAGCGACGCCAAGGCCTCGGAAAAATCTCGGCCGTTCCGGTCGTCAAAGTCGGTGTGGTACAGCATGAAATGGTCACACACCCCGCACTCGAACGACGTCAAGAAACGCGTCTCGGCGACCATCACGGTATGCGTCAAGCCGTCGCGAATGGCGGCAAACGACAGGGGCGACGACTCGGGCCGGTTGTCGCAAGGATCGCCGCCGTTTCGGATGTGACAAAAATCGCAAGCCCGCAAGACGCCGTTCCCGGCTTCCATCCCGATGTTCGAGGCGTCGGAATAATGGTTCCGCGTCACGTCACTGCCCGCGTTGCCCATGTAACTGTTCAACGCGCGGCCTCGGATCCGCCCCATCGATTCCTCGAACACCCGCGGGCCGGGCTGGGAAGGACAGGCAAACGTCGGCAGGGGTGACGTGGCCAGCACGCGAAGATGCCCACTGGCCGGGTCACGACCTGTGGCGTGACCGAGTTCGCCATCGGGGACGATTTCGGCGAGGGAGTCTTCGCCGATCTGTGCCAAGATGTCCGTGGTCCAACTGTGCCCCCAACCGCCTTTGGCACCCCAAGGCAGCCGGTTAAAGGCGGCGTGGTAGTTGTGCAGCCCCAAGCCGATCTGTTTCAGGTTGTTTTGGCAGTGGACCTTGCGAGCCGATTCGCGGGCCGCTTGGACGGCGGGCAACAACAAGCCGATCAGAATCGCGATCACCGCGATCACCACCAGCAATTCGACCAACGTGAAGCCGGCTCTCACCGACGCCTCCGGCTTTTCGGAGGTTCGCCAGGCTCGAAAAATCGACGAGCCGCCGACCAAAGCGTCACGCGAAAGATCGGCACGGTTCAGTTCTGTCGACACGCGAAGGGAGGCCGGGGGATCGCGAAAGGACCAGGGTCGCGTCACACGGTGGCGGCGCAGACGTGAGGGCGGGAAAACAGAACCCCCGCCGCGAATCATCCCTAAGTGTACTCCCGGCCCCGGTTGGGCGTCCAGCGATCCGCCCCGGGCGGTGCCGCCGCGGGCTCAGATGCCCAGCATCGACATCATCATGTTCACACCGTTGATCTCGCGCTCTTTGACTTGCAGCCGGTCGCCGGGTTGCAGGGCGTAGTCGCATTCGGGACGAATCTGGTCCCCGTCGTCGTTCATGCCGACCTCCATGCGGATTCCGGCGATCGAATCGGTGCTGGCACGGAACAGCGTCGCATCGATACTGCCCAGCTTTTCCAACACGCCGGTCTGTTTCAGCAAGGCGCTGACGAAAACGCTGCGTCCGCCCGGGGGCAGCGGCAGCACCCGGATCGGCTGATCGTCGCCGAGGACTTCCAAAACCACAGCGTTTTCCAGCTTCGCTTGGCGGATTTTCTGGTACAGATCCGCCGTCGCGGAACCCGCCATCACGACGCCGTCCCCGACCGGGACGTAGGGGCTGGCCGAATCGGGCGTTTTGAACAGTCCCGGCGTCGTGAAGGTCGGAACTTTCATCGACGTGCAGCCGGCCGAAACGAAGCTGCCGAGCACCAAAACGCAAAGAATCGCCAGCGGAAAACGTTTCGTCGGTTGCTGCGGAGAAGTTGCCATGGAACGATTCGTCAGAGGGTTTGGAAGGTGGGAGGCTTGGGGGAAAGATCGTCACTTTGAGGACGACACTTTGGCAAATCGGCAGATTCCTGTGACATTTTTTCAAGATCGAACCGTCCCCCACGGCCAACTGCGAGTGTTTTCGTGCTTCCCCAACAGGGCATCGGTCGCTATGCTCCCGCGTTTCGAATCAGACCGAACCGAACACAACTAGCGTCGAACAGAGAGAAACGATGGCCCGACAATGCGAAGTCTGCGGCAAAGGCGTCCAAATGGGCAACCGCATCGAAACCCGCGGTAAAGCGAAATACTTGGGCGGCGTCGGGACGAAAATCACCGGCAAGACCCGGCGAAAATTCGTCCCCAACCTGCAAAAAGTCCACGTCACGACCCCGGGCGGAACCAGCAAATCCATGCGGGTTTGTGTGCAGTGCATCCGCAGCGGAACCGTCCGCAAGACGGTCAAAACGAAGCCCTTTGACGTCAGCGGCGCGAAGTAGCGATGTCTCTGTCGCCCGAAGACGTCCGGCAGTTGGCCAAACTGGCGCGACTGCGACTGAGCGACGACGAAGTCGAATCGATCGGGCCTCAGTTGCAGTCGATCCTGGGTTTTGTTGCGCAGTTGGCCGAACTGGACACCGAGGGCGTCGAGCCGATGACGACGGCCCTGGAGGTGGAAAACCGATGGCGACCCGACGTCGCCGAGCCCAGTATGGGTACCGAAGTAGCCCTGCGGACCGCACCGGCCGCCGACGGGGGCTTTTTCCTGGTGCCACCGGTGCTGGGGACCGCGGGCAAGAAAAAATAGTTTCGCGGACATCGTGCAGGGGGACTCGTACTGTTGGACGCCCCGATCCTCAGCCTGCTGCCCCCGTTGATCGCGATCGTTTTGGCCGTCGTGATGCGGCGGGTCTACTTGCCGCTGACCGTCGGCGTGCTGGTCGGCTCTTTCTTGCTGGCCGATCGCGGCGGTGCCGACGGCGGTGCCTTGCCGTTGGCCTGGGGTGTGATGAAACACTTTGCCGTTTCGTTGTACTCGTCGGTGACGGACCCTTCGCACGTCCAAGTGTTGATCTTCAGTTTGCTGCTCGGCGCGATGGTCGGCGTTTTGGAATCCGGCGGAGCGATGGCGTCACTGCTGGGACTGATCGCCGGCAAGATCAAGTCGCGGCGGGGGGCACAGATGCTGATCAGCCTGTCAGGACTGGCGATCTTCTTTGACGACTACGCCAACACCTTGTTGATCGGCGGGACGTTTCGCTCCACGGCCGATCGCTACCGGATCTCGCGAGCCAAGCTGGCCTACTTGGTCGATTCGACCGCCGCGCCGGTCGCGGGCTTGGCTTTGGTCAGCACGTGGGTCGTCACAGAGATCAGCTACCTGGAAGACGGTCTCCGCGCCGCCGGGTCCGCCGACGCCGCGAGGGCCTTTCCCCTGTTCATCGCCTCAATTCCGTATCGATTTTATCCCTGGCTGGCGATCGCGATGGTGATGATGGTCAGCGCCAGCGGGCGAGACTTCGGGCCGATGCGGAGAGCCGAACAGGAAGCGGTCGACGAGGCCGAATCCGATCGGCGACGGCCGAAAGAGTCAGGAGACGATGCGTCCATCGGCGACGTGTTGCTGGCGGCGGTGCTGCCGGTTTTGATGTGCGTCGTCGCCGTTCTGGCCACCTTGATTTGGACGGGCCGACCGCAAGGCCCCGACGACGCGGGGGCGAACGTTTCGTTGCTGAAACAAGTCGGCGACGTTGTCGGTGGCGGCGACTCATACTTGGCCTTGATCGTCGGCGGCGGCGTCGGGCTGTTGCTGGCACTGCTGGGCGGTATTCGGCTGGGCATCACGTCGGTGCGAGGCAATTTGATCGGCGGATTGGCGGGTGCCGGGTTGATGATGCCCGCGATGCTGGTGTTGTGGTTGGCTTGGGCACTGTCGGCGATGACGCAGACCGATCAATTGGACACGAGCGGATATCTATCGGGACTGTTGAGCGACCGCTTGGACGTTCGCTTGTTGCCGACGGCGGTCTTTGTTTTGTCGGGTCTGGTCGCTTTTTCAACGGGGACCAGCTGGGGGACGATGGCGATCCTGACGCCGATCGCCGTCGCCCTTTCGCTGAACATGGACCCGGCCGGCGGTGCCGGCGGCGCGATCTTCTTGGCGACTTTCGGGTCGGTGTTGGCCGGCGCGATCTTCGGTGATCACTGTTCACCGATCTCAGATACCACGGTGCTGTCGAGTCGCGCGTGCCGGTGCGATCACATCACGCACGTCCGGACACAGATGCCTTACGCGATCACGGTGGCGGTCGTTTGCATCCTGACCGGCACGCTGCCGGTGGCGTTCGGCCTGTCACCCTGGCTTTCACTGATCCTCGGTGCCGTCTGCCTGTGGGTCACGATCCGCTGTTTCGGACGCCCGGTCGCGGCGGCTTGAACTCGACAGGACCGCCGTGGCGTCGCGGTGGCTTGCTGACATGAAAGCGTCGGGCGGCCGGGCGAGGGCCACCCCAAAATTCTCTGAGCTTTTTTCGGGTTCAGCCCGAAAATCTTGACCACTGCGGCGCATGGTGTCGCCTCGGAGGGGCTCTCGACCTCCGGCGGGGCTCGTCACAAATCAGCAAGCATCGGCCGGCCCCCTTAAGATAGCGACTCGCCATCCCTTGCCGCCTCTCAGGAAGATCGAAATGACCCGCTTCCGAATCAACGCGTCCCTCGCGACTACCCGGCTCGTCATGGGACTGACTGGGTCACTGTTTGTTGGGGCAACGGCGCTTGGCCAAAACGATTCCGCCGATCGCCAGGATCTACAGCGAAAAGCGGCGATTTTTCGAAAGATGATTGATCCGCAAACCGGCGTGGATGAATTGAGTCGGCTGATGATGCAATCCGCCGACGCGGATCCCGATCTGGCCGCACAGATCGCCAGTCGGATACTGCGACGTCAACCCAGACGCCAAGGGATGCCCAGTGGGATCGACCCGGTTCGCCAACGCGCGTTGATGACCTTACAAAGATCAGGAAATTTGACCTCTCGCCTCGAGGCGTTTCAGCGACGGCTGGACAATGATCCCACATCCGTGTCGTTGATCGACGAGCTGATCGAAAGCCACAACGTGGCCGAGAATCATGCCGCCGTCGCCGCGCTGTGGAAACGCAAACTCGACCTCCAACCCCGCGATCATTCGTTGCGCAAAAAATGGAGCGAAGCACTGATCAAGGCGAACGACTTTCATGCCGGCCTGGAGGCGCTGGAGCCGCTGTGGCGGCTACAACCGGATCTGATTTTGGAGGACCGATCGAATCTGGGTCGGCTGTACGTCGGTCAAGACCGGCTTGCCATGTTGGCCCGACACATCGATCAGCTTGACAAGGATCGACTGGACGAACGCCAGCAAGAACTGTTGACAAGCACTTTGATCATGTTGGGTTATCAGTCGAAAGACACCGCCGGCCTGCAGTCGGTTTATCTCGCAAGCCTGCGGGTGTTCCATGGTGGGCGTCGCGCCCGATTGATAGAGCGTCTCGTGCCCCTGATGAGGGAACAAGATCAGCAGCAGGCGACTTACGAATTGTTGATCAAAGAATTGATCCCCGGCGATGATGACGAACTCCGCTTGATCGCCACGGTCTCACGCGACTCATCGGACTATTCGAGCTACCTGAATCACTGTCGCTCGCTGGTCGAGCTTGCGGTCCGAGCGGGACGAGTCGAGGAACTTGCGGCACGAGTCGCGCGGGAAGCCGACACGTCTGCGACATGGACGCAGGCCTCCGAGTTGATTTTGGCCATGTTGGCGCGACATCGCGGCGACGAAACGCAACTGGTGGCGTTGGCCGAACAGCACATCCGGGCCGAAAAGCGAGGGCAAGCCATCCCGAGCCTCCGCGTCTTTCTGCAGCAAGAACTCTTGGCCTGTCAGTCCCAGCCGGCGTTGCATGCCGGATTGGCCTTGTCAGGATACCCGTCCGTTGACACGGAGGCCGAGAACTGGACCTCGGGCAACGCCAGCGATCTTTACTCGATCGCCGAAATGTTGGTCAGGTTGAAACGCCCCGCTCACGCGCGGAGCGTTTTGGTGCGGTCGGCCGACGCGCGAACGTCGGATCCGACGATGCCGCTGCAAGGCGACGCAGCTTGGTTGATGTCCATCGCCGGTCACCTACAGAAACATCAATTCGATTTGGACGCGCTGGCCGTTCTGGCCAAAGCGAGAATGTTTTTTATCGAAGTGAAGGCGGAACAGGCCAGACAAGCGAGAGGCCGTTTGTTCGGCGATTGGGGCGAGATCCGAAACGCCGAGCAACAAATCCGTGCCGCCATTGACCGTCTTCTTGTCGGGGACATTAAGCACACCGTCGAACGGTTGTGTCGTGATCTTCGCAACCTAGAAGATGATTTCGATGCGTATTTCATCGTCATCGATCCCGCACCTCAGGTCGATGCACGATCACCGATGAGCTATCCGGGGCGGCAGTCGACCGCCGACGCGACTCCGTTTCTGTTGCGACTGTTGGCTCTCGCCGCAAAATCGCAAGAACTGCATCGCATCGAAGAAGCACTCGCTGCCGCTCGGAATGAATCGGCCGCCGACGACGACCGAGCGGCGGATCGACTGGCCGCTTTGTCGATTCTGGTAACGTTATTCGGCAACAGCCCTGCCGCCGCAGTCGGTCCGCTGGGTGACTGGTCGGACCGAATCGCGATGCGACCCGAACTCGTCGAAACGGATGCTTCTTTTTTGGTGGCGTCGGCAGCGCTACGGCAAACGGAGACGGCATCCCTCGGACGTGATATCGCCATGCAGATTAAAGAAGCGGCGAATCAGAAAAACAATAAGAACCGGCTGTACGCGATCATCAACGCGCTGGTCGCGGCCGACGTTTCGGCGGGTATCGAACCCGACACGGCAAACTTGCTTCCCGATAACGCCACGGCCAGCGATCGGATCGCCATGGTGGAAGTCCACCAGCGTAGCGGACAGCACGCAGCCGCGGTCAAGTTGATCCAGCAGGTTTGGAATCAGGATCCCGACCGATTGATGGTTCGCTTGTCGCAACACATCGACAGTTACATCAAGGCCGAACAATTGTCTTCACTGACCGATTCGCTCCGACAACACCGATCCACGCGGGCCGCTGCGTTCGTTCGCAGTCGCTTGCGTTTTCTCTGGCGCAACATGCCAACCGATGCGAAATCGGCCGAGCATGTGATCGAGTTGTACAAGGTTTGCGTGGCGGGTTCGCCGAGTGATGACACCTTTGCCCAAAACATGACCGGCTACGTCGTCAGACTTCCCAACGACCTCGGGACTCTGGACGTTCTTCACGAGCTGATTTTTCCCGGCGACGACTACGTGCCCACGATTCACCCGTTCGTCGAAACTTATCTGACTGTCGCCGAAACAGTCCGTCGTTTGCCCGAAGTCATCGGGCGGTGTGAAATCGCCGCCGAACAGACGCCCGCTTGGCGGCCCCAGGCGTTGGCGTTGTCGGCTGCCGCCACGTCGAAACAAGGCGATCCGTCGCGGGTGATCGCATTGGCCGATCGCTACCAAAACGATCCCGAGTTCAGTGCCGCGTTACAAGGTGAAATACCGATGCTACGACGGATGTTTGCGGAGTGCCCGCGCCCCGCCGTCCGAGAGTTGTCGCTGCGGCTGTGGAGAGAATCTGCGTCGACGCCGCAGGAAATCAGCGACGCCGGAACGATCCGCGTCGCGGATCTGTTGGTCAAATTGCAGCGACCCGATGAAGCCCGAAGCACGCTTTCGAATCGCTTGGTCAAGCTGCATCGATCGATGCAAGAAACGAAGCCGGCGTCCTCGTTGCCCGGCGAAATTTACTCGTTGAATCAGATCGCCGGTGCCTGCGACGACCACGGTTTCTGGCAAGCCTTGCTCGGTTTCGACATGGTATTGTCGGCGCTGAAAGATCGAAAGTCCGACGACGAACAGACCTACCTGCAAAGCCGTCAGTATCCTTTCGATCACAACCTCAAAGCGTATCACCAAACGTTGTCCGCACTGAATGAAGGCGAAATCGCTAAATCATTCGAATGCTTGGTCCACGTTTTGGACGGCAGCAACAGGACCGTGCCGTCGGACTTCTTTTTCAACGGCTGGCATGTATCTTTGAGCAGCAACGCCGGCGATTCGACCGAGTTGTCGGACGGATCGATCTTGGATCATCTGTTGCGTTACGCTGACGAACATCCCGATCAACGCGGGCGGCTGACGCGTGCCGTCGATCAGGCGCGACGACGTCAGGCGAATGACCATCGCCCCGGGGCCTTGCTTTGTTTGTTGGCCGCGCGGCAAGGGGATGATGATGTCGCGATCGCCCAGGGACAGACGCTGTTACGGCACGTGGAGCGGACCCCCGAGGCCATCGACGACGCGACCTGGCAAGTCGCCGACGCGTTGCTCCAACGACAGACGACACGGACGTTGGGCAGAAAGCTCGCCCGGCACGTCATCGATGCCGCCGCGGCGAAGAACAACGACCTTCGTCAAGCGGCCATGATGGCCGCCGTGGTCGGCTCGCCCTCCTCTGCACAGCCGGCCGATGGTGATCAGCCGGCGTTCGATGAAACGCTTGCCCCGCGAGAGGCAACCCCGGAAGTCTTGATGGCCTTGGCCGACCGTCTGCTACAGCGGCAAGACGTCCGAACAGGGTTGGACGTGTTGGACAAGGTCTGGAAAGAAAATCCCGAACTCGTGTTGAAGCAGTTGAGTGTCGTCGCGCCACACTACTTGAATACGGATCAATCCGACCGGCTGATCCGGCTATTAAAAAGCGTCGAAGAACCGAAACTTCGCACACGTTACGCTTACGCGGTAAGCAACGAAGCGACTGCAATCAGCCGAGAGGCTGAGCGGTTGGACGAGGCGATCGAGTTGTGCAAGGTCGCCATCGACTTTGCACCCGGCGGTGCGTCCCAGTCTTACTATCGGCGAAATCTGAGCGAATGGTACGCCAAGAGCGGTCAGACGGAAGCGGCTTGGCAGACGATGCTGGGCGCCATACTGCCGCCCACCGGACCATCGGACGCGTTGGACACGGCGTCGGGCCGGTTGGCATCGCTGGCCGTCGAGTTTGACAAAACGCAAGCTCTGGTCGATGCGACGCGTCAGGCTCAGGCTCAACACCCCGAGTGGAACGCCTGCGGAGAATTATTGATCGCAATGATGCGACGGCGGCAACTGGATGACGTCCGGCCGGAATTGAAACTGATCGAGCGTTACCGGCGAGATGAAGAATTTGCTTTGGGATTGGCCAAGTGCGGTCGCGTCATCATGTCCGAATTCGGAAATCTTGATGAGCGGCCGGCCTTGGAACTGGCGCTGGAATTTGCCGAACAAGAATCCGCCCGATTGCGTGAACAGGCTGATCCGAACAGTCGGTTTCGCAGCTCGACCAACAGCTGGAGCGACTTTCAACATTTCGTCAAGCACGGACTGCTGTTGTGTCGGTTGGGGCGGCGGGAGGAAGGATTTCAGATCATTTCGCACAGCCTGGACGAAGCTTCCGCTCGCATGCCGAGCCATTATCGTGAGTATGACCTTTTCGTTCGACGGGAATCCTTGGTCCGACAACTGCGAACGGCTGGATTGTCGCTGGAAGCTTTCCTGCTGTCGGAACAAAACCTGAGCCTCGCGGGGACGCCGCTGGAGAAACAGCGAAACCTGACCGACCGAATCCGCCGTGCCCGCGAGATGCGCCCGCCGCTGCTGTTGGACGTGATCTCACGTGATACCGATGCGGCCGTCACAGCGCTGCGAGACGCCTTGAAAGAAGAAAGCCCGGACGTGCGTCGGTTTCTCGGCGTCCACGACCGGCCGTGGAACCGCGTGCAGACTCAGCGGATCGCCAACTCCTTGCGCTGCCCCACCGGCGATCAGACTCAATTGTTCCCCGCCCTGCTGCGAAGAGCCCGGCAAACGGGTCGGTTGGGGGAATTGCAGGATTTGGCTCGTCGTGCCGGTTCGCGCGATCCCGAAAATCGCTCGCTGCAAGCGGTTTCCATCCTGCTCGATGTTTGGGACGCCGACCGGCAAGCGACGATCGATGGCTTACAGCCGTTGCTCGAATCCCCCGAACCCTTGCTTCGTTGGCACGCCATCCTTTCGCTCTGCCGATTCCCATCGGAGGCAGCCGTCACGGTAGTGATTCCCGCCGCCAGCGATAAGCGAGGTCGGTTCTTCGCCGCCGCGATGCTGGCCAAAGTCGATGCGTCCTCCGCCATCGAGACATTGGGCCGGTGGTATCGCGAAAGCGAGGGGACGCTCCGAGCGCGGATCGGAAATCAGCTCGCAGACCATGGCGATGAACGTGCGAAAGACTGGCTACGATACGAAATCGTTTCCTCCGATGATTTCAGTGGCCAGGGCGAGTCGGATTGGCAGATTGAGAATTCGATTCCCGATCGCGTGACGATCGACCACGCCGCCGGGCGATTGAGGATCCGCGCCGACAACGGAGGCATCGCGAAAAAGAATTACTCGAATCTTTTTCTTCTGCCCAACCCGGCAGGCGACGGAGATTTCCAAGTGACCTTGGCCTTGACGGACTTCCGACCCCTCGAAGCTTTTCAGCAAGGCGCGGTCGTACTTTGGAACGATGCCGACAACTTTTTGAAGCTGGCGGTGGAGGGTCATGGCGACGGACAAAGTCGAATCACACTGATATCCGAACAGGCAGGCCGGATCACCAATCGGTGGTACTTCCCAATGGAAGATCCGGTGCCGGAAACGTGGCTGCGGCTGCGCCGATTCGGGACGCGGTGCAGCTTCGGTCACAGCCACGACGGAAGAAACTTTCAGTGGCACCACACGATCGTTTGGCAAGCCGACGCACCGCGATCGCTGGGCTTCGTCGCCATGGCCCCTGGAAACCCTCCGCCCAGGGAGATCGATGTCACGTTCGACAGAATCACGATCGAAAAAGCGACGGGTCACGCGGTGCCGCAGCCGTAAATCCACCGGCCCTTTTGGCGACGAGAGAAAGCCGTCAGGGCCGTTCGGGGTCGCTCACGGTACTTCCACGACTTCGCGTCCGTCGCGGGTCGACAACGATTGCCAAATTTTGACATCGATCGACTCGGTGACGAAATGAACCGAGCCGTCGAGCAGACTCGCGTGAACCCCGCCGCTGTGGTAGCTGCGGCTGGTGACGGCGGCGTAGGTTCTCGCCGGGCTGGCGGGATCCAAACCCTCACGGAGGTTGGTGAAATCGACGTCGTAAAGCACTCCCGAGCGTTCGCACAGAACCTTTTGATTGGGGGGGAACGCGGTGGTGAATCCGGCTTGGTGGATGCGGCCGTCGACCCATTCGGTGTGACCGGTCTCTGTTTTGAAGCTGCCTCCGAGCGCACAGATTTGCTCCGGTGCGATCGGTTGTTCCATCTCGCCGGTCATAGCGGCGTCGCGAAAATAGGGTGTCCAGCCTTTGACCTCCGCCATCGCCAAGGTTCCGCTGAGCCCATCGACGCAATCTCGAAAACGCATGGTCCGTCCGGCGTTGAACATGCCGCGGCCGTGCGAGCGACCGGCCGCATCGGCGACGAACCAGATGCCACCGTTGAAACCGTAGTTCAACTTGTAGTACTTCGCTGCTCCGCCACTAAATCGCGGCTGATCCAGCGGATCACTCGGGCATTGGTAGGTGGCGACGCGAAAGGCGGACAGCGGGATCGTCACGCCGTCGGATTGAACCGTGGACTCGGTGTAGCCCCGACCGAAGTCAATGTTTTCACTCAGTCCCGATTGCTCCAGGTAAGGCAAAATGCGGGCCTGCATCGCCCAACCCTTGCCGCCGCCCGGATCCGACCACCCCGGCGGCAAGACTTGAAAGGCCGACTCGTAGTTGTGAATGGCCAGGGTGATTTGTTTCAGGTTGTTGCCGCAACTCATCCGTCGCGCCGCCGAACGGGCCGCTTGCACCGCCGGCAACAACAAGGAAACCAGGACGCCGATGATCGCGATGACGACCAACAATTCCACCAACGTGAAACCGTCACGTTCGGTGTTCGCGCGGATCCGGGGGTCGGCCGCAGCGGGTTGCTCGGGTGACATCAAGGCGTTGGAACGACGATGCATCGGTTCATTTTCCGGTGAAAAAAAATAAGGGATGTGAACTCGTGAATTCCGGGCGGAAACCACGATCATCGCGTTGCTTGCTTCCTAGCTGTCGGTGGCATCGTCGGACGTGCGCGGCGTCGGTGGCTGGCTAGCGGCCAGGGAGCCTAATGCGAATGATTCGCATTATCAAGCCCGCCCACGATCGAGCCCTGCCGGTGACGGCCGACACCGCGTGGGATTCGTCTTGCCACGATCGGCCGGGAAAATGTAGGTCCCAGTGGGGTTTCGTCGTTCACGAAAGCCGATGAACGGCATCGCTGCAGGAAATGCTCATGAAACTTTGGCCCGGGATACTTTCGATCACCTACTGTCTGGTCCCCGCGGACGTCGATGCCCAAACACTCAAACCGATCGGCAGCTCCCCGCGGTCCGGTCAGCCGTCACCGCGGTGGTCGCAAACCGATGCACGGGTGCGGCAGGCGGCCTATTTGCAAGACGGCGGCTTCACTCTGCCGGAGTTCGGAAACTCGACTCCCGGGGGCGGCCAAGCCGGCGGTTCCCCGTTTGCATCCCCGCCGGCCGATGCATCCCCGCCGGCCGATGCATCCCCGCCACCGGTCACCGCCCCGCCGATCGGTGCCGAGCCGGCGCCTTCGTCACCTCGACCACCGGTGTCGAACGACCTTCGTTCGTTGCCCGGTCGTCCCGTGCCCCAGGAATTCTCCTCCGGCGACCGACCGGCACGCAGCTTGCCGGCGCCTCGTAGCGTCCCGAGTCGACCGCCGATGTCCGCCGGCGACCTGACGCCGCTGTCGCCGCCACAGCTTTCCGGGTCGGATTTCGCGACGGTCTCCAATTGCCCCAACGTTTCGCCGCGGAGCAGCTATTCGGCCGGCTGGGGATCCGGATGCGGCAGCGTGCGGCCGACCGGGATGACCGCGCCGGTTCCCTACGCACCACCGCCGGCGATCATCCCCGCTCCGGCCGTGATGCCGCCGTTGGTCGTCGATCCGCTAGCGACGTCGCCGGTTCCGGCATCCGCGACGCCGGCCGACGCGCTCATTTCGTTCGGGCAAGAAACTTATCCGGTTCAAGTCGGTCAAGGTTTGTGGGGCCAACCGGTGGCCTACGTTCCCGGTCAAGGTTTCCGGAACTGGGTGCGATACTTCTTTCCGTAGCGGATGCCGCGTCGGCGTTCTCGGCCGGACCGGTTCAGGGCTTGGCGATTCGATGCAAACCGACGAAGAACAAGACGATCGAAATCGCGAAGCCCACCAGCGAAAGCACCAAAGGCACCTGGCGATCTCCCACGACGCTTTCGCCGTCTTGTCTTGGCGCCCAGCCTTCGTTGACGAAGTCCAAGCCCAACGCGAAACAAAACAAAGCCAGCGCGATCGTGAACAAGATCGAACTGACGATCACGGCGACGACGGCTTGTCGTTTGGAGAGTGTCGTCATCGTGGCAGCAAGTCCTCTTCCAACAGGTGGCAGTACGAATCGTAACGACGCGCGTCGATCCGAGCGTCGGCCACCGCGTCTTTGATGGCGCAATCGGTCTCACTGAGGTGCAGACAATCCGGATACCGACAATGACTGACGTACGGTCGAAAGTCGGGCATCAATCCGCCGACTTCGTTGGCTTCGATGTTCCAGAGTTGGAACTGACGGATCCCCGGCGTGTCAAACACCGCGCCGCCATCGGCCAAAGGGATCAATCGTGATGCCGTGGTCGTGTGTTTGCCTTTCTCGTTGTCGCGGCTGACTTCGCCGACGGCCAACCCCAACCCCGGCTCAACGCGATTCAACAAGCTGCTTTTTCCCACGCCACTCTGTCCGGCCAAGACCGTCTGCTTGCCGACCAACAACGCGTGCAAGTAATCCGTGTTCATTCCGGTTTCCGCCGACACCATCAACGTGCGAAACCCCAGGGCGGCGTAGACCCCGACGATCGGCTGCAATTGAACCGTGTCGGCGAGATCACACTTGTTGAAGACGACGACGGGTTGAATGTCGCACTGGGCGGCGGTCAGTAGAAAGCGATCGATCAGCGCCGGCTTCAAACCGGGTTGAGCGACGCTGGCGATGATCAGCAAGTAATCGACGTTGGCGACGATGACGTGTTGTTTGCCCTTGCTGGTTCGTGACAGGACGCCGGTGCGTGGCAGAATGCTTTCGATCATCCCGTCGCCGGGGGATTCGGCGCGAAAGGTGACGCGGTCGCCGGCGACCACGACGTGCCGTTGATCCGTGCTGAGCGATTTGAGCACTTGTCGGACCGCGCATTCGTAATCGGCCCCGTCGTCGCCGTGAACGCGAACACGCAACCCGTGAACGCTGACGACACGGCCGCCGAGCATGTCGTCGTCGGTGCGAAAGTGCACGTGCAGCCCCGCGGCGTCGTCCGGATCGGCATCGGACCCGATCACCGTCCGTTTGCGGGTCAGGTCGCCTTTGCCCGAAAGTCGTTCGGATTGAATGACATCGGCCAAGTCGTCTTGGTCGCCCGTTTTGAACTGCCGCGTCAAATCACGATCGCGGACGCGACCTTGGTGTTTCTTTCGAAAGTCGGCACGGTGTTTATTGTGCTTCTTCTTGGGCATCGAGCATGGTGGGGAAGGATGAACGGACACGGGCGACCGGCGCGGGTTCATCCTAGCAGTTCGGGTCAAAGCAGCAACAGAAACGTGAACCCGGCGACGGCGGCTTCCGCGGCGATCCCACGGCATGGCAGGCGACCGTCTTGATTTCGTGGCAGCGGTTCGATGGGCGTGGGGTACTGGTGGCACGCCGGACAGTCCCCGCCGGCCGGGACGCACCGGCAGTGCGGTCGGGTCGCCAGACGATACGGCAGCACGGCGGTGTTGAAGACGAACCACCAAGACGACACGAGGTTCTGGGAATAACCATGACTCGCGCCGCACCGTTCCGAGTTCAATTCTTCGTAGTACAAAGGTTGATGAAACATCGGCCCGTGGACCCGTGACGCAACGGGCGTCGGAAAATCGCTGCTGGTGACCAGGACCGCCGCTTCCAGCCGCAACGTTCGGCTTGCCAAGTCCGTCGGAACATCCCGGGTCATCTCGGCGGACGTCAAACGGATCTGTGAAACCGGTTTGCGGAGCTCCGCCAGACGCTCGGCCAGTCGCTGTCGGGCTTGCGTTTCGAGGTCGTCGTCGTCGCGGTCCTGGTCGAACACCCAGGGCTCCAACCGGACCGGCCGGATGGTCGCCGCGTCGACGGGTGCCTGTTGCGACCAAGTGGTGCCGCTCGCGATCAGCAAGGAGGCCGCCGCGAGGCCGACCGTCCGCACCAGGCCCCGGCAACGGCCCAGCCGCCGGCGACGTGCCGGGCGTGTCACGGCGCTTGAGGGCGAAAACAGTCTCGTGTCGGCCGGCAAGAGCCGTCGTATCGGCAGGCACGGAAATCGCATCGGACACTCATCAAGGGCGGGCCGGGGTCGGGTTTCCGGACTCATCGTCCGGACGCTTCGGCTTTCGCCAGCACGACCGCTCCAGCCGTCAAAGCACGCGGGACCAGAACAATCGGCAATCTTTGCCAAGCTTTCGTGGTTGTCCGTCGCAGCGACCGGGAGATTCGCCGGAACTTGGCACGGTGATTACGATGACGGATCGGTTCGTCCACATTTGTCGTGTCCGGCCGTCCACCACGACCACCCGTTCCGCGTCGAATCCATGCTTCCCCGTCGTCTCCGTCCCGTCCAGCGTGCCAAGCGAATTCGCTGGCCCCGGCGATGGACGTCATCGACGGTCGGTCGGGTGATGCACAAGGACCGCGGATCCGACCGACCTGTCCGGGCTTTGTCGCCGTGGGTTCCCCGCGTGCGGGGCTTGGAAAGGCGACTGGTGCTCAACGCGACGGCGGAGTTGACGGCGATCGGCGAGCTTTTGCTCACCGGCGACGCGACCGACGATTTTGTCCAAGTCAGCCAGCCCTCGACGGATCGAATTCAGTTGCTGGACGGCTCGGCAAGGGCGATCCCGATTCGCGTCGGCCTGGACGCCGGCGGCGATCCGATCTTTGCCGATTCGGTCGCCACCGATGCGGTCACCGCCGGTCGTTTGCGGATCGATTTGGGTGCGGGCGACGATCTCGCCGACGTGCAACGCGTCGACGGTTTGGACATCGAGTTGGTCGATTCGGCGGGGGATGACCGCGTCGTGCTCTCCAACCCGCTGGGCGCCAGCGGGCACAGCGACGGCCTGTTCGTGCAGTCCGAAACGATCGTCTTGGTGGGCCGCTCGGGCGATTTCGACATCAGCAACGACACCGTCGAGTTGCAAGGAAACGTGTCGGTCGGCCTCGCGACCGGTGTCACGACGATCCGCTTGGGCGGGGGAAGTCTAAACGTTGTCGGCTCGTTGACCCTTTCCGGTGACGTCATCGTCGACGCGGACGACGCCGCGATCGATTTCGCCGGTGCGACCCTTTCGTCAAGCGGAACCGGTCACAGCCTTGGCGTTGAACTCGGTACCGACGCCTCGTTGACGCTGGGCGACGCCGACGTTTCGGCCGGTTTTCGCGTCGAACAAGTCACCGTCGACGGCGGCCGTCAGGTTCAGTGGCTCGGCACCCATTTTCGAATCGACGGGGATCTCCACGTCGGCGACACCGTCGGCGAAGTGACGATCGAATCGGACGTCACGGCCGGGTCGATCGATTTACAGTCGAATTCCCTGACGTTGGCCGGCACGGAGATCCACACCACCGTCGGCGACGTGCGGATCGCTTCGCCGGTGACGATCGATGAAGCGGTTTCCATCGGCTCGGCGGCATCCCTTGAACTGGGCGATTCGATCGTCGGCACCGACACGGCCGGGCAGCTTTCGTTGCAAGCCCGGCACGACCTAAGGTTGGGCGGCGCCGTGACCGGCCCGCTGGATCTGGACGCCGTCGCCGGCGACGCTTTGATCGTCGGACAGACGATCGACCTGGACGGCTTTGTGAACTTGCGAGGCGATCGACTGTCGGTGACGGGTGATGTCACGGCCGAGGCGGTGCTCCTGACAGGCCGATCGATCGTCGCTCCGGTGCAAGTGCATGCAACGGCCGCCGGCGTCACGGTCGATGCGATGGGGGGCGCGTTGGATCTGACGAATTCCGTGCTCCGTTCGGCTTCGCCCGGCCGCGCGATCTTCATCGAAGACGCCAACGCCGTCGTGCTCGGCGATCTGAACGCCGCGGACGGATCGGTTCAACTGGGAACCGCCACCGTTCCCGTCATCGGCGAGATTCGTCAAGCCGCGGGAACCGCGATCCACGCCGACCGGGTCACCTTGTTCGGTCGCGGGGAAATCGAGCTGACGAATTCCGCCAACCGATTCAATCACGTCGACGAGATCGACACTTTCGGCGACGTGGCTTTGACGACCTTGGACGACTTGTCGGTCGGTGTCATCCGGGCCGCCGGATCGAAGATCTTTTTACAAGCCGAATCGATCAACGATGCCGATCCGGACACGCGAAACGACATCCGGGCGAGCGACGTGGTGCTGCGGGCGGCCAGCGGAATCGGCAACCGGCAACCGTTGGAACTCGATCGCGTGGAGACCTTGGACGCCTCGGCGTTCTCCGGCGACGTGATCATCAATCTGTCCGGCGACAGCCACACGACGGTGGAGAATCTGTTCGCCGGATCCGGCGTCAGCCGCGTGACCCAACTGGGGGCTCAGACCCTGACGATCGGCCAGAATTTCATCGCCGGCGGTGACCTGGAGCTGATCAGCGATCAGGGCGGCATCGTCATGCAACCGGGAAGCGTGATTCGATCCGACGACGGACGCGTACGGATCGACGCACTCGGTGACATCGAACTGGCGTCGGTGCAAAGTGGTTCCGGCGAAACCGACGCGATCACGATCATCAGCCGGGCCGGCCGAATCATCGACGGGGACGACACCGACGTCGATCTTTCGGCTGCCGGGGGCGGCATCGTGATCGACGCGGAAGGCGGCATCGGCGTCGGCGATGCTTTGGAGGTGCTAGCCGAGGGCATCACCTCGACGGTCCGACGGCGCGGCGACGTCTTCCTTCACGCCTTGGATTCGATCGAAGCGGTCTCCCTGGAGACCTTCGACGGAAAGATCGACGTCACCACCGCGGGCACGCTGATCGCAAGCCGAGTCGTTTCGAACAACCCCCTCGGCATCGATGACTTGGCGGGTGTCGGCGAGCATCGCGACATTCACTTGACGACGCTCGCGGGCGGTGACTTGCGGATCGGTCAGATTCACGCCCGCAATGGTGCCGACGTGCATTTGGTTTCGGCCGACGACATCACGGACACCGACGTGGGTGACACGAAAACCGTCGTCGCCGATGACTTGGTGTTGCGGGCCGCCGGGGAAGTCCGCGATGGCGACGTGGCGGTTCGGCTGACCACGCAGGTCAATGATCTCGATGCGCGGGTGACGGGATTCGGCGACCTGATCATTGTCGAACAAGGCAACATCGAACTGGCCGCCTCCGACGGCGATGACGACGCGGTGGTCGTATCGACTTTTGACGGCCGCATCGAAATTTCGGCGAGTCGGAACATTTCGATCAACGATTCCGATCCGACGAACGACGGTGCCCGACGCCGCGACGACCCTGAAATCATCGCCGGCGGCGGGCGTGGACAGATCATGATGTCGGCGGCCGGTCGTTGGCTGGTCGGCGATTTCGTTCAGTTGCAAGCGAGCCGAAGCGGGCCGGGCGCGGTGACGATCATGGCCGAAGTCGTTTCGATCGGCGAAGGCTTTGAGATCAACACGGGCGACGGCGTCGGCATCGCGAGGGAGTTCACGCCGCGACCGGCCGCGGACATCGCGTCGAATCTCTTCGGGCGTCCGGGCGAAGGGGTCGACGACACCGACGCCTTTTATGATTTCGAATCGGTTCGGACGAACACGTTGTCGCAGTTCGCCGAGAACGATGCCCGAGGCGTCTTCTCGGTCGACATCGGAACGGAAGGTGAAAACGGATTCAGCCTGTTCATCGACTGGGGCGCACCGACGAATCGGTTTCAACGCATCGACAACTTGCCCGGTGACATGACAACCATCGATGTCCCGCACGTCTATACCGAAGTGGACATCGTGAACAGCACGTTGAACGGTCGTCGTAGCGCGACCGATCCGCTGGCGGTGAAGTTTGCGGTCGCCCACCATGAGTCGATCGTGATTCAAGCCGACCAGATCTTTCAAGTCGATCGGCCGAGCGAAACCATCGCCGGACGCTTGGTGACGTCGACGGACAACCCGCTGACGTCAAGCCCGGCGGGGCCGATTTTCGAAAACGGCACCGCCTTGTTTGTGATTCCTCGTGTCGATGTGCCGGTGGCGTTCTTTCCGGTTCGCGATGTGATTCCCGAACCGCCGGAATTGCCCGCCCCGATTCGCCTGACCGGAACGACGTTCGTGATCGACGCGGGATTTTCGTCGACGGACGGCCCGTCTTCGTCCACGTCGATCCGACAAGAATTCTTCCAGCTCCGAGCCTTGTCGCCCGATCCGGGGGCCGACGACCTGGTCGAACCGATCCGGCTGCCCGAGGACATTCTGAGCGGTGAAAAACTGAGCCGCGTGTTCGCAGGTCTTCCCGACGGAGCTTACGAGATCGAATACGTCATCGGCGACGGAGACCAACGTTCGATTTTGCGAGTCGATCTGCGTGACGGTAAAGCCGTGATCCTGGACGACGACTTGGACGGCGGGACGCTGAGGCTGATCCCGATCGACGCCGATGAAGCAGGGGACGATTCGGCGGTCGAACCGAGCGAAGACCCGACCGATGAAGCGGATACCGATGCCGTTCCCGAAGGGTCGGTCAACCGACCGCTGTCCCGAGCGGGTCGATTTTTGCGGAAAGTCCATCTGTTACAAGCCGTTTCCTAGGCACGATTCGGCTCGCCCGTGCCGCCCCAGCTTCCCTCCTTTTTTGTCTTGCTTTTCCGATGTCCGACCGTGACCCCGATTCGATTCCCGACAAGCCCGACAAAGAACCGTCGCCGGATCTGGATGCGACCCTCGAGGATTCGCAGGGCGAACTGGACGACACGATCGATCTGGGAGCGACCGTTCCTCTCGACGAGACCCGGGACGTGGCGCCACCGGACCTC
>CAYVRC010000004.1:0-41858 GCA_964453205.1 uncultured Pirellulaceae bacterium | reverse complement strand
GAATCACCGGCTAAGCAACCCGACGCGGATGCCGGACAAGACGTGGCGGCCGACCCTGACGCCACGATCGACCCTGACGCCACGGTCGACCTTGAAGCCACGATCGACCCTGGCGGCGGTGTCGGTCTCGATCGACCGTCCGCGGAGAACGATCCGGACAAGACCATCGACGAACCCGTTGCGATGGATTCCACCGTCGGTGTGGACGAGACCGGGCCGGAAGAATCGCTGCAAGCGACGTTGGATTCCCTGGTCGGCGATCATCCGACCGATGCCAAGAAGACGAAAGCCGCGCTCGACGATTCCAACATCTCGCAAACGATCAATCCACGCGAACTGAGCGAAGAGGAACAGAAAGGATGGGATGAAATCGCATCCCAGTTCCTGAGCGCGGCCGAACCGACTCATGACAAGCCGGCGATCGAACGTTCGATCCATGAACCCAAACTGCGGCTCCGCAGCCGGACGGTCAGCACCCCGATGGAGGAATCCACCGCGCCGGTCGACTATCGATTGGTGCGGTTGCTGGGCAAAGGCGGCATGGGCAACGTTTTCGTCGCCCGCCAAGCGTCGCTGGATCGCTTGATCGCGGTGAAAGTGATCCGGCCGATGCCGCGATCCAAACAGGAAATGCTTCGCAAACAAGGCAAACTGAAACAAGTCGAGGACAACCGGCGCCAACAGTTCTTGTCCGAAGCGGTCGTCACGGGCGACTTGGACCATCCCAACATCGTTCCCATTCACGACGTCGCGACGACCGGTGACAGCACGCTGTTCTATGCGATGAAGCGGGTCATCGGGACGCCTTGGTCGGATGTGATTGGTGAGAAATCACGGGACGAAAATCTGGAGATCTTGTTGAAGGCGGCTGACGCGATCGGCTTTGCACACACCCGCGGGGTGATCCACCGGGACATCAAACCCGAAAACATCATGCTGGGCGACTTCGGCGTCGTCATGGTGATGGACTGGGGACTGGCACTGGCTAAACCGGAGTTCGAAAAACTGGATTCGATCACGCCGGCACGAGGTTTGGGCGGGACGCCGTCGTTCATGGCACCGGAGATGGCGACAGGGCCTTTGGAACGTGTCGGCACGGCGTCGGACATTTATCTGTTGGGCGCGACGCTGTTCATGATCATCACCGGCAAGCCGCCGCACGACGCGGCGAACGTCAGCGAATGTCTCCGCGCGGTCGCCCACAACCAGATCCGCGCGTTCGATGCTCGCCACGAAGGCGAGCTGATGGACATCGCGCTGACCGCGATGGCGAGCGATCCCGCGGATCGATACCAAGACGTCCCCAGCTTTCAGACGGCGATCCGTCAGTACCGATCGCACGCCGAGAGCATCGCCTTGACGACCCGCGCGCAGGAAGATCTGCGGTCCGCGCAAGAAACGCTGTCGTACGCGACGTTCGCGCGGGCGGAATTCGGTTTCGAGGAAGCGATCAACCTTTGGAGCGGCAACACGCCGGCGACAGAGGGTCTGGTCGCGGCGAAATGGGCACACGCCGAAGCCGCTTACGCGAACGGTGATTTCGACTTGGGGTTGTCGCTGTTGGATCGCGACGACCCGCGGCAAGCCGAAGTCGCCGATCGTTTGACCGAAGCGATACGAATGCGTCAGCTTCGTGAATCGCGTTTCGGCTTGCTCAAGAAAACCGCGGCGGCCCTGGCGGCCTTCATCTTCGTCGGCGGCACCGCCGGCTTGTTGATCATCAACGATCAACGAAACAAGGCTCGCGAGAACGCGGATTTGGCACGCCAGGAAGCCGCCCGCGCCGAACAGAACTACGCCAGAGCCGAAGCCCAGCGGGCCGTCGCCGACGCCGCCAAGGAACAGGCCTTTGCCAACGAGCAGCGTGCCGTCGCCAGCGAACGAGATGCGATTGCCAGCGCCGAGCGTGCCCGCCGAAGCGAAAGGGAAGCCCGCGAAAGCGAGAACAAGGCCATCGTCAGCGAACAAAAGGCCGCCGAAAACCTGAAGCTGGCGATCAAGAACGAAGACACCGCCAATGAAAACGCCCGGCAAGCCGAACGGCAACGACTTCGCGCCCAACAGAACGCCGAGGAAGCCCGCGTGGCGCAGCGAAAAGCCGAATACGAGGCTTACGTTTCGCGGATCGGTTTGGCCAAGGCCCGCATCGAACAGAATGAGTTCGAGGAAGCCCGACGCATCATCGACGAATTGATCGCCGAGCGGACCGGTGAAGCCATTCCCTTGGAACTGAAATGGCTGTCCGCCGTCGCCAACCAAGCCAAACAGACGATCGACTTGCCCGGCGTTCCCGGCGGTTTGTCACTTTCCGGCGGCGGAGACCGCGGCGTGGTCGATTTGACCGATGGCCGACTGCTGCCGATCGTTTTGACTTCGGAACAACGAATTTCGCCGGGCGACGCGATCGAGCTGCCCCGCGGCGACACGGCGACCGCGTCGGTCATCCGCGGCGACGGGCGACAGTTCTTGGTGGGCACGGCCCTGGGGGATGTCCAAGTCTGGGACTGGCAAGACGGTCGGCCCGCCAAAACGAAAACACTGTCGGGACATCAGGAAAGGATCACCGGTTTGCAGTACGCGGGCGAAGACCGCATCGTTTCGGCGTCCCGCGACAAGACCGTCCGGGTTTGGGACGTGGCATCGCGGCAAAGCGAAGCGGTGATGTGGCACATCGCTCCGGTGGTCGGCGTCGCCGTGGCCGGCCCAGGTGCGAACTTGACCATTGCCTCGGCGGTCGCCGACAAATCGATGGGGCGAGTCGTGCTTTGGTCCCTCGACGGTTCCGATCGACAAGCCCGGCGAAGGGGCGCGTTCACCCGGCACGACGCGCCGGTGACGTCGCTGGCCCTCGCGCCCGATGGGACCTTCGTCGTCTCCGGTGACGCGTCAGGCCAGGTGCTGAAGTGGTCGACCGAAGTCGCCGAAAGCCAAAACTTGGAACGCTTGATCTCCGGTGCAGTGGACCGCGCGCGAACCGAACAGCAACGCTCGGTCTCTGACCCGGCATCGGATCGCCAAGCCTTCGTTTCGTTGGTCGATCCTTCCTTATCCAAGGCCGCCGCGCACGACGATTCGGTGCGTCGCTTGCAATTGTCGGCCGACGGAACCGGTCTGCTCAGTTGTGGTGACGACTATCTGATCAAGCTGTGGCGGTTGTCGCCCGAGGGACGAACGGACGACACGGATCGCTTGGTTCGGAAACTTCGTGGCCACGGCGGCGCGGTCGTCCAGGCAAACTTTGTCGCCGCGTCGACCGAGACGGTTCTGTCGGCCGCCCAGGACGAATCGCTACGTCTGTGGGACACGGCCGCCGAGGAACCCCAAGCCCATCGGCCGGCGGCAACGCCACGTCACCGTTGGGTTTCGACGTCGTCACGGGCCGGCGGCATCGCCGAATCAAACGAATCCGAATCGCATCGGGCCGCCGCACGAGACGCCCGCGTGCATGACGACGAGATTTGGTCGGCCAGGTTTTCACCCGCCGGGGACATGCTGGTCACCGCCAGCCGTGACCGCACCGCGAAAGTCTTGTCGATCGATCCGCGGACGCTGAGTTTCGAAACGGTGGCGGAACTCGACGCCGACGCCGACGAGGGATCACCGAAACCGGGAACCGATCGGATCGGCGAAGCTCTGCTGGACGAAGGCACCAGCTTTCGCGCCCTTTCGATGGCCGTCGACGTGACGGGCCGTCGTTTGCTGGTCGGTGGCGGCGATGCCGTCGTGCGGATTTGGAGTCTCGAACGTGGCACGGAACTGGGGACGGCGGTCCGCACGGGGCTGAACAACACGCTGGCGGTTTCTCGTGACGGCCGTTTGTTGGTGACCGGAGCGAACGACCCGGACCTTCGCGCGGTGGCTTGGACGCTCGGCGGCTCGGGCAACGTCACGGCCAAACGCTTGCACGAGTGGGCCGGTCACGAGGAAGCCCTGGCCGCCGTTGCGATCGCACCGGACAAACGAGTCGTTGCGACCGCCGATCGCGCCGGGCGAGTGATCTTGTGGGACACGACGACCGGCCGCATGATCGGCAAGCCGATCGACGACCGGTTGGGAACCCGCATCAACGACGTGGCCTTTGACAGCGACGGCTCCGGCGTTTGGATCGCCGCGGATGATCAGCGTCTGAGCCGACTCGATGTCAACACCGGCACGATCACGCGACGTCTGGATCATGACGGCTTTGTGACGACGGTGTCGCTGTCGCCCGACGGGCGGTTCGCCGTGACCATCGCCGAGTTACAAAAGATCGCCGACACGGTGGCTCGGGCCACGCTGTGGGACTTGACGACGGAGCGATCCCGGACGTTGGCGACGCTGACTTGGAAACGCCAGTCACGCAGCCGGGCCGGCGGACGACCGGGTATCGTGTCGGGACAATGGGAAGCCACGTCGAAACAGTTCGCCGTCGCGATCGTCCCACCAGGCGATGGTCGCGGCCGAGTCGAACGCTGGAAGGTCGCGGACGACTTGGAATCGGCGAAACGAATCAGCCGCTTCGAATTGCCGTCCAAGATCGGTGACATCAGTCACGCCGTTCCGCTGGGCGACGACGCTTTGATCACCTTGCACGGCAGTGCCGCGTTCCGCTGGAACACCGAAACGATGACGCACGAAACAAGCTATCGCACCCACGGCGCGGTCACGCGAGCCGAATTCTCACCGGACGGACGTTTCGTGATGACGGCCAGTCGTAGCGTCAAGGTGTGGGATTGGAAAACCGGCGTCGCGATCGGCAAGTTGGAAACGCCCCATGAAGGCGCCGTCCGCGGGATCGCTTTCGTCCCACGGTCGACGCCCGAAAACAAGGACGACACCTATCGCTTGGCGACCGGCGGCGACGACGGCCGGGTCCGCTTGTGGACGTTCGACGCAAGATCCGGGCGATTCCGAGGCGGTCGCGACCTTCGACGCCCCGACGTGCCGAATCGCGCGACCGGCCGATCGCTCTGTCTGTCTTTCTCACCCTCCGGCGATCGATTGCTTTGGTCGACCGATCTGGGCGACGTTCGAGTGCATCACATGCGGTCGGGTCGATCGGCGGTCTTGATGTCCGACCCACGAAGCGGATCGATCAACGTGGCGCGTTTCTCGCCCGACGGCCGCTGGGTGGCCTGCGGCGGCGACGATCGCTTGGCCAGAGTCTGGAACGTCGACGATGTTTTTGGTCAGCGCGATCCGCCCGAACCGATTTTGTTTCGCGGTCACGCCGAAGCGATCAAAGACTTGGTTTGCACGGAAACGACGACGCGACGCTGCGACTGTTGACCGCCAGTGACGACCGGTCGGTACGCGTGTGGGACCCGCGTCTGGCCGATGCCCCGTCGCGACCATCGAATCCGTCCGGCCTGCCCACCGGCCGCGAACTGTTGGAGATTCGCCGGCACGGGGATGGGGTAACGGCGGTCGACGCGGCCGGCACGACGCGTTCGATCATGACCGCCGGTCGCGACGGCCGAGTCATGCTTTGGCCGCTTTAACGACCCGGGTCACCAAACGAAATGGTCGTCCAAGATTCGCCACAACCGGTCGAGCAACGACGAACGGGACAGACGAATCGTCGCTCCGGTGACCGTTCCGACGCGTAGCGGTTCGACCTCGGCGTCGTTCGCCAGCGCCGCGATGACTTCGTAGTCGACCGAATCGGATGCGGCCGAACCATCAAGCGGTAACCGCGTCGAAGCCCATCCGTCGGCGACCAACGCCGGCGGCAAGTCGCCGACCGGTCGCGACGAGACGGACGTGACGGTTCCCAAACGAAGCCGGCGGGGCAGGCCCGATAAATGCAGCTCGACTTGTTGTCCCGATTCGACCGACTCGATTCGGTTCTGCGGCACCAACAGTCGAATCTCTCGCTTGACCGGGTCGCCGAGATAGCCGATCGTCGTCCCGGAGTCCAACGTGGCGCCGACGTTGGCCGGCTGCAACGGAGAACCGGTCCAGTTCCGTTGATCGTGAGCGAGTTGTTCGGCGGTGATGGTCCTCGGTTCCGCCTGAAAAATCTTGCCGCCGCGTGACGCACGAACGGTTTGGCGATGCCGCGCGGCCGACAAGGTCTCGTACTGTCGCTCGGCGGTCGCCAAGCGGCCGCGAATTTCCGGTAGCTCCGAGGCTACCGAAGCGTCGCCGATTCGCTCGATTCGGACCGCTCGCAGCGTTTGCCGCAGACGCCTGATGTCGGCCAGGCTGCTATCGAGTCGAAAAGCGTGATCCCAATCCTGAACGCGAAGAATCACGTCGCCGGATCGAACCAGCGAACCGGCCGGCAAGCCGCCGAGGACGGCCCCGCCGACGGGCAACACCAATTCGGTTTCGTCGACCGGCACGATCATCCCGCCGACCCGCAACGATCGCGGCAACGGGATCAACAGAATCAGCAGCAAGCCGACGGCGACCGCCACCGATCGTGTCCAGATCCCGGCGGTCGACGCCAACGCCCGGTCGGGCCGCCGATAAAGGGCCGCGACCACGCGACGCAGCAGACCGACGACGAGGAATCCCGAAACGAGCACGGCGATCCAAACCAGGCCCGCATCGCGGGCAAGCTTCATTCCGATCCCCACGATGACGCAGATCACCAACACGCGGTAGGCCAAACTGAGCACGCCGTACACGATCAGGCGACCTTGCGGCGGATCACCCGGCATCGGTTTCCAGGGCGACAGTCCCCACAGCCACGCGCGGCATCTTCGCAACATCGCCGAGGCCGACTCGCCGGCCAGGTTCGGGATGCCCAGCCAATCCGAAAGCATGAAATAGCCATCGTAACGCATCAACGGATTCCCGTTGAACACCAGCGTGCTGATCGAACAAACGACCACCAACAACGTCGCCAAGTCGTGCAGCGATCCGGGCAGCGTCACTGCCCAAATCAACATCGCGACGGCGGCGACGATCGATTCGGCCATCATGCCGGCCGCCGAGGTCAGGATTCGCTGACGACGTGTCGGCATCAACCAAGCGTCGCTGATGTCGCAATACAAACAGGGCACTCCCAACAGCAGCATCACGCCCATTTCGCGACAGCGACCGCCGTTGACGTGGCACACCAGGGCGTGCGCCAGTTCGTGAAACACCTTGGCGATCACCACGGCCGACGCCAAGCCGGCGACGGTGGACGAAAACGAACCCCGTGCCGTTGCTGCCGATGAAGTCAGCCGAAGCGTCGCCGACGTCAGGTCGGCCAGGAACGCCTCCATGTGCAAAAGTCCGATCAGTACGGCCGAAACGATCAGCAGGACGGCGATCACCGCCATACTCCGGTGCATCAGACTGTTCGCGATCGGCGTCAAGCGATCCAGCAAGGGCGCGGGATCGACGCCGGGCAACCGGATCGCCAACGGGTTTCGCCACCAGGGCGGTCGTGTCCTCGGCCTCGCCGTGGTCCGCTTCACCGTTTCGGCTGATCCCGGTGAAACTTCGATCAACCCGTTCGCCAGGGCGTCGTCCAGGAACGCCGAAAGCGTGTCCGGCGTCAGTCCGAGTTCGGAGAACCTCCCCAGACAGTCGACCAGGAATTCGTCGCGACTTGCCGGACGCTCCAACGTTCGCAGGATCGCGTCTTCGTCGGGTTCGAAAAAGTAGAACGAATCGTCGCGCGGATTTTTCCAGACCCAGACGTGACGATCGGCCAGCCAGATTCGGCGACGGATCAAATCGTCACGCAGACGCAGCGTTGCACCGGAGACGATGCCCGAGGTAGCGGCCACGTGTTCGCCCGGATCGGTCCTGACCGTGACGCGCCTCATCGGACCGAAATTTCGATGGACGCCGGCAAGCCGGGCTGGACCGCGAGATCTCGGTTGTCGAACTCGACCCAACACCGAGTCTCCTGAGTGACCGGATCAATTTCCGGGCTGATGAACCGACGGCCGCCGGTACGTCGCGTCGTCGTGCCATCGGCTTGGCGGACCGAGATGCTCAGGTCGGCCTGATTCTGGAGCGGGCGAATCCACTTTGCGGGCAAGAAACCTTCGACCCGCAAGCGATCCACTTTGGCAATTCTTGCGATACTTTGCCCCGGATCGACCCAATCGCCGGGACGCTTGGCCACCGCGACGACGACACCCGCGATGGGTGACGTCAAACGATGCTTTTCCAACCTCAAGGCGGCCAAATCCGCTTGATGCTGTTCGATGCTGGTTTTCCAAGCGGCGATGCGATCATCGGATTCGGCTTGACGAATCTGGACCCGCCTGGATTCCATCTGCAAACGAAACGATTGGGCGATCGCGTCATCGATCGCCATTTCCAATTCCGCAAGTTCTTGTTCGAAAACGGCTTGCCGTGTTTCCAATCTGGCCCGTTGTTGGGCCAGCAACAACGCTTCGATTTCAGAATCCGAAACGGCTTGCTCGAAGCTTTCTTTGGCGGCGACGGCGCGTTGGTATTCGTTTCGGGCCACCGCCTCGGCTTTCTCGGCGGCTTGGACCTTCAAGTCGTTGGCCGCTTTGCGTCGGTTGATTTGTCGTTCGGTTTCGTGCCGCTCCGACAGCTGACGCGTTTCGGCCGACGCCGCCTCGGCGGCTTCGACCCCCAAACGCTGCCGGCTCGTTTCCAGGGCGATTTCCAGATCACGATCGGCCAACTGTTTTTGCAACTCGGCATCACGATCATCGATCGTCGCCACCAAATCGCCTCGGGCGACCCGGTCTCCCTCGCGAACCGAAAGGCCGGCGACCGGTCCCGAAACGGTGGCGGGGATCGATGCCTCGTCGATCAACACGACGACGAAATCATCCAGCGTCACGCGGGACGATTCGTCATCGCCGCTGACTTCCGTTGTCACCGCCAAGGTTCCGACCGGCAACGAAAGCACCGTCACGATCACGGAGCGGACGATCACGGAGAAGAAGTGACGATTCACCAGCCTTGACTCCTGATCCATTCGATGACGGGACGAAACAGCACGAACCCGAGCGGTCGCCGGCCCGCGTCGACGTGACCGACGAGCGTGGCGCCGTGGCGAAGCGGTTGATCGGTTTGCAAGCGACTGGTCAAGCGAATCACCGCCTCGCCACGCTCGTTCCGTTGCGATGAGTCGGAAATCTGATCCACACTGCCCCGCAAGCGAACGTTCGGGTCGGATCGAAGGCGAAATTGACAGATCAGCGGCGGCCCCGACTGGCGCGCGGCCAGATAGCCGAAGTCGCGATCGGGCAAGAACAGCTCCGCGATGAAGCCGGCCTCGAGATCGATCACGTCGACCAACCATTGGCCCGGAGCGACCCTGCGTCCGACAAGGTCTCGCACGGCATGATCCCCGGTGACTTCGCCGTCGATCGGCGCGGTCACGATCAAACAGGCTTGCAGACGCTCCGCCAAATCGACTTGCCGCTGCAACGATTCGATGCGGGTCTGCAAGATCCGCCTTCGCCCGGCGGTGTCCGTGCGATGTTCCCTCGCCCGTGACGGGTCGGTCTGCTCGACCCGCAGACTGACCAATTCCGCCTCGGCCGTCGCCAACTCGCCGGCCAAGGTTTCGTGCCGCAATCGGACTTCCGGATTCTCGATGACCAGGATCGTCGATCCCGCCGAAACGGTTTCACCTTCGTCCGTCGATACCGAAGCCACCGTTCCGCTCAGCGGCGCGAAGACGTGCCGGACGGTTTTCGGCTGCACCGTGCCTTCGACGGGCAATCGAAAGTCGACCGGGAACGCCGACACGACGACGCACGCGAGCAGCGCCGAAACGCCCCACCATGCCGACCGGCGTGTGCGTCGCGGTGGCAAAGACGTCGTCAGGTTCGGTTCATCCCCCGTCGCGGCCGGACCCGACGCTTCGACCTGGCGGAAGCGGGACTTCAAGTAAACGAGGACACACAAGTCCAAAACGCCGGCCGACAAGTCGCCGCTCAGTTCCTCGCACCGGTCACTCGCGGTGCCGACGTCGCAAGCCAACGTCATCGTCACCGTATCGGACAGGCGGCTGGTGGCACGATGCGGGATCGCTCCGGTCCGCCCCGCCGAATCGTCCCCGTCCGCGGTCGTCCCCAGGACACGCCGTCCGGCCGGCTGTTCCAACGACAAAACACAACGCGGCGATTCGAGGGTTTCGGCGACAAGACGAACCGCGTCGACGTAGAACCGATCCACATCGACGACGTCTCGGGCGAGCGTTTCCAGACGCTGCAGCCCCTCGGCGGCGGCGGTCCAACGTGAATCGGTCGTGGTGGAATACGTGGACATGATTAACGTCCTAGTTTAACCAAACCCGCCGAATTCACGTCTCCGCCGACCGGTTTCGTCAGCAGGAAGTTTCACGACCTGGATTCGCGATGCTTTGGTTGGATCGGGTTATTCCGATTAGTCGAAGGATAGGGGTAATGCGCACACCCACCGATCACGAGGATCCAGATTGCGCCGCACGACGAACCCACAACGACGCCCCGAAAGACCGGCGGATCCCATCAGGAATTCCCCCGGGAGGTTCGACGCTGGAGTGAAACGATGCGTGCCCGCCGTCGTCGCGTCGCTGGTCGTCGCGATCGGGGTGTCGGTCGGCTGTCGGAGCTATCACAGCATCCCCGAAACGATCGGCAACGAGACCGCTTGCATCGACACGATCATGCAACAAGTCGACACCGGCGTGCCGCCGCTTGAGATGCCCATGCCTCCGGCGCCGCCGATGACGCTGCGAGATCCCGGGATTCTGGAGACGGCCCGGTACCGCGACATTTCGCTGGACGAGACCGTGGCGATCGCGATGACCAACACGTCGGTGTTGCGGGACCTGAACGCGACGATCCTTCGCGCCCCCGGGCAACTGACGACGGACTTGGCTTTGCAGTTGGTCCAGACGGATCCGCAGCAGGGAATCGAAGCCGCCTTGTCCGCCTTTGACGCCCAGCTTTACGCGATGGGCAAATGGCAGAACAACGATCGACGTTTCAACAACCGCTTCTTCGGCGGCGGCGCGAACGCGTTTCAGCAGGACACGCACGATTACGTGGCTCAAGTTTCCAAACGAACCGCAACGGGTGCCCAAATCTCGCTGCGCAGCATCACCGATTACGACGCCAACAACGCGACGGGCAACCTGACTTTTAGCGCTTGGCAGCACCAGTGGCACGCCGAGCTTCGCCAGCCGTTGTTTCGCGGGGCGGGCCTGACGTTCAATCGCATCGCCGGCCCGGCGGCCGTTCCGGGCGTCTACAACGGCGTCTTGATCGCCAAAGCGAATAACGACATCTCGACGGCCGAGTTTCGCCAGCAAGCCCGCGACTACGTCAGCAACGTGATCAACGCTTACTGGGATTTGGCATTCGCGTATCGCGACGTCGACGCGAAACGCGCGGCGCTGGAACGGGCACGACAAACGTGGCGGAGTTATGAGGCACAAAAGTCCTCCAACCGTCGCAGCGGAGCCGCCGAGGCGTTGGCACGCGAACAGTACTACCGATTCAAATCCGAATACCAAGACGCGATCGCGGGCAAACTGATCCAACGCACACAAGGTTACAACGCCACTTCCGGCGGCACGTTCGCGGGCGTCGGCGGCGTCCTGGCCGCCGAACGAAGACTGCGGTTGCTGATCGGCATTCCGATCAGCGAAGGCGAATTGTTGCGACCGATCGACGAGCCCGACTTGGCACCTTTGGTGTTCGACGTCGCCGCGTTGTCGGCCGAAGCGATTCGCATGCGAGCCGAACTGCAACAACAACGACTGCTGATCAAACGACGCGAGATGGAAGTCCTGGCGGCCAAGAATTTCTTGTTGCCGACGCTCGATCTGGTTTCGATCTACCGACTGCGTGGACTCGGCCAAGACTTGGCCGGCAACGATTCGGCGTTCGAGGAATTCGGATCGCTCGATTATCAAGAGTACGAAGCCGGTCTGGAATTCCGCATGCCCGTCGGCTTTCGTCAGGCCCACGCGGCCGTCCAAAACGCAAAGCTCCGCGTCGCCAGGGACAAGGCGGTGCTGCGGGAGCAAGAACGTCAGATCTTACACGACTTGATCGCCGTCATCGCGGAAGCCGATCGTGCCTTCGCGCAAACCGAGACCAGCTTGAATCGCTACTTGGCGGCCAAGGACGCGTCAGACGCCTTGGAGGCGAACCGCGAAGCCGGCTTGCCGATCAGCTTGGAACAATTGCTCGACGCCCAACGCCGCTTGAGCGAATCTCAGTCACGATACGACGCCGCGGCGACCGAGTACATGATCGCCGCGAAGAACGTGCAATTCGAAACCGGCACCCTGCTGCAAAACACGCACGTCATGATCGCCGGCAACGCGTCGGAAGGGCACGGCGAGTTCTAACGACGCCGCGGGGCGTCCGATCAGTTGAACGTTCGCAACATCTTGCGGCCTTTGAACAGGTTGAACAGATCGCCCGGTTGCAACGGACGCGGCCGACCGGCGGTGATCTGGTCGATCGTCTCCAAACCGTCGGTGATCACCAAACACTCCCGCTCCTCACGCCGGGCACGAAACACGGCCGCCGTTTCGTCCAAAAAGAACCCCAACAACTCCGTCTTGATCTCGTCGTAGCCGGCCCGATCCAGTGCATCACGCAGCGGCGTCACGATCCGTTTTTGGGCTTCGTTCAATCGATCGCCCGGCACCGTAAAGATCTCGTCGTGCTCGGCGTGCCAACCCGCATAGATCGCGAAGATGTCGTCGTGCGGCAGGTCGGCGACGTCCGCGGCCAGGGCAAAGGCGACCGGCCCGGCGATGCCGACGTTGCTGTACTGCCGATCGCCGAAGTTGTATTCGAATCGGATCAGGTGAACGTCGACCGGATCGTTGAAACTGGGCCACATCATCCGACGCGTCTCCAGGACTTCGACGCCCGTCGGGGGCACGCCCATCTGTTGCGGCTGAGTCAACCAGAGTGCCAGCTCGCTTTCGGCACTGGCCTGTTCGCTGCGTTGATCCTCGTCGATCGCGTCACCGAAACCGAGTTCGTCGGCGTACCGGATCGCTCGCAACCGTGCCGCCGGATCGGCCGACAATTCGACCAGACGTTTTTTGCCCAGATCGTCGCCCAGCATGGCCAGCGCGCCGGCCGCTTCGCACTGGACTCGGCGGTGCCGCAGCTCGACGGCTCGGTTCAGTTTCGCGATCGACGATTCGTCGCCGATCAGGCCGAGCGCGTCGCACAGCGAGACGGCCAGCGCCACCGCTTCGCCCAGTCGCGTTTGCACCGTTTCGACGTCATCGCCAAAGGTCCGCGGGTCTTCTTCGAACTTGCCCAAGCGGCCGGCGACTTCGCCCAGCAAATGGTTCATCAACGCCAACCGGTCGCGCGCCGGATGCCGGGCGACTTGTTGCCGACGCGTCAGGTAGTTCGCCAAGTCCAAGATCGGTGCGGCCAAGGCCGGCGAGGACAGACAGTCCAAGATCGCCGGGAACAGCGCGTCGACGTTCCAGCCCGTGCGTTGCATCAACGGCGCGATGATCTGGCCGGCTTCGACCCAGGCGGTCGGGGGACGATCCTTCAAGCATTCGACCAGCGTCGTCAGCGCAACGTCGGTCGACTGCATCGACAACAACTGCAACATCAACGCCTGATTGGGCGTGTCGGCCGGAACGGCGTCGTGAATCGTCCGAATCTGCCCGGGCGGCAGGGAGTCCAGGGCTTCGCCGGTTCCGCTCAGCAATCTCAAATGCACCAAACGGAACAGGGCGGCCAGAATCGCCGGATCGCTGTCCGCCAACCGCCGCGGGTCTTCGGCCAGCGTCGCCAGGATCGCCGGCGGGCTGAGGTCCTCGGCGGCGGCCAGACGTTGCAAGAGCACCCCGGCTTGGACCGGGTCGACGTCATTGCCCAGCAGGGAGGAAAAGTCGGTGTCGGTCACGGCAAAAGGGCATCCGGCAAAAGGAACGCGGCGGGGTCGGTGACCCGGCTTTATAGAAAAGATGCCCCCGTCCGTCTGCGACACGGCAACGAGATCAAAAATCGGGCGGTCGAATCGAACATCCTCGCAGCTGTGACCTGGCCTTGAGTTTCGCCAACTTCCTCCACCGGCAACGGAGGCGATCTTACCCAAAACGGCGAGTAACGCCGATATGCTAGCAACAGTGAAAATCTCCAACCCACTCGGATTGCGAGAAGGCAAGACATCCGGAAGATGAGGAAAACGTGAAGTTTTCCTGTTTTACGTATTCTACCATTTGTCGTCTGGCGCGAATGGGTATTCTGCTGGTCGTACTACCAATTACGCTCCAAAATTGATGAGATTCACTATGAAGCGATTTCTTCCCCTTGCTTTGTGTGTGTGCTGGGCTATGGCGGCCGACGCAAACTTGATTAGCGAATTCGAGCCCAATCCGCCTGGCGGTGATCCGGCGGACACCACGCTGGAGTTGTTCGGCACCGCCGGCCAGGCATTTAACTTCAACATCTATTCGATCGAGAACGACGGGATCAATGGCACGGTGGATCGGGCGAGCAATGTAACGGGTACCTTCGACGCCCTGGGACTGAGCGTCGTCACGGTTCCGGATTTGGAGAATCCCTCGTTTACGGTGCTGTTGACCGACGGCACTGTGCCACTCTTGGCCACGGGAACCGATCTGGACAGCACGGACTCTGGAACTCTAGACGTCTCCGCGCTTGGCACGATCTTCGATGCGGTCGCGGTCTCGGACGCCTTCGCTGACGATGCCACCCTGTACGCGGCTTCGCTGGGTGGCACCAACATTCTGTACAATGGTGAATTCGAGCCCCTCGGTGTGTTTCGTAGCGGAAGCGACGGCGAGTGGTTTCAGTTCGTCACCGCCGACTTCGGTCAACCAACCGAACGGCTAGCCGTGTTCGCGGCTGACGGCGGGCCTGAATTGAGTAGCGATTTTTTTCCTGCTGGCGATCCTACGACAACCTCCTTTGGTGCGATCAACCCGACCGCCGTTCCCGAGCCTTCCAGCTTGGCTTGCCTGGGCATGTTGGGAGCCGGTGCGGTTTACCGCCGGGTTCGTCGCCGATCAAAGGTTGCCTGAGGCAATCGGTCGACGACCGTCTTGAAAGCTGAAGCCGACGCGGTTGCGTCGGCTTTTTTTGTCGGGCTCGACAGGCCCGATCGGAACGCGATTCGTTCTCACGGCGGCTGACCTCCGTGAAACCCACCGGGCACGCCAACGCTTGATGAACATTCCGTGAAGTTCGCGAAGATTGCCTAGTTCAACATTGCCGGGAAAAACGGGCTTGATACGCTAACCGCGACAGCCGTTTGATGATTGAGGGTTAACGGCACCCCACCTACCGGTCGACACACATGAAAATCCTTTCGAGCTTGGTCATCATGTTCAGCCTGGCCTTGGCCGTTCAAGCCGACGCTGCCGTCATCGTATCGCAGTACTACGAGGGCGCTGGCAGCAACAAGTTTATCGAATTGAAAAACGTCGGAGGTACCGCGTTCGACCTGGGAACGCTTCGGATCGGGCGCTGGAGCAACAACGACCGGGAGGGTTACAAGAACGACCTCGCCCCGGGCTTCTCCACCGCATTGTCGGGATCACTTGCCGCGGAAGGAATTTTCTTGATCGCGGCTTCGGGGGCGGCCGCGCCGGCGTATGCTTTGCCACCAGACCTGACCAGTGCCGTCGCAAGTTTCAACGGGGACGACTCGATCGGCGTTTATACCGTCACCAGCGGCACCACTTTCGAGACCGCCAATCTGGTCGATGCGATCGGCTTCACCTCGGCGACACAGGGTCTGGACACCAGCTTCGTTCGCGTCACGACCGCACCCGGTTTCGATCTGACCTTTGGCTCTTCGGTCGATACGTTTCCGGACGCCTGGGACGAAGCGTCCATCCTGAGCGTGAACAATGCCGAAGCGGGATCCGATCTTCGTCTCGGCGTGTCGGCGGTTGCCGTTCCCGAGCCGTCCGGATTGGCTTGTTTGGCTGTCACCGGTGCCGCCGTGGTGGGTCGTCGGATGCGACGGAAGTCGGTCGACGCTTAGTCGGACCTCCGTCCGGTCTCTTCACCGCCGAACTCGGGCCGTGCCCGCAGGTCGTCGCGTTTGCGATCCGTCATCGTGCCGAACTGGGCGGCCGCGTCGATCCGCCGGGCGTCCTGAACGAGGCGACTTTGGCAAGCCGAACCGGGGTGAGCCAATCTTGCCGGAATCCCCGGGAAAAACGCCGCAAAGTCATTCCGACACCCTCCTTTGGACGTCCCCGGTCGGGTCGATTGTTAAGGATGGTAAACCTTGCGGCGCGACGTTTCGCACGTCAAGCGACTCCGCCGTTTGTACCGATGCAAAAGCTCATGACGAGGATTCTGGCTGGGCCGGTCGACGCGTCATCGTCGACGGCGAACACCGCCGTCGAACGCTGGGCGTGGGAAACGCGTTTCGAATGTTTCCCGGGCGGACAACCCATTTTGGCTGCATGCGTTAGGTGCGGGGATTTATGCGACAGACCACGATGCTATCCCTGGCGCGGCGTTTCGCCTGCGGCTTTTCGATTGCCGTTTCGGGCGCCATCGGCTTGGCGATCGTTCAACCGACGTCCGTGGCGACGGCCGACGAATTGACCTCGACGAGTGCCGCGGAGGTTTCACCGGCGCGGCTGACGCCGACCGTGCGGGCGATCCGGCGGGCTTCCCCCGCGGTCGTCAACATCCATGGACAAAAGACGGTCCGCGCGACCGCGGCGGGCATGGCGGGTGCCAACAGCCCCGATTCGTTCCGACAGGTCAACGGCATGGGGACCGGAGTCGTCATCGACCCCCGCGGGTACGTGATCACGAACTATCACGTCGTGGAGGACGTTTCCGAAATCCTGGTCACGCTGCACGACGGGACGACGACGCGAGCCGACTTGGTCGCGTCGAAAGTCCGCAACGACCTGGCCTTGATCAAAGTCCGCACCGACCAGCCGCTGCCCACGATCCCGCGAGGGACCAGCGAAGACTTGATGGTCGGTGAGACCGTCATCGCGATCGGCAACGCGTTCGGATACGTGCACACCAGCACGCAGGGCATCATCAGTGCCCTGCACCGCGACGTTCCGGTCAACGAAACGCAGGATTACATCGATCTGATCCAAATCAGCGCCGGCATCAACCCGGGAAACTCCGGCGGCCCGCTGTTGAACATCGACGGTGAAATCATCGGCGTCAACGTCGCCGTGCGTGTCGGTGCCCAACAAATCGCTTTCGCGATTCCGATCGATCAAGTCGTCGAAACCGTCACCGAGATGATCGACGAATACAACGACCGTCGTTTTCAAATCGGCTTGCGAACCGACGGCGGACCCCGCGACGGTGACGGCGTGACCGTCACCCATGTCGCCGCCAGCAGTCCAGCCGCGCGGGAGGGATTGAAGCCTGGCGACCGCGTGGTCCGCGTCGGTTCCCAAGTCGTCGACGATCGCTTGGATTTCGCCTTGGCCGTGCTGGGGACGGGCGGCAGCGACGGCTTGAAAATGGAAATCGATCGCGACGGCGAACCGCTGGAACTGGCCCTGCAAGCTTCGCCGCGACGATCCCAAGCGGCGCCCACGGTCGAAGAACTGGCTTGGCAAGTCATCGGCATTGGGGCCAAACCGATGGCGGCGTCGTCGATGCGTCGGCTGAACAGCCGTTTGGGAACCAGTTACGGCGGCGGGCTGTACATCACCCGCGTCCGTCCCGGTTCGGCCGCGGCGGAACAGAGCATCGCCGCGGGCGACATCTTGCTGGGCATCCACGAGTGGCAAACCGCACGCATGAAGGACTTGTCGGACATCTTGAACCACCCGGAAATCCAACCCGGACCGCGTGCCAAGTTCTACATCGTTCGTCAAAACCAAACGCTGTACGGACACTTGCAACTGGCTGCCCGGCCGGGCAGCGACGCGACCGTCCGCTGATTCAACGTCGCGATCGTCCCGGGGCAAGTCGATCCACCGGTGTGTCATTCCACGCCCGATCGACTTGCCGACCCAGCCGGGACGGTCGCGTCAACGGATTCGCCGACCGCTCAGTACTCGTGACTGGTTCGGCCCGAATCGACTGCGACCGCGGCGACTTCGCCGCGAACCGCTTGACGCACCGCGCGTGATTCGATTTCCTCGGTCAATCGCGCGATCGCTTCGGCGACCGGCATCGCCCCCAAGTCGCCATCGATGCGATCCCGCAGCGCCACCTGACCGGCTTCGGCTTCTTTGGGACCGACGACGGCCATGTAATTGACCAAGTCCAATTGCGCGTTGCGGATCTTGGCTTGGACTTTGCCGTCGGCTTTGTCCACGGTGACTTTCAAGCCCGCTTCGTCGAACTGCTTCGCGACCGCCACGGCGTACTCCAGCGACTTGTCGCTCAGCGGCAACACGCGAATCTGTTCCGGGGACAACCACATCGGGAACGCGCCGGCGAAGTGTTCGATCAACATCCCGGTGAATCGTTCCATGGAACCGAAGGGCGCGCGGTGAATCATCACCGGACGGTGTGCCGCGTTGTCGTTGCCGTTGTATTCCAATTTGAAACGTTCGGGCAGGTTGTAGTCCAACTGGACCGTGCCGAGTTGCCAGGAACGGCCGATGCAGTCGCTGACCATGAAATCGGCTTTCGGTCCATAGAAAGCCGCTTCGCCGGGTTCTTCGTTGAAGTTCACTCCGGAATGCTCCAGGACCTCCCGCAGCGCCGCTTCGGCACGGTCCCAGTTCTCCTCGCTGCCGACGTACTTGCTGCTGTCCGGGTCACGCAGCGACAACTGCACGCGGTAGTTGTCCAAGCCGACCGACTGCAAGACGAACTTGGTCAGCTCGATCGTGGCACGAAATTCGGCTTCGACTTGTTCGGCGGTGCAGAAGATGTGCGCGTCGTCTTGCGTCAAGCCACGCACGCGCAGCATTCCGTTCAGTTCGCCGGTTTGTTCGTGACGATAAACCGTTCCGAATTCGAACAGACGCAGCGGCAACTGGCGGTACGAACGCGGCTGGGCGGCGAAAATCTGACAGTGATGCGGACAGTTCATCGGCTTGAGCAAGTAGCGCTCGTTTGCCTTTTGCCACTGATGCAGCACGTCGCGTTTCCGCTCCGGCGATAGCGACAGCTTGTAATCGGGCAGCGTCACGCCCAGGACCTCGGCCGCCGCGATCAGCTTGTCCTCGCCGTCGGCGTCGATTTGACCTTTTTCCAAACGCTGGCTCCAGGCATCCAACATCCCACCGACTTCGCTGCCGAACAGCGGCGCGAATTGACTGTCGCGGTAGTACGGAAAGTGCCCACTGGTCTCGTACAACTCCACGCGACCGATGTGGGGGCTGTACACCGGGTCGTAACCGCGGCTGAGCAATTCCTTTCGCAGGAAATCTTCCAAGGTCACGCGGACCCTCGCGCCTTTGGGTAACCACAAGCACAAGCCTTGGCCGACCTCCGGATTGATCGCGAACAACCCGTGTTGTTTGCCCAGCACACGGTGGTCGCGGCGTTTGGCTTCTTCCAAGTGTTCCAGGTACGTCTTCAAGTCTTTCTTGTCGAAGAACGCGGTGCCGTAGACACGCTGCAACTGACGCCCCGACGCGTCGCCTTTCCAGTAAGCGCCCGCGACGCTCAGCAGCTTGACGGCTTTGATCTTGCCGGCGTCAGGGATGTGGGGTCCGCGACACAAGTCGACGAATTCGCCTTGACGATAAAAACTGACCGTCGACTGATCCCCCAGCCCGGTGTCGATGTGTTCGACCTTCAAGTCTTGATCCAGTTCGTCACACAGCTTGCGGGCTTCGTCCCGGCCGAGCACGAATCGCTCGAAAGGCTCTTTGTCCTTGATGATCTTTTTGATCTCGGCTTCGATCTTGGGAAAATCTTCTTCGCTGATTTTTTCCGGCAAGTCAAAGTCATAGTAAAAGCCTCCGGAGGTCGTGGGGCCGAACGCCAGCGAAACGCCTTTGTAAAGCCGCATGATCGCGCGAGCCATCACGTGGGCGGCCGAATGACGCAGCACGTCCAAGGCTTCGGCGTCTCGGCCGGTCAGCAAACGCAGCGAAAGCGGTTGGTCGCCTTCGGCCAGATCCCCGAGCGGGCGGTCGGCGTCGACGATCTTGCCCCCGACTTCGGCCGCGACGACGCTGCGGGCCAGACCTTCGCTGATGCCCGCCGCGACATCCATCGGCGTCACGTCGGCGGGATGGGGGGTGACGTTTCCGTCGGGAAGTCGGACTTGAACTTGGGGAGCGGAAGCCGTGCTCATGTTGGTGGTCAACCGAGGCAAGAGTCGTGTGCGGTGTGCCGGCACGTTACGGGGGTGCCGATCATTGCCAAGGATGATGTTCCCGCCCGCCGGACGTCAATCCCGAGTCGCTCCGCGTGTCGTCGGGCCACCAGGCCGGCGGAGAAATCGGAGGCGACCATCGCGACGGATCGGGCGGCCATCCGGCGTGAATTTCCCGGGCGATTTCCCGGGCGATTTCCCGGGCGATGGCTACAGCAACAACCCGGATTGGCCGTCCCAGCGGACGAAGCCTTCGATGGCTTCGTATTCGGCCAGCCCCAACGCGTCATACCGTTGTGCCGTTTCGGCGTTCCGTGATTCGGCCCGCTGCCAGAATTCTCGCATGTCCGATCCGGGGAACAAGGCACGATCTTTTTGCGATTCGTGTTTAAAGATCGCGCCCCGCTTTCGCTTCACTTCGTAGGGACTCAGCGGCACCGCCATTTCGATTTGATCGACGGGCCATTCTTGCCACGCCCCGCGATACAACCACACCGCACAGTCGTCGTACCAGTCGTCGCGGCGGCATCGCAGACACGATTGCAACACGACGCTCAGACAAGTCCGATGTGTGCCGTGCGGATCGGACAAATCTCCCGCCGCGTAAATCTGATGCGGTCGAACGCGACGTAGCAAATCGGTCGTCAAACGAAAGTCTTCTTCGCACAGCGGATTTTTGGTCACACGACCGGTGCGATAAAACGGCAAGTCCAAAAAATGCAACTGGCCATCGACCACGCCGCAACATCGCGCCCCCTCGCGAGCCTCGCCGCGACGGATCAACCCCTTGATGCGTTGCACCTGTCGGCTGTCGACCTGACCGGATTTCTTGTTCCGCAAAAATTCGTCGACGTGATCTTCGATCTCATCCAGTCCCGTCGCTTGAATCTCAAATTCGCGACAAAAGTCGGCCGCAAATTCGGCGAAACGCAACGCGTCTTGGTCGAACACGGCGATGTTGCCTGACGTCTGATAAGCGATGTGAACTTCGTGGCCTTGATCGACCAGACGGATCAAGGTCCCGCCCATCGAAATCACGTCGTCGTCGGGATGCGGTGAGAACAACAAAATCCGCTTGGGAAAAATGTCGTCGCGGTTTCCCGGCCGATCGCCGACTTGCTTTCGGTCCGCGGGTTTGCCGCCCGGCCAACCCGTGATGGTGCCGTGCAAATGCCGAAAGACTTGCAAGTTGATGTCGTACGCGCTGCCGTGGGCGGCCAACAGATCTTGCAAGCCGTGCTCGTTGTAGTCGGCTTCGGTCAATTTCAAGATCGCTTTGTCGCTAAGCGTCGCCAAGTCGATCACGGCGCGACGGATCGTCGTGGCGTCCCACTCGATCGGCCCGAGCGACCAAGGCCGCGCGTATCGGGTCAACCCGCTGGCGGCCGCTTCGTCGACGTAAACTTGTGTGCCGGCGTGTCGCTGCAAAAACGACGACGGCACGCTGCTGGTTTCGGATTCCTCGACGGTCCGTCGAATGATCTCCGCCTTGCCTTCCCCGAATGCCAACAAGGCGATCCGTTTGGCCTGCAAGATCGTCGCGACGCCCATGGTGATCGCGTGTCGAGGGACGTTCTCCGCCCCGAAAAAATCACTCGCCGCGTCGATCCGCGTGACTTGATCCAACGTGATCATGCGAGTCCGTGATTCCGGATCGCTGCCCGGTTCGTTGCACCCGATGTGCCCGGTCCGGCTGAGCCCCAAGAGTTGCAAATCGATCCCGCCGGCGTCGGCGATTCGTTGTTCGTATCGCGCACAGTACTCCGCCGCGGCGTCCTTCTCGATCGTGCCGTCGGGAATGTGGACTCGTGACCGATCGATGTCGACGTGATCAATCAGATGCTCGTGCACGAAACGCGTGTAGCTTTGCAGTTCATCGGGCGACAACGGGTAGAACTCGTCCAAACTGAACGTGGTGACGTTGGTAAACGACAAGCTTTCTTCCCGATGCAAACGGACCAATTCCGCGTACACGCCCACGGGCGAAGAACCGGTCGCCAGACCCAGCACACAAGGTTCGCCGAGGTCCTGTTTGTGTCGAATCAATTCGGCAATCTCCGCCGCCAACGACTTGGCCGCGTCGGAGGCTTGGGGATAAATTCGAACGGGGATCTTCTCGCTTGCCACGGTGGGCTTCATGATCATGACTTCGGTGTAGCGGCCAGGTTTCCGGCGACCAGGGTGCTGGCGTGCATCGCCGCGCCCAACATACCGGCTTCGTTCTTGAGCGAAGCAAATTCGATGACGACGTTGCCACCGACTTGCACCAGCGTCGTTCGTCTGACTTCGACCAACACTCGTTTCAGAAAACGTTGTCCCATTTTGGTGTCCGATCCGCCGAAGGTCATCGCCCCGCCCAACAAAACAACGGCCGGGTCGACGCTTTGAGACAACAGTCCGATGGCCCGTCCGACGTAGATCGCCGTTTCATCGATGACTTCGATGCAAAGGTCGTCACCGGCTTCGCCACGTCGGCTGATCTCGCGAGGGGTCCAAGCCGCCGAGGCCCGCGGATCGCGTCCGGCCGCCAGCATCTTGGATGCCAAGCGGCTCGTCACGCCCGCGGCTCCCGCGTAGCTTTCCAGGTGCCCTCGGCTTCCACAGGTGCAGGGGATCGCCGCATCGTCGAACGCGATGGCGATGTGTCCCAGTTCACCGGCACAACCGTGATCGCCGCCGAACGGTTCGCCGCCCAACACCAAACCACAGCCGATACCGGTCCCCAAGGTCACCAAAGCCAAGGATCGACGGCCGAGGCCGCGGATCGCATGTTCGGCTAACGCCGCCGCGTTGGCATCGTTCAAAACCGCCGACGGCAATCCGCTTGCCGTCTGCAACTGATCCAGCAAAGGCACGTCCAACCAACCGGGCAAGTTGACGACTTCCCGCAGCCGAGACGTCGACGTGTCCAAGACCCCGGGGACGGCGACGCCGACGGCGGTCAAGCGAGCACCCACGTGTGCGTCATCGTCGCGCCCACCGATCGCCTCGGCCGCCCATCGCAGGGCGTGGTCGAAAACGCGTCGCGGCGTCCCCAACACGGGCGTCGATTCACGACCGGTCTTGATCAGCTTTCCTTGATGATCGACCAAACCGAATTTGACATCGGTGCCCCCCACGTCGATGCCGAGGAAATGATGGGCCTCCGTTTCGCTCAGCCGGATGGACGGGGCGTTCGATGTGGCGACGGACATGGCGGACGATGGCGAACAGAAAAGCGGAATCAAAGGCGGCGACCGTCCAGGCGATCGGGCGACAAGTCTGACCAGCTTAATCCAAGCGAAACGGTCGTCCGACAACGATCGCCCGTGCGGTCGCAAAAGTCCGCCCTGATCCCCCCCGACGAGCGTGGGGGGGGTGCGGGGGGGGGGGTAGTGAACACGCCAGCGCGATTTTCAGAGGTCAAACTCTTGCACTTCGTCGGGTCCGGGCGACGCGTAGTCGGGATCCTTCGCGCGGATGTGGACTTCGCCGTCGTCGAGCACACGCACGTCCAAAGGAACGATCGTGACGCCTTGTTCGTTGATCGTCTGGGCGTTTTCACCCAAGTCACGATCTCGGATCCCTTGCCGCGGCACCGGGGGCACGTTGGCATTGAAGAACGCGGTACACCACCACTTGCCGTCCCGGTCTTGGAAAGGCGTTCCGTGACCGAGGAAACGTCCGGCGAACTTCCGCGGCCCGTAAGGCCCGGTGATCTTGTCGGCGACGCAGTAATATAAATTGTAAGATCCCTGTCGGCCCTGATCGGTCGACCAAGCCGTTCCCAAGTGAACGTACTTCCCGCCGACTTTCATCATCGTCGCGCCCTCGTGTCCGATCCGACTGATCGGCCGGCCGTCGGGCGCGGGACGAGTCCCCGAGGGATCGATGCGAACCGGTTCGGCGGCGTAACCGGTCAGGTCTTTGTCGAGTGGCGCGACCATGGTGTTTTGCCACAGCAGGTAAACCGTGCCGTCGTCATCGGTGAACAACGAGGGATCATGGCGTTGCCCCAGATCCGCGCCCAGCGGATGCGTCCAAGGCCCGCGGAGATCCTTGCCCTCGGACAACGCCAAGCTGGAATGAGACTTCGGGCAATGCACCAAAGCCCAACGGTCGCCCATCCAATGAACTTCCGGTGCCCAGATGTATCGATTCCTGAAATCCCTTCCCTGCTTCGCTTGATACGTGTCTTCGATGGTGAAAATCGGGCCCAGCGATTCCCACTGGATCAAATCCTTGCTGCGATACACGCGGACCTGTTCGCCGACGATGCTTTCGTCACCCAAGCCGATGTTATAAGGATCCTTCGATTCACGGGGGTCATTTTCGTTGGGCTGTGTTCCGGTCAGGTAGTAATAGTCGTCGGGACCGAGTGTGATGTAAGGATCACGAATCCAACCGGACTTGACGTACAAGGCGCGGTCATGACTTTCAAGGCCCGCGCGGATCGTGTCGGCGTCCATGACCGGGCCGGGTTCGCGATCGGACTTTTGCTGGATGAACGCGCTGGGATTGAACTGATCGGCGCGGACTTTTTCGATCGGCGTGAACAAACGCTGGTGCATCGGCGCGAGCTGCTCGGCGGGAATCTTGATGACTTTTCGATCGTAAGTCATCAAGCCGTTGACTTCGCCTTCGACGTCGGTGGTCTGGGTGTAGACCCCGGCGGCGATGCCTTGTCGCCGCAGTTCATCGAGCATTTCCAAAGACTTCACGTAGCGTTCCTTGTATTCCGCTTCGTTTTTCGGCAGATCGCCATAGCCCCAGTTGCGTCGATTGGCGTCCCACAAATGTCCCTTGACGGGCAATCCGTGGCCGCCGAATTCGCCCATGACTTTGATGTAGTCGTCGAAACGTCCGCCTGCACCCTGTTGAAAGGGGAAACCGGGATGGGGATACTTGTGCGCGTCGACGACGTCGCCGATCGGCCAAAAATTACCGCCGCTGGCGATGTTGACCAGCCGCGACGGGTCACGTTTGATCGTCCACTCGCCGACTTCGACGGTGCGGTGCTGCCCCCACGCTTCGTTGAATGGGACCCAGACGACGATCGACGGATGGTCTTCCAGGGCGGCGATCATTCGTTCCAGCTCCAGCATGAACTGTTTGTGCTGGCGATTCGGCCAAGTCGCGTCTTCGGGGTTCGGCTGCAGCCGCGTCCATGGCGGGTTCGGCCCGCCGCTGACGTGATCTTGCCAAACCATCATGCCCAAGCGATCACAGTGATAGTAATAACGCCGCGGTTCGACCTTGATGTGTTTGCGAATCATGTTGAACCCGGCCTGCTTCAGCCACTCGATGTCGAACAACATCGCTTCGTCCGAAGGCGGGGTCAGCAATCCGTCGGGCCACCAACCTTGATCCAGCGGACCCCAGTGGAAAATGATTTCGCCGTTCAGGGTGAATCGCCAATGCCCGTCGGCGTCCTTCGTCTTGCCGACGCTGCGGATGCCGGCATAGGACTGAACCTGGTCGACGTTTGCGCCGGAATCCGAAACCAGTGTCGCCCGGATGTCGTACAGGGTCGGCGACGAAGGCGACCACAACTTGGCGTCGGGGATATTCAACCGAACCGCGTTGCCGTCGGATTCACCCCGCGTGACGACTTCGTCGCCGTCCTTGACGACGATGCGGACCTTGCCGTCGCCTTTGACGACCGGTGTGACGGTGATCGTGCCGGCATCGGCGTCGGTGGCCAATTTCAAGTCGACGATGTGGTCGGCGGGGACTTGTTCCAACCAGACAGTTTGCCAGATGCCCGAAACTTGCGTGTACCAAATGCCGCGGGCGTTGAGCACCTGTTTGCCCCGCAGCTGAAAGGCTTCCGTTTCGTCTTCGACGCGGACCACCAATTCGTTTTCCCCGTCCTTGATCGCGTCGGTGATGTCGAAGGTAAAGTGCGTGTTGCCGCCTTGATGCGTGCCGACCGACTGCCCGTTGACGAAGACTTCGCAGCGATAGTCGACGGCTTCGAAGTTCAGCAACTGACGCGTGTCCTCGCCGGGTTTCGCCTCAAACGTACGGTGATACCAAAGGGCTTCGCTGGAATCGAGCAAGCGTTGCACACCGCCGAGTTTTGATTCCAAGCTGAACGGCACCAAGATCTTGCCCGACCACTCGGCCGGCTTCTTCTCTCGCTCGACCGGCGTGACCGCGTAGTCCCAATGGCCGTTCAGATTCGTCCAGTTGTCGCGTTTCAGTTGCGGACGCGGGTACTCGGTCCAAGCGTTCTCCGCGGTGACTTCGGCGCCCCAGGACGTGATCAGCTCGGATTGAAACGGCTTGGTGTTTCGCTCCGGTTTCGGCAATCCGGGCGCCTTGTCGCCGTCGATCAAGTGCACGTCGATGAACTGACCGCCGGTCGTTTGTCGGCAATGCACCGCCATGACGTTCTTGCCGATTTTGAGCGACGAACGTTTGTCGGCGGAAACGGGAAAGGCCTTGTAATCACTGACGTAACCGTCAACGTCGGCGACTAGGGTTCCGTTGATGTAGACCTCGGCGTCTTCGTCATGGTGCATCCACAAATGCGGGTCGGCCGGGATGTTATCCAGCTGAAAAGACTTACGCAGCCAAATGCTTTTGGTCGACCAGTTCGTACCGACGCGAGCCCCCGGCGTGTCCGGGGTGCCGAAACCGCCGCTGGATTTCTGCCAATCGCTGTCGTCGAAATCGGCCGCTTGCCAACCGCTTTGGGGGGCCCGCAGGTTGTAACGCCAAGTGTCGACGATCTCTTGGGCGAGAACCGTCCGCGCGTCGGATGCGAGGCAGGAGAGTATCGCGGCGGCGATGATGACGAAGTGTTTCATGGCTTGGCCTGGGGACAAATGAAAGGTCAGTGGGGGTGTTTTTTTGGAGGGGGCGCGACGTCATTTACGACGGAACGACTCCTCAACTTTAACAACCTATTGACCGGGGATGGGCCCGGCAATGAGATCGCCCGTCGTGAGATTAAGGTATATTGTCACTCCGACGTTGGCCGGTGCGGCCCCGATCCGAGGAGGGTTTGGCGGCGCGTCGAAATTGGCCCGGCGTCATCCCCGTGATCCGCTTGAACACGACGTGCAGATATTCAGGATGATCAAATCCGCACAGCGTCGCGATCTCGTCCAAGGCCAGATCGGTTGTCAAAAGCAATTCTCGGACCCGCTTGATTTGGACTTCACGGATTTCCTGTTGCGGCGTGCGTCCGAGATATTTTCTCACCTGTCGTTCCAGAGTGCTTCGCGACACCGGATTGTTCTGGACGACTTGTCGGACCGTGATTCCGCGGCAGGCATTCTGGCGAATGTAACGCAGCGCCGCTGCGATCTCGCGGTCGTCGATCGCCACCACGTCGGTCGATTGACGCGTCGCGACGCCCAGGGGTTCGATCCACTGGGCGTGATCGCGGATCGTTTCGCCGTCCATCATTCGTGCCAAGACTTCGGCGGCGCGAAAACCGACCGTTTCGGCATTGGGAATCACGCTGGAAAGTGGCGGTGAGCAAACGCGGCAGAGCAGTTCGTCGTTATCCACCCCGATGACGGCGACTTGTTCGGGGACCGCCAAGTTCAGCTTGGCACAAGCATCGATGACGTGTTGCCCCCGCAGATCGTTGCACGCCATGACGGCAAAGGGCGGAGCCGACTGTTCCAGCCAAGCCGCGATGCGTTGTTGTTGGTCCTCCCAGGATCGGGCCGACGGTCCGTGCCAGACGGAGTTGTATCGTGAACAAGTCGCGCCGATTTTCTGACCGACGCGATCGGCAAACGCGTCCTCGCGTCGCTCCGACCATGACTCGTTGGTGAAGCCACAGAACCCGAACCGCTGGAAACCTCGTTCCAGCAAATGATCGGCCGCCATGTGCCCGATCGTCACGTCGTCGCTGCGAACCAGTGGCAACCGGGAGTCACCTTTGCGATCGGTGACGTCGACCAGCGGAACGCCGGTTTTCGCGATCGCGTCGAGAAGCTTTGGGGTGGTCGCCCGCGAGATGATGCCGTCACCCCGCCATTGGCCGAGCCAGGACGGCGGCTGTTTCCACAGGTCACGTTGCTCCAAGAAGACCGACCACTGGTCGTGCATCCGCATGAAACGCACGATGCCCGAAAGCAGATCGCGTCCGTAAACACTTGACGTCTCGATGACCAACGCGACATGTCGTCTCATTGTGGGATGATAAGCCCTCTCGCCGGTGGTGTTGCGGGCCGGAATCCGTTCCGGGAAACTCGATCCTGCAAACGTGCGGCGACTAAAACGGTCGGGCCCAGGGGATCACGACCATCGCGATCGCAAAGACGATCAACGTCAGCGGCATCCCGAACCGGAAATAGTCCCCGAAACGATAGCCGCCGATGCCGTAGACCATCGCGTTGGTCTGGTAGCCGAAGGGCGTCAGGAAACTGGCCGAGGCGGCGATCATGACCGCCAGCACGAAAGGGGCTTCGCTGACCTGAAGATTGTCGGCGGTCTCCATCGCGATTTTGAACATCAAAACGGCCGCGGCGGTGTTCGTGATGAATTCGGTGCAGACCATGGTCGCCAAGTAAATCGCCATCAACGACGCCAGCGGGTGCTTCCCCGCCATCGACAACAACCCGTCGGCGATCGATTTGGCGGCACCGCTGATTCCCATCGCTTCGCCGACGCCGATGGCCGCGCCGATGATGATCAAGACGGACCAGTCCACGCTACGAAGCGCCTCGTCACTGCGGCAGCACCGCGTGACGACCATCGCCACGGCGGCCACCATCGCTGCGGCCAAGATCGGGACCGGGGTGAAGGCGGCGGCCACGACCATGACGACGACGATGAAGATGGCCAGCCACGCCCGTTCGGGGCGGCGGACCGCGCCCTGGGCGACTTTGCTGACCAAGTAAAAGTCTCGCGAGGTCTGTTGGCGGTGCATGAAAGACGGGGACGCTTCGAGCAGCAACACGTCGCCGATTTCCAGGTGAACGTCGCCCAGTTTTCCCGCCAAACGCTTGCCGCCGCGGGCGACCGCGACGACCGCCGCGTTGTAACGCGTCCGAAATCGACTTTCGCGAATCGACTTTCCCAAGGAACTGCATCGCGGGCTGACGACGGCTTCCACCAGGGTCCGTCGCCAGGCGGGCACCTGCAGTTTGCGGGATTGATCATCGGGCGTGGACAAGCCGCGAATCTTTTTCAAGTCCACGACACTTTCGATCGCGCCGACCAAGATCAACACGTCATCGGCGCGCAGCATTTCCCCCGGCTTGGCGGCGACGATACGTCCTTCGGTACCGCCGTCGTTTCGCTGAATCTCGGCGATGTACAAACCCGGCAGTCGTCGCAGGCCCGCTTCCTCGATCGTCCGACCGACCAGCGGCCCGGCGGCTTCGACTTGCATCTCGACGGTGTATTGCTGTGGATCATCGCCGACACTGACGGCGGGCTTTCGACCCGGCAGCAGATAGCGTGAACCGAAGATCAGATAGACCAATCCCGCAACCGTCGCGGGCAGTCCGACGATGGCGGGAAAAAAGAAAGCCAGCTCTTGGCCGCTCCGATCGGCATAAAGATTTTGCACGATGAGGTTCGTGCTGGTTCCCATCAACGTGCACATGCCACCCAAGATGGCTGCGTAAGACATCGGCAACAGCATGACACTGGGACTGACGTTGATCTTCTTCGCCAAGTCACCGACGACGGGCAACATTCCGGCGACCACCGGCGTGTTGTTCAGAAAGCCGCTGACCGCCGCGACGGGCGTCAAGACACGCACTTTCGCATCGACCTCACCGGTCGCCCGCCCCAAAAACCATCCGGTCGCCAGTTCCGCGCCGCCGGTCAATTCCAGCCCCGTGACGACGACGAAAAGAAAAGCGACCGTCACCAACGCTTCACTTCCGAAGCCCTTGACCGCATCGGCGACGCCCGGCAACTCGGCATCGGGAAAAAAACTCTTGGCCAGGACGATCACCGATAAGGCGATCAAGGCCAGCAGTTCGGCAGTCGCAAGGCGGATCGCCAGCCCGGCCATCAAGCCGATGACGACGAACAAAGTCAGCCAAGATTCCCAGTTGTCCATCCGAGAAGCCTAATTTCGAAGCCCCCCGGACTCAACTACACTGCGGGACCTTCCTCCGGGGCCAACCCGCTCGCCGGACCTTATGTCTCTGCTTCTTCGCTCGGTGCAACGCCATGACGGAATCCCGTTCGTCTTCCTCCGGCCCGCTGATCATCGCGGGTTTGGTGGTCCTGCTTTTGATCCTGCATCAGGACAACTGGTTTTGGGAGAACAAGACATTGGTGTTCGGCTTCCTGCCGATCGGATTGTTCTGGCACGCTTGCCTCTCGCTTGCCGCCGCAGCGACGTGGTTCTTGGCGACCAAGATCGCGTGGCCGGTGGATGATCCGACCGGGCCTGGAAAGCCACTTGCCCGCGAGCAGGCGAAACACGATTCGAGCGAAGAGGCGGTCTGATGGAGTGGCATCGCGGACTTCCCCAACTGATCATCATTCTGCTTTACCTGAGCCTGTTGTTGCTGCTGGGACTGTTTTCCAGCCGTTTGTTCAAAGGCACCAAAGAGGATTATCAGGTCGCCAGCCACTCGATCGGCCCGTTCTTGTTGCTGATGAGCATGTTCGGCACCACGATGACGGCGTTCGCGCTGGTCGGCAGCAGCGGCGAAGCGTTCAAAGAAGGCATCGGCGTCTACGGAATGCTGGCCAGCAGCAGTGGCATCGTTCACTCGCTGTGCTTCTTCGTCATCGGCGTCAAGGTTTGGAAATTGGCCCGCCGGAACGGCTACACGACGCAGATCGAATTCTTTCGTGATCGACTGGGCAGTGATTTCATCGGGCTGTTGCTGTTTCCGATCTTGGTCGGCCTGATCATCCCGTACTTGTTGGTCGGTGTGATCAGTGCCGGTTCGGTCGTTCAGTCGCTGACCGCCGGGCTGGCGCCCGACGTCGGTATGTTTCAAGCGATCAACGCGGACGGTTCGATCAATCCGGCGCTCGACGGCGGCATCCCGGCTTGGTTGGGGTCCCTGATGATCTGCATCGTCGTGTTGATTTACGTGTTCTTTGGCGGCATGCGTGGCACCACTTGGGCGAACACGTTTCAAACGTTGGTGTTCATGATCCTGGGCGTCGTCACGTTTTATGTGATCGCGAATCGCCTGGGCGGACAGGACGGTTTCGTCGCGAACTTGCGGGCGTTGGCTGAATCGGTCCCGGACGACAAGGTGACGCGGGTCGAAATGGGCAAGACGAAGTTCTTCACTTACCTGCTGATCCCGTTGTCGGTGGGCATGTTCCCGCACTTGTTCCAGCACTGGATGACGGCGAAAAGTTCGAACTCGTTCAAGCTGGCCGTCGTTTGTCACCCGATCTTCATCATGATCGTCTGGGTTCCCTGCGTCTTGGTGGGCGTGTGGGCGACGGGAAGCTTGGCGGCGGACGTCGTCCCGCCGGGGATCAACCCCAACACGGTGTTGGCGTTCTTGGTCAAGACGCAGACCGGTCAAATCTTGGGCGGATTTTTGGCCGCGGGCATCTTGGCGGCGATCATGTCCAGTTTGGACAGCCAGTTTTTGTCGATCGGGACGATCTTTAGCAATGATATTTATTGCCACTACAGCCGCAAGGCGAATCTCAGCGACCAGCAGCAGGTTTTCCTGACGCGAATGTTCATCATCGGCATCGTCGCGGTGACCTATTTGCTGAGCCTGGCCAATCAGACCAGCGTGTTCGCCTTGGGGGTCTGGTGCTTCAGCGGATTCAGCGCGTTGTTCCCGATCGTCTTCGCGGCCCTGTACTGGCGGGGACTGAGTGCGGCCGGGGCGATCAGCGGTGTGTTCGCCGCGATCATCAGTTGGGGGACCTTGTTCTACCACGGCACGCAGACCCCCGGTGGGTTGCGGGCGTTCAAATTGGAAGTCCCCTTGGGCGGCGAAAACTACGAAATCATGCCCGTCGTCGTGATGGTGCTCACTTGCCTGGTCACGACGGTCTTCGTTTCCTGGGTCACACCGAAACCGACGCCGGAACGGTTGGCAAAGTTTTTTGACCCGCGATGATTGATCGCTCGGTAGGGTAGAACGTCAGATTGATACGCTTTTCCGCTCTTCCGTCCAAGGATTCTTCGCCGTGACTTTGACAGCTTTGTTCCAGACAGCCGGCCCGTGGCGACGCCTTTGCGATTCGGTACGGGTTTGCCCCGCGTTCACTTCGCTCTTGCTTGCCGTTTTCTTTTCCGCCGGGGCGACCACCCGAGCGCAAGACGCCGGCGAATGGCGACAATGGCGCGGCCCGTCTGGCGATAATCACGCCAGCAAAGATTGGGACCTGCCCCTGAAATGGAACCTGAAGACCGGTCAAAACATTTTGTGGAAGGCGAAGATCGCCGGTCGCGGCCATAGCACGCCGATCTTCGTCGGAAAATGGATTTTCTTGACCACGATGGATCCGGTCGCTCGCGTTCAAGCTGTCTTGCGGATCGACCGCCAGACCGGGCGGGTCGTCAACCAGTGGGCCGTCCACCGCGACGTGGGCGACATTCCCATGCACCGCAACAACTCCGGTGCATCGCCTAGCCTGGCCTCGGACGGTGAAATGCTTTACGCGTGTTTTTACAGCCGTGACGCGATCAACGTGACGGCATTGTCGATGGAAGGCAGCAAGATCTGGCAGCGTCAAGTTTGCGATTTTTATCCCAGTCAGTTTCAGTTCGGTTACGGAGCCAGCCCGATCATCGAAGGCGATTTGCTGATCGTCGCCGCAGAGTACGACGGAGAGAACAGCGGGCTGTACGCGTTGGACCTGAAGACCGGGAAACCGATCTGGAAAGCCGAGCGACCGATCAACCTGAATTTTGCCTCGCCGATCGTGGCGACCGTGGCTGGCGAGCGACTGTTGCTGCTGGCGGGGGCCGGCACGATCGACGCCCACGACCCCCGAACCGGTGCCCGTCGCTGGAGCGTACCGACCGCCACCGACGCGATTTGCGGGACCATCGTTTGGGACGATCGACGGCTGATGATCAGCGGCGGTAATCCCGGATCAGGGACTTGGTGCATCCAAGCGGCGGGCAACCGCAAGGAACTGTGGTCCAACACCGTCATGTGTTACGAACAGTCGCTGTTGGCGATCAAGGAATTCGTCTTCGGCGTCGCCGACAACGGTGTGGCGTACTGCTGGCGGACACGCGACGGCACCGAGATGTGGAAGGAGCGACTGTTCAGTGGCGGAATCAGTGCGTCGCCTTTGTTGGTCGGTGCCGAACTGATCGTCGCATCCGAAAAAGGTGAAGTGTTCACCTTGGCCGCGAATCCCGCCCGTTTCGAATTGTTGTCGACCAACCAGACCGGCGATTCGATCTTTGCCAGTCCCGTCGCCGTCAACGATTGCTTGTACGTGCGGACGGGTGTGATGGAAAACGGCGTCCGGCAAGAATATCTCGTCGCGATCAGCTCGAGGCGTTGATCGGCCCAGCGGTGTCGGTGACCAGGGCGGGCGGAATGTCCGCCGGGATACCGCGAACTTTGGCATAGCTGGCCAATCCGACCACGATCGCCGCGAGCAACAGCAAGACCTTCAACCACGTCGCACGGTGGGTTCGCATTTTCTCCAAGGCCGCACTGCGTCCGACCAAAGCCGCCGCCAAGAAGAACACGAGGAAGGCCAACAGCATTTTGGTGCCGATCAACGCGTGATACAGGCCGTCGCCTCGATGCTCCGGGATGGCACGAAAGTAGTTGTAAAAGCCGGTAATCAGGAACAACAAGATCCCCGAATGGACCACCCGCTTCCAGCGCCCCGTCACGGCCGCGGCCAGCGTTTGGTGCGCGTCGTCGGGAATCAGCTTCGCCGCGGGCATCAGAACCAGCAGGCTGAACACACTGCCGCCGATCAAGACGATCGACGTGACGATGTGAACGTATCGGGAGACGAAATCGATGATTTCCAAGGTTCAATTCCCATCGTCGCGTTGGACGGCCGTACCGGGACTGTGCTCCGACGCACTCTCCGGTGCGATCGTTTGTTCGGACTTGTCTTTTTTCGTCCCGGAGCGTTCGTGGATGGAGGGACCGATCAAGTCGGTGATTTCCATTTCGGAAAGCTCTTCCTTTTCCAACAGCGAACGTGTGATCGATTCCAATTCGCCACGGTGTTCCCGCAGAAGCTGTTCGGCTTTTTGGTCGGCTTCCAACAAGATTCGTGCGACTTCTTCGTCGATTAATTCTTGCGTGTGTTCGCTGAACTGACGCGACTGATGAATCTCGCGGCCCAAGAACGGGTCCTCGTCGCTGGTTTTGTAGCTGACCGGACCGATTTTGGCGCTCATGCCCCAGTGGGTGACCATTCGCCGCGCGATGCTGGTCGCCCGTTCCAGGTCGTTCTCGGCACCGACACAAGTTTCGCTGTAGACGATTTTTTCGGCCGCTCGCCCCCCCAACAGCACGATCAACTGGTGTTCCAGTTCCCGTTTGCTGATGCTCAATCGGTCTTCGTTGGGCACGTACTGGGTCACCCCGAGGGCGCGGCCACGGGGGATGATCGTGACCTTGTGGACGACGTGAGATCCGTCCAAATGCCAAGCCGTCAGCGTATGGCCGGCTTCGTGGTAAGCGGTTTTTTCTTTTTCGTCCTCTTGTAGAACTTCCTCGCGTTTGGCCCCCATCAGGATTTTGTCGCGGGCGTAATCGAAGTCTTCCATTTCGACCTGTTTCTTATCGTTGCGGGCCGCCCACAACGCGGCTTCGTTGACCATGTTGCGGATGTCCGCGCCGGTCAGACCGACGGTTCCCGCAGCCAAGCGTCTCAAATCCACGTCGTCGCTGAGCGGGACGTCGCGGACGTGGACCTTGAAGATGGCCTCGCGACCGTTCATCGTCGGGCGGCCGACCGTGATGTGCCGATCGAAGCGACCGGGTCGCAACAAGGCCGGGTCCAGCACGTCGGGCCGGTTCGTCGCGGCGACCACGATCACCGCTTGACTGCCCCCGAAGCCGTCCATTTCACCCAAGATCTGGTTCAGCGTTTGTTCCCGTTCATCGTGTCCGCCGCCCAAACCGGCCCCCCGTTGTCGACCGACCGCATCGATTTCGTCGATGAAGATGATCGCGGGCGCCTGTTCTTTGGCGGTCCGGAACAGGTCACGGACGCGGCTGGCACCGACGCCGACGAACATCTGAATGAATTCGCTACCGTTGACGCTGAAGTACGGCACATCGGCCTCGCCGGCGATGGCCCGTGCCAGCAACGTCTTGCCGGTTCCGGGAGGCCCGTTCAGTAGGACGCCTTTGGGAACGAAGCCGCCCAGCTTTTGAAACTTCTCGGGCGTCTTCAGGTAATCGACGATTTCTTGCAAATCCGCTTTGACGCCTTCCAAACCCGCGACGTCGGTGAACTTGATCGCCTTGTCGGTGGCTTCGAAGCGTTTCGCGGGGCTCTTGCTGAATCCCGACAGGAACCCCCCGCCCATCATGTCGCTGCGGGTCCGGCGAATCATGACGAACAAGAACCCGATGATCGCCAACGGCAGGCCGATCATGATCAGCAAACTGAGGATCTCCCCGGTCCGATCGGGCTCGGCGAATTCGTAGGGGATGTTTTTCTCGCGGAGCTGTGCCTCCAGTTCCTTGGCCGCACCGGCATCGCGGTTGCGGACCAGGTAAAACTCCTTGCGGTACTTCTCCACTTCGCCGTCTCCGTCCGTGGTCCCCTCGGCACCCTTTGGTACCGGTTTTTCCGGTCGAAAGCGGAACGTTCCCTTGATCGTTTCGTCGGTGATGACGACGTTTTGAACGTTGCCTTCGCTGAGTTGCTGCTGGAAAAAGCTGGACGTGACCCGATCGCGTTCCTCGCCCCGATTCAGGAACAGCATGGCCACCAATCCGGCGACCACCAAGGCAATCAGAAACGAGTTGTTGCCCCGCTTGCGACTGCCGTCGGCACCCGAATCTTTGTTGTCCTCCGAACGATTTTCCATCGAAAGCCTTTCCCGAGGATCCGTCATGCGGAATCCTCCGAAGTTGCGAATGTCATCAGTTGTTTGAGATGGAATAGTACGACCTAGTCCATTCGTGGCCAGTCTTTTGCCGATCGGCCCGTGATCGGTCCGTGGTTCGTCCGGCGATTCCTCAGTCTAGCACTGACCCCAAAAAGTGTCGGCGCTACGCCCCGCGAAAACGGGTTCCGAGCGCCGAAAACGCAGCAAAAACGGTACCACGGGTCGTTTATTGCCAATTCGGGTCGATGTCGTGACCGGCCCGGGCCGCTTGTCGAAGATGCCTTTGCACGTCGTCGCGGGAAAGCCGCCGGATTTCTGTCACTTGGTCCTTACTGTAGCCGTCGCGAAAAAGTTTCCAGGTCCAGTAAAAATCCTGCCCGCCTTCGTCGCCGGGACCGTCCGGGCGATCGACCGCGTCGACGGCCGAAAGCTCGCTTTCCGCCGTCCCCGACGCGGCGTCCTCGCTCAACCGGCGCCGCACCATTTCCAGCAAATCGTGGCCGAACGATTCGATCATTTCGGCCGAGACGCCATCGATGTTCTCCAAACTTCCGACGTCGATCGGTTTTTGATCGGCGATGCGGTTGATCGTGGCGACCGAGATGACCTGGTGCGGCGGGATGCCCAGGGCGGCGGAGCGTTTCCGCCGGAATCGTTTCAAGGTTTCGATCAAGTCCGATTCGACCGCATCGGGCGGCGGCGCGAGGTCACCCGGGGCGACGTCGGGCAAAGGCTTCACGGCGGCCGCGACGTCGGTGACGAAGTCGTTCGGCGGCGAGACAGACGGCGGGGACTTCGGCGGTTCGTTTGCCGCGTCGTCCTCGGTGGCACCGGCGGACGCGACGTCGGCCTTTTCCAGGTGTCGCACCGAGTTGGTCAACTTTTTGGCCAGCGGATACATCGGCCGGAAAGCTTCGGGCAACGACTGTCGTGACTGCATCACGTCACGACCGGCCTCGGTCAACTGCACGGTCGGCCGACGCTGATCGACTTCGACCTGCTGCAGCAACCCGCATGCGATCAATTCGTCCATCACCGCCGTCACGTCGGACTGTTTCAGCGTCGCCAGCAACCCGTAGGTGCTCAGACGATGCAATTTCCATTGTTGCAATTTCTTGTTTTTGCTGCCGCACAACATCTGCGCGACCATCGTCTTGCCGAAGCGACCGTGGGTCCGTGTGACACCGCTCAGAACGACTTGCACGCCTCGATGCAGCAGTTCCGGATCGGCTGTTTTATCAGCGGCGCTGACCTGTGATCCGGTCGTCAATGAAGACGCCCCCGATGCGTCCAACGACATCGCAGCTTTCGGGTCGCAGCGATCACAAATCGAACAGTTGGCGGCTTTGGGATCGCCGAAATACGTCAAGATCACGCGTTGACGACAACCCGAAGTCCGCGCGAACGAGATCACGGCGTCCAGTTTTTGATACTCGGCGTCCTTGCGACGTTGCAATTCGTCGAAATCGATTTCCAATTTCTCGAAGGGCAGATCGCGTCGGGTGAAGTGGACGGCGCGGCCGCGAAACGGCGGGACGTAATCGAACGATCGCAGTTTTTGCAATTCCCGCAGGGTCCTCGCCAACTGGTCCCGCTCCACACCGGCCAGTTCGGCCAAATGGTTCGGGCGGACATAGACGTCTTCGCCGCGGCGGCCGCCGACGACTTTTTCGATCGCCACCATGACTTTGCGACGCAGCTTGGCTTCGCGAGGCAGAAAATCCAGCAGCGTCGGGGCTTCGCTGTCGATCCGCAAGATCGCGTTGTTCGAATTGCTGTCCAGTCGTTTCAAGACACCGGCTTTGGCGATCAGTGTCTCGGCGGTTCCGATCGATTCGCTGGTCTCCTTGATGTTGATCGCCTCGCGAACTTGATCCAACGTCAATTCGATCGGGTCTTCCTCGCGGGACAGCAGGTATTCGTAAACCTTCTTGACGATCTCGCGAGAGGGATAACGGTTCTCGATGAAAAATTCTTGGATGTACCGATCTTGGTAAGAAAACAACAAGCGACACAGGCTCATGTCGCCGTCGCGTCCGGCGCGTCCGGCTTCTTGGTAATAGGCTTCCAAGCTGCCCGGAATGTTGTAGTGCACGACGTAACGGATGTCCGATTTGTCGATGCCCATTCCGAACGCGTTGGTCGCCACGATCGCGGCCAGCTCGCCGGACATGAAAGCTTCCTGGACCCGATGCCGCTGGGCGGGTTCAAGCCCGGCGTGATACACCCCGACACGTTTTCGGCTCCGCTCGGGTAACCAATTGCCGATTTCCTCGCAGCGTTTTCGCGTCGCCGCGTAGATGATGCCAGTGCCGTCGATCGATCGGACCAGTTCGACCAGCTTTTCGTCCTTGGCCGAATCGCTTTGAAAGTGGTCGGCACCGAAACGCAGATTCGTTCGCGCGAATCCGGTCACGAACACGGCCGGCTGATCCAGTTGCAGCAGGTCACAAATGTCATCGCGAACCGTCGGGGTGGCCGTCGCCGTCAGCGCGATCGTTTGCACGTTGTTCAAGTACTTCGTGCGAAACCGTCCCAGCCTCGCATAGTCGGGACGAAAATCGTGCCCCCATTCGCTCACGCAATGCGCTTCGTCGATCGCCAACAAGGAGACGTTCGCCGTGCGGATCGCGTCCAGAAAACGACCGTTGCGAAGACGCTCCGGCGCGATGTAAACGAGTTTGACCTTGCCCGAAGCCATCTCGGCCATGACTCGGTCTTGTTCGCCCGCGGACAAGCTGCTGTTGAGCAATTTCGCGTCGATGCCGCGTGATCGCAGCGTGTCGACTTGATCTTTCATCAGTGCGATCAGGGGCGACACGACGATCGTCGTGCCCTCGCGGGCCAAGGCCGGCAACTGGTAGCAAAGGCTTTTTCCGCCTCCGGTCGGCATGATGCACAACGCGTCGCGACCGTCGGCGACGGCATCGATGACGTCGCGTTGGCCGGGTCGGAACGACCGCAAGGCGAACCGGGACAACAACGTCGTCGGATCGGCCGCACCGGGCACGCTATGAACGACATGGACGTCGGCCATCAGTTGACAACTTCTTTCAGCGACGGAATTCGATCGCGGAGTCGTTGCAACACTTCCTCGGGCACGTCCAAATTCGTGACATGAATCTTTTCCAGTTTTTGCAGTTTGTCCAAACGTTCGACTCCGTCGGCTGTCACGGCGGTCTTGCCCAGATGCAAAAACGTCAAGGACGGCATCGACGCGATCACGTCGATCGAAGCGTCGGTGATGCCCGGCAAGTTGTCCAGATTCAGCGACGTCAATCGTTCGTTTCCGGCCAGTGATTGTAAACCTTGGTCGTCGATTTTCGTCAGCCACAAATTCAATTTCGTGAGTTCCGGCATCTCGGCGACGTCCGCCATGCCCGCGTTGCCGAAATCGGTTTCGGCCAGCTCCAAATCTTCGATCGGCGTGTCGCCGATGGGGGCGATGTTGTCACCGGTGATCGCGGTGCCTCGCAAGCGGACCTTTTTCAGCTCGGTCAGCCCGGCCAACGAGGCGATCACGCCGTCGTCGATGTTGTCACCGGACAGGCTGAGATCTTTCAGTTCCGAAAGCTCGGACAGACTCCGTAACCCCTCGGCCGTGATCTGCTGCGCGCCGTGAACGTGCAGGAGTTGCAGGTTTCCCACCTCGCCGATTTTTTTCAACGTCGTGTCGGTCACGTCGGTGTCGGTCAAACGCAGCCGCCGCAGCGTCGGAATTCCGGAGACGGGAAGCGCGATCGTGTCGTCGACGGCTCGGCCCTTGAGTTGGACCTCCTCGACACCGGGGACCATGACCGTCGCCGCCACCGCGGTGGGAAGATCTTCCGGAGCGACTTCGCGAAGATCCACCGACGCCGTCCGGTTGCCCTTGGTCCACATCACCTGGCCGGCGATTTCGGCCAATGCCTGGTCGGCCTCCAGGGCGTTCTCGGCGGCATCGCCGAGGTCGGGGGCGACATCGGTGCCGCCGTCACGGCTGCATCCGAACACGAGCAGTGTCAGGCCCATGGTGAGCGCTGGGGACAGTTTCATGACGTTGGTTTCCTTTAAAAAGACGCCCGTCGGGAGGATCGGTACGGTTCGGACGGTCCGCATCGTTTATTGTGGTGGATGAGGACGGCTGCGTGAACAGGCGGCGCTTTTTCAGCCGGCACGGCGGCCTCGTACGATAGGCTGCCTCAGGCCTGTAGTTCCCCAAGGAGTACCAGAAGTGAACGACGAAGCCACCTACGTTTGTGACGGTTGCGGTGAAGAGATCGTGATTCCGATCGATTTGAGCGAAGGCGGGTCCCAGGATTACGTGGAGGATTGCCCGGTGTGTTGCCGGCCGAGTCAGATTCACGTCGAAGTCGACGACGGCGATGTGCGTGTTTCGGCGGTGCCGGAGCAGGATCGATTCTGAGCGATGTTGCGGATTCGCGTTTCGCTGCTTCCCGGATTGGAACCCGTGGCCGACGACGTGGAAATCGCCGTCGTCATCGACGTGCTACGCGCCACCTCGGCGATCACCACGGCGTTTCACAACGGTGCGCGACGCGTCTGGACCGTCACCACCGTCGAACAGGCGACCCGCCTGCAAAGTCAACTGCAAGACACGGCGGTCACGCGGGTGCTATTGTGCGGCGAACGGAATTGTCGGCCGATCCACGGTTTTGACTTGGGAAACTCGCCGGCCGAGTACACCCGAGACGTCGTCGACGGCCGTGAATTGATCTTCACGACGACCAACGGAACCCTGGCGGCCGAGTCCGCGCGGCCCGCCAAGCGGATTTGGTTGGGCAGCTTTCTGAATCGGTCCGCGATCGTCGACGCCCTGATCGAGACTCGTCGGAGGCGAGGCCCCGATTCGACCGGCCGGGTGCATTTTGTTTGCGCTGGCACGGAAGGCCGCATCAGTCGCGAAGACGCGCTGCTGGCGGGTTGCTTCGTCGACGCCTTATCGTCGCGGCACACGGTCGACTTGGAAAACGATCAAACGCGTATCGCTTTGGCGGCCTTCCGCGAAGCGATCGGTGATGCGGACGACATCGATGGGAAAACGCTGACCGAAGAACTGGCTGTCAGCCTGGGTGGCGCGAATCTGTTGGCCGCCGGATACGAAAAAGACTTGACGCTTTGTGCGGCGGTGGACCGGTGCAACTGGATCCCCAAGCGTGAAACAGCAGCGAGCTTCGAACACGACCGCAGAATCGAACATCTTGCATTCGTCTAAGATAGCTTTGACGTAGGACGGATTTCCAATCCGTCCTCCCCCAAAAAACACAAAAAGTTTCCTCGTATTGCATTCTGCACTACAAGTCGAACGCGTTATGCAAAAAAAAGGGCTCATTCGACCAAGGTTTTACTTGATGAGGCCGGTTGGTTTCCCCGGCTATCGATCGGAGCGACTCGTATCACTGCGGTTTCCCATCGACTTCCAAATCGATAGATCCACCTGATACCCCACGGTTTGCACGGCTCCGTCGCAAAACGCGACGTGGAGACCAGGAGCATGTGCGGAGCCAAAGCTTTCGATGTCGTCGACCTCAGAGTCGCGACGCGGCGAGAACTCGGTCCAGCGGCGAATATCGGCATCGTCGCCTATCAACGCGGTTTGATCGTCCCCAAGTGATTCACCGCTCTCGTAGTGGAAACGTGACAATGATTTTTCACCGAGCGAGACGGTGTGGGAAAGCCCGTCGGAAACGTCCCGCGGCCTTATTGTAGAACGAACGAATGAAATTCCTGAGAATAGGCTTTGATCGGGCCGGCCAAA
>CAYVRC010000003.1:100011-102354 GCA_964453205.1 uncultured Pirellulaceae bacterium | reverse complement strand
CAGTCGCGGCGGCATCAGGTGGACGTGTGCGTCGATAGTTCCCGAAACGGCCATACACCACGATTGACGCGCGAGTCGTTTGAAGGATTGGGTCGTGCCCCAGTCACGCCGCTATCGTCGTTCGCCGTTTCCCCGAACGATTTACCGCCTCCCCGCTTTCCCGCCATCACGCTAATCTGGGAGGGCGCCGCCGCGACGATTGAACTCCCTCACCCTGCCACCCCGCTGACATGGCCCAAGACCTTTCCAAAATCCGCAACATCGGCATCATCGCCCACATCGATGCCGGGAAGACGACCGTCACCGAGCGGATGCTGTACCTGAGCGGTGAAAAACATCGCGTCGGCCGCGTCGATCACGGCACCACCGACACCGACGACGATCCGGAAGAGCAGGAGCGGGGCATCACGATCTTCAGCGCGTGCGTCAAATACCGCTGGAAAGATTTCAACATCAACCTGTTGGACACGCCCGGGCACGTCGATTTTACGGCCGAAGTCGAGCGGTGCTTGAGGGTCTTGGACGGCGCCGTGACGGTCTTCAGCGCCCGCGAAGGCGTGGAGGCTCAGAGCGAAACGGTTTGGCGGCAAGCCGATCGCTATGAAGTCCCGCGGATCGTGTTCATCAACAAGATGGACCGCGAAGGCGCGGACTTCGAAGGCGTCGTCGGCGACATCACCCCGCGACTCGGCGGCCGTCCCGTCCGCGTCGAACTGCCCGTCGGACAAGGCCCGCCGCACGTCGACGATCCGTTTCGCGGCACGATCGATTTGGTGCGAATGAAAATGCGCCAATTCGATCCGGAAACCGAAGGCAAGAACGTGACGGAGGCCGAGATTCCGGACGACTTGGCCGACGACGCCGCGTTCTGGCACGAACAGTTGATGGAGGTCGTCTATGAACTGGACGAAGACGCGATGGCGTTGGCCATGGACGAAAAACCGGTCCCCGAAGCGATGATCGTCGCGGCGATCCGCAAAGGCTGCATCGACCGCGTCATCCAGCCCGTCTTTTGCGGCAGCGCCCTGCACGGCATCGGCGTCCAACCGCTGATGTCCGGCGTCGGCGACTACCTGCCCAGCCCGCTGGACCGACCGCCGGTGACCGGTTTCGACCCCAAGAAGCCCGACAAAACACTCACCCGCAATCCCGACCCGAGCGAACCGTTTTGCGGATTGGTGTTCAAGATCTTGCCGGCCAAGACCGGTGACAACTACTGGATCCGCATCTACAGCGGTCAACTGAAACAAAACTCGCGTGTCGCTTGCCCGAATCGTGACAAGAAAGAAAACGTCGCCCAGATCTGGCAAATCCACGCGACCAAGAAAGACCGTGACGGACAAATCGACGTCGTCAACGCCGGAGACATTTGCTGTGTCATCGGCCCACGTTTTGCCATCACCGGCGATACGGTTTGCGACACGGGCGACGTCATCGAACTGCCCAGCATCACGTTTGCCGACACCGTGTTGTCGATGGCGATCGAGCCGGAAAGCACCGCGGATCGAAAGAAACTGGAAGACACGCTGGACATGTTGCGTCGCCAGGACCCGACGTTCCGCGCGGTCGAAAACGAAGACGTCGGCCAGACGATCATCAGCGGCATGGGCGAACTGCACCTGGAAGTCATCCAGCACCGCTTGACCCGCGACTTCGGCTTGAACGTCAAGTTTTACAAGCCGCGGGTGAACTACCGGGAAACGATCGGCGGAAAAGCGATCGTCGTCGGCCAGTGCAACCGTCAGATCGGCGACAAACAAATGTTCGCCCGCTTGAACGTTTCGATTTCGCCTCTGGACGACCCTTCGGCACCGGTGATCGTGTTCGACCGTTTGCCGCCGGACTGCCTGCCCAACGCCGTACGCTCCGCCGCGATCGAAGAATTTCGCGAACGGGCCGCCGGCGGCGGCTTGATCGCCGGCTTTCCCCTATCGGGAGTCAAAATCGAAGTCAACGGGGCGGAAATGGCCGAGGAAGGCAGCGACGAAGTCGCTTTCCGGATCGCGGCGGGCGACGCGTTCGATCGGGGACTGGAACAAGCCGGCCCGGTGTTGCTCGAGCCGGTCATGAAGGTCGAAGTCACGACACCCGAAGACTACATGGGCGAAATCGTCGGCGACCTGCAACAACGTCGCGCCATCGTCTCGGGCACCGAGACCCGGGGGGCGATGACCGTCATCACGGCTCACGCACCGCTGAAGGAACTGTTCGGCTACAGCAGCGCCGTGCGAAGTCTCAGCCAAGGCCGCGCCGGCAGCAGCATGGAACCGCTCGGTTATCAGCCCGCCCCGAAAGAAGACGCCGAAACGTTTTCCTACTGAACCGCGGAAACCACAACGGACC
>CAYVRC010000003.1:87263-99911 GCA_964453205.1 uncultured Pirellulaceae bacterium | reverse complement strand
TACGTCCCCCGGCGGTCGCCGTACCAGTGGATCTGCATGCGATCACAGTACCGATAGCCTTGCCGGTCGCACCACGGTTGCAGCCAGGTCCGGGCTTCATTCAACACGCCGGCGCTACGGCCTTGCGGCATGATCCAGACGACGTCCGGCCGTGCGTTCAGGCGTTCGACGATGTCTGTCAATTCGTCGAAGTCACGCGGGGAATCGACGACGAACTTGACTTGCACGGCGTCGGACCGGTGCATCAAGCGACGCATCACGTCGATCGGCAATCGGCGGTCCTCGTGACGCGCCGCCCACGCCGGATGATCGGCCGCGTCGGGGCCGCTGCCGGCAAACTTGGGGCTTAGCGATAGCAGATCCCACGCGACATCGCGGTCGACCGTGCCGGCCGTTTCGACGGTGACGTGAAAACCGTCGGCACGCAAAATTCGACACAGCGTTTCGATTGCCGGAAACAACAGCGGTTCGCCACCGGTCAACACGACATGGCGGACCTCGTGGCCGTCGGCATCGACGGCCCGCCGTGCCTGGGCGACCAAGTCATCGATCGCAACCTGTCCGCCCTCGGGACGCCACGACGCGTAGGGCGTGTCGCAAAACCAGCATCGCAAATTGCATCCGCTGGTGCGAACAAAAAAACTCGGCGTGCCGGTCAGCGAACCTTCGCCTTGACGGCTGGTAAAGGTCTCGGCGATCCGCAGCGTCTCGATTTCCGCCAACTCATTCCCCCTGTTCGATTCACTCACGGGCTGCAAAACTTCTCGCACGAACCACTGGAGAACCCTCGTGTCAGACTCAACCGAATCATCGTTTCGCGACATCCTGGAGGTCTTTGAGAACCCCAATCCGTCGCGAAACTTCACCGTCGAACATCAGTGCCCCGAATTCACTTCGGTGTGCCCCAAAACCGGCCAGCCGGACTTCGGCAAAGTCATTTTCACGTACATTCCCGACGAAGTCTGTGTGGAACTCAAAAGCCTGAAAATGTACCTGCAAGCGTTCCGCAACGAAGGCATCTTTTACGAAGCCGTCACGAATCGGATCATGGACGACTTCTTGGCCGTCGTCAAACCGCGACGTGTCCGCATCGACAGCGAATGGACACCCCGCGGCGGCTTGAGCAGCGTCATCACCGTCGAATATCCGGAACCGTAAGCAACGATCCGCGGTCCGCATTTTAAACCCGTTTTTTCTCAGCCCTCAGCTCTCCCCATGCATGTTCTTTTATCCGGCTTTGCCGACGAATCGGCGAACGAAAAACTGGCCATCCAGCAGTACAGCGCGTTTGCCGCGATCGGGTTGAAGTATTACTCGATCCGCTTCATCGATGCCGGCGAAGGCATCAAGAACGTGATGGCGCTTTCCGAACAAGAGATCCGGCATCTGGTCAAACTGCAGGCCGATTACGGCTTGAAGGTCAGCAGCATCGGGTCACCGATCGGCAAAGTCAAACTGCTGGACGTCGACGACGGCACGTCCAACAAGTACGTGCCGTTCGACAAGTACTTGGCCGAAGACGTCCAGATCGCCTGCGACCGTGCCGAAGCCTTCGGATCGAAACTGTTGCGAGGATTCGCCTTTTACCATCCCAAAGGCACCGACCCGGCCGGGCACATCGATCAGGTCAGTGACCAGCTTTCGGCGATCGCGGACGCTTGCGAAAAGCGGGGCCTGACGTTCGGATTGGAAGTCGAAGCGAACTTGGTCGGCCAGAACGGTGACCTGTTGGCGACGATCGCGGCGCAGGTCGATCACCCGGCGATGGTCACGATCTTTGACGGTGCCAACATCGTCATGCAAGGTTTCACGCCGGACCAAGTCTACCGGCAATACTTGGCGATGAAGCCCAGCCTGGGTTGGATCCACGTCAAAGATTATAGCGATCCGTCGCTGTCGGGACGCGTCGATCACGTGGACGAAGAATCCGCCAGCCATTTCGTCCCCGCCGATCGGGGCGACAGTGCGCACGAAGCCATTTTCCGTGACTTGCGTGACTTCCTGCCCGAGTTGGACGCCCGCATGAAGGCTCGCGGCGCCGACGGCGTCTTCATCGACTTGGAACCACACCTCAAAGGCGGCGGCCAATTCGGCGGCTTCAGCGGCCCCGACGGCATGGGCGTCGCTGCACGGGCGCTGTGCAAGGTCTTCGATTACGTCGACCTGCCGTACCGGCTGCGGACGTTCGAAGACTTGAAAGCTTAGGTTCGGGGAAGCCATGGCCAAAACCGTCGACGAGCGAATCACGGAGCTGGAGTTCCAACTCGCTCATCAGGTCAAGCTGACCGTCGAACTCAACGGCGTCGTCGCGGATCAAAACCGGCAACTGTTCAAGCTGCAAAGAACCGTGCAGCGGATCACCGAGGAAGTCAAACGTCTGAAGCAACGCCCCGAACCCGGCGAAACCACGTCACTGGAAGACGAAAAGCCGCCGCATTATTGAATCGCGGCCACGCGGGACCGAGCGATCACAGACCGATCGCCCGTCGCATCTCGCTGACGGCTTCTTTCATGCCGACCATCACGGCGCGGCTGATGATCGAGTGGCCGATGTTCAGCTCCGAGACGCCTCGGAGCGTCGCGATCATTTTCACGTTTTGATAATTCAGGCCGTGACCGGCGTGCAGGTGAAGCCCCGCCGCGATCGCCGCCTCGCCGGCCGACGCGAGCCGCGAGAACTCGCCGGGAAACGTCTCGCGACCGGCCAACGCGTACGGCCCGGTGTGCAATTCCACCGCCTGGGCGCCCAGCTTCGCCGCCGCTTCGACCTGCGCCACGTCGGGGTCGATGAACAAGCTGACCAGAATCCCGGCGTCCTTGAGTTTCTTGATCGAATCGGCGACCCGACCTTTGTCCCCGACGACGTCCAAGCCGCCCTCGGTCGTCACCTCTTCGCGACTCTCGGGAACCAACAAGCCGCAATCCGGCCCGAAACGGCACGCCATCGCGATGATTTCGTCGCTGCACGCGAGTTCGAAATTCGTCTTCACGGTCACGGTCCGCATCAACATCTCGACGTCGCGATCCTGAATGTGTCGGCGGTCTTCGCGAAGGTGAAACGTGATCGCGTCGGCGCCGCCCTGTTCGGCGAGCGCCGCGGCGATCACCGGGTCGGGCTCGTAACTACGCCGCGCCTGACGCACCGTCGCGACGTGATCGACGTTGACCCCCAAGTGGATGATGGGCGTCGTGGGTCGGGGGTCATTCATAGTCGTTTCTTCATCCGAGTTGCTCTTTCAACCATTGCATTTCGCTGGCGATGTCCGCCGACAAGCCGTGGCGACGCATCGATTCGGGCAACACGGTCCACGCATACGTTTCGACTTCGAAGTGCCCGGTAAAGTCAATCGACTTGTGCGGATCGTTCAAGGTTCGCAGCGCCACCAAAACGTCATCCCGTGTCGTCGACAAATGCCCGAAACGCTCCAGAAAGATCGGCACATGAAAATGGATCACCCAACGAGTATCGCCGCCGACCGGATCGCCTTGATCCGACACCCCGCTGATCAAAGCCGGCAAATCTTCGGCCAGCTCGAAAACGCCGTCACCGCGGCGGCGTCCCGTCTGGTGCAAGTACCGGTCTTCGGCGAACGCCGACAACTGCTCGATCGCTTCGCGGCGGCGACCGATGGCCATGTGATCCCAGTCGACGACGATCGCACTGCTGACCTGAATTTTTCCGATTCCGATGCCGGCGGTTGCCAGCCGCGAAAAGATGTCGCGTTGATCTTCCATCATCACCGCCGCGTGACAAACGTCGTGACAGACGGTGACGTATCGGCGGTGATGATCTTCGGGAAGGTGGGTTTCGAAAAACGCGACGCAATCGACGCTGGTGTCCAGCACGCAGCCCGGTTCCGGTTCGATCGCCAAAACGATCCGTCGGCCCGTTTCCCGGTGCAATTTTTTCAGCGAATCGGCCATCGAACGCAAGTGCCGGCCCGCCGCCGCGATTTTGTCCGCCGCCACGTCCTTGCCCCAACCGATCGGCAGCGTGCTGATCGAACCGACGGCTTCGTTCTCGGGCAACAAAACCGCCAGGATTGCTGCCAGCCGCCGGGTGTAATCCAGCCGCTCGGTGTCCCACCAAGCCGGGGAGTAAACGTCGCGTTTGACGACCTCTTGGTGAAAGTTCGCAAAGGGAAATCCGTTGATCGTGAAGGCTTTCAGGCGACGCTGCTTCAAAAATTCCGCAAAATCCTCTGCGCCTTCGTCGGCCAGTTGTCGCGAGGCCTGATCGGGAATCCACAGGCCCACGCCCAGCGAATCGCCGCCGACCAGGTCACGGACCGGCAAGGCGTAACGCACCAAACTGTCGCGAATCGACGGCAAATCCGTCCCCGCGTGGACGTTCGTGCAATAACCGACGCTGTGGCTAACGCCGATCCCCCCGTTCCCGCTGATCGATTTTTGATTCATAGGCGGGATTGTAAACCGGCGGAGCGATTAACATAAAGCGGCCGCACCGCACTGATCTCACCTCACCACCGCAAGATTCTGGCTGCCGATGACTTTGACGCCCCTGATTCGATCCGCTCTGGTTTTTCTGGCCACCGCCACCCTGGCCCCCACCGCCCTCGCCCAGCCGCTGCCCAACGCGAAGCACAGCGACTCGACCGACCGCTTTTATCAGATCGAAACGTGGCTCCCGACGCCCAACGCCTACCGCACCGCCAGCGGAGCCCCCGGGCCGTCGTACTGGCAACAACGCGCCGATTACGACATTCGAATCACGCTGGACGATGACGACCAGACGATCACCGGTACGTCGCGGATCACCTACCGCAACCTGTCCCCCGATTCGCTGCGTTACCTTTGGCTGCAGTTGGACCAAAACCGATTCAAGCCCGGATCGACGTCCAACCAGACCAAGACGGCCCCCAGCCTTTCCGGCCGCGTCAATTTCAACAGTTTGAAATCCGTGCTCGCGTCGGAATCCTTTGACGGCGGCTACAAAATCGCCGGCGTCACGACCTCCGGCGGCAACCCCCTGCCGCACGTCGTGGTCGACACGATGATGCGGATCGATTTACCCGGCCCGTTGCCGCCCGGCGGCGTGACGACGTTCCAGGTCGATTACAGCTACAACATCGTCGACGCCAAAGTCATCCGGGCCCGAGGCGGCTACGAATACTTCGAGGATGACGACAACTACATCTACGAAATCGCCCAGTGGTATCCGCGAGTGGCCGCCTACACGGACTACACCGGTTGGCAGCACAAACAGTTTCTCGGGCGCGGCGAGTTCACCCTGGAACTTGGCGATTACGACGTCAGCATCACGGTTCCGGCAGACATGGTCGTCGCGGCGACCGGCGAGATTCAAAACGCCGACGAAGTCTACCAGCCGAACTGGGCGGCTCGTTTGGAACAGGCCGAGAAATCCCAAAAACCCGTCTTCATCGTCACGCCCGAGGAAGCCAAAGCGGCCGAGTCGGTGAAGGCCAACGAACGCACCACCGACACAAAGACTTGGAAGTTCGCCGCCAAAAACGTTCGTGACTTTGCCTTTGCCGCCAGTCGAAAATTCATCTGGGACGCCCTTGGCACTGAAGTCGAAGACGTCGCGAACGATGTCGGCGGTGAAGGCGAAGTCGACCCGGCGGCGAACGCCAAACGAACCGTCCTGGGCATGTCTTTCTATCCCAACGAAGCCGAACCGTTGTGGAGCAAGTACAGCACCGAAGCGGTCGTTCACACCTTGGACGTGTACGGCAAATACTCGTTCCCCTACCCTTACCCGGTCGCGATCAGCGTCAACGGACCCGCGTACGGCATGGAATATCCGATGATCTGCTTCAACGGACCTCGCCCCGAAGAAGACGGGACGTACGGCAAAGCTACCAAGTACGGCTTGATCAGCGTCGTGATTCACGAAGTCGGACACAACTTCTTTCCGATGATCGTCAACAGCGACGAACGTGAGTGGACCTGGATGGACGAAGGCCTGAACACGTTTTTGCAATACCTGACCGAACAGGAATGGGAAGACGATTATCCGTCCAACCGCGGGAATCCCGAAAACATCGTCGGCTACATGAAAGGCAGCAATCAACGCCCGATCATGACCGGCAGCGAAGAGATTCTACAGTTCGGCGCGAACGCCTACGCCAAGCCGGCCACGGCGTTGAACATTCTGCGGGAAACGATCCTCGGACGCGAACTGTTCGACTTTGCGTTTGCCGAATACAGCCGTCGCTGGCGATTCAAACGCCCCACCCCGGCCGACTTTTTCCGCACCATGGAAGACGCTTCGGCGACCGACCTGGATTGGTTTTGGCGGGGCTGGTTCTACAGCACCGATCATGTCGACATCGCGATCACCGATCTGGATCTGTACCAAATCGACAACGGCGATCCGGACGCGGAAGCCGAACGCAAACGACGGGAAAAAGACGCCAAAGAGGAAACGTTGAGCGAAAGGCGAAACAAGGACTTGCCCAAACGCGCCGACTGGCAACCTGGCTTGAAAGACTTTTACAACAGCCCGGACTACGACGAGATGAAGGTGGAGGACTCGGCCCGCAAAGCATTCCAAAAGTACCTGGAAGACTTGGACGACGAACAACGATCCCTGCTGCGACGCAAAACCAACTTTTACGTCGCCACCTTCGAAAACGTCGGCGGACTGGTCATGCCGATCATCGTCCGTCTTTACTACCACGACAGTACCAGCGAAGTCGTCACGATTCCGGCACAGATTTGGCGATCGGGCGGTGATAAGGTTCGCAAACTGTTCATGACCGACAAAGAAATCGTCCGCATCGAAGTCGACCCGAGACGCGAAACGGCGGACACCGACGAGTCGAATAATCACTACCCACCGAAAATCGTGCCGTCCCGATTCAAACTGTACAAGTCGTCCAAATCCGGAAAAAATCCGATGCAAAAAGCCGGCTTGGGAGAAAAGACCGACGACAAAGCCTCTAAAAAGTCGGGCGATGCGGGCAAATCCGACGGCGACAAGGACGACGACAAGGACGACGACCAACCGGCCGACGAAGACCGACAAGCCGGTGACGACAAGGACGATGCGTAATGTCGGCCGTGTTCTTTCTCGCGGCGTTGCTGCATCCCGTCCACGCAACCTACGCCGAGCTGGATTGGAATGACGACGCGAAAGTCGTCGAGGTCGCCCTGCGTCTGCACCCGCTGGACGAACAGACGATCGACAAGCGGGCCGAAACCCGAAGTCGCCCGATCGCTGTGCCGGCCGGCCAGTCACAGCCGAATCGAAAAACGACCGCTCGTCTGGAATATTTGGCCGAACATTTCGCCGTCGATCCGCCTGCCGACGATTCCTTCGCCCTTTCAAAAGCCGCCCAGCGTTACCACTGGATCGGCCGCGAAGAAAAAGCGGGATACGTTTGGTGGTTTTTCGAAATCAAACCGGCATCCGGAGAGCGACCGAAAGAGCTTCGCCAGACGGTCTTGCTGGATCACGACCAACGTTACGGTCACCGCGTGTTGCTGCTCGGCACGCCCGAGCGTCCGACCTTGCCGTTCGACAAGAACACGACGCGGCAGGAATTGAGCTGGGGAGTCGCGGAGTGAACCGGCCAGGCCCTCCGTTTTTCCCGGGCGGCCCAGGACTCGGGCGCCGGCTCACCTGACCGGTGTCCCCGGCGTGATTTCGTCGCTCGGGTACAGGATGACCCGATCGCCTTCGGTCAGGCCTTCGACGATTTGAGCCTGCGAATCGTTTTGCAGCCCGGTCGCGACTCTCTGCATCACGGCGACCCCGCCGACGACTTTGAAGACATGCCAGTCCCGTTCGTAGCGAAACAACGCGCTGTTGGGGATCAACAGTGCCGCGTCGAGTTCGTCGACGATGATGTGAGCTTCCACGCGATAGCCGTCGCCGAGTGATGAGATCCGCTCGGGAGGTTCGTTGAAGTCCGCGATCACGTTGACGCGTTGTTCTTCGACACCCAAGGAAGAAATTTTCGTCAAGGCGCTCGGTTCGACGACGCGAACATACCCTTGCAGCGGAGTTTCGCCGCCCCAGTGCTCGACGGTCAACGCACTGCCTGGTTTGATCCTCACCGCATCGGTCGAAAGCACATCGATTTCGATCTCCAGATTGCTGGGGTCCCCCAGTTCGATCAACGGTGTGCCGACGTTGATGACGGCACTGCTTTCTTGGATCACGCGGAGGACTCGACCGGTGATCGGCGAATGGATCTCGAACGGCTGCATCGCTTCATCGCTCGTCGGGTCGGCGAACTGCTTCACCGCGGCCCTCGCCATGTCAAGCTCGTACTTCGCGATCTCGCTATCGAATCGCGTCGTTTCGATCGCTTGCCGGCCGGCCAACAGTTCGGCTTTGGCGATGTCATACTCGGTCTGCGACGCCGCGTCGGCGGCCTTCATGCGTTTGACCCGCTCGAATCGGGCTTCGTTCAATTCCAAGTTGATTTTGGCCTGTTCTCGCTGCGACTGGGCCCTTTGCGTGGCGGCCTCCGCGGCGTTCACCCGCGCCTCGGCTTCGGCCAAAGCTCTCGCGTCCAGAATCGCCGGGTCACTCGGCAAGACGACGGCCAACAACGTCTGTTCGTCCACAAAGTCACCCGCGTTCAACTCGATTCGCGAGACGCGGCCCGAGACAGGTGCCGAGACAACGTACTTTTCACCGATGCGTGTTTTTCCGTCCTCCTTGACCGAAACCCGAAGCGGACCGATCGTCGCGGCCGCCATTTCGACGTCGACGACCTCGGGCGTCAACGACAGATAGACGACCATCGCAACAGCGATCGCCAAGACGCCGGCAAGCAAGGTTTTGATGGAAAATCTCATCCGTGGTTACTCCCGAGTCTTCAACACGCCGACCAAGTCCAAACCGTCGACGCGTCGCCGGACGATCAGGCCGGAAAAAAAAGTCGAAACGACGATCACCATGGCCGCCAACCCGTACGTGTTGTGGCTGATGACCAAGGGGATGCGGTAGTTGTCGGTTTCCATTCCGCTGGACATGACGCCGGCAAAACCGTAACCGATCAACCACCCCAGCGGGATCGCGGCGGCGGTAAAGATTACGATTTCACCCAACAAAACCAACGAAACCTCACGGCGATTGAAGCCCATCACGCGCATCGTCGCCAGATCGCGACTGCGTTCGGAAAACGAAATTCTCGCGCTGTTGTAGACCACACCGACGGCGATCACGGCGGCGAAGAAAATGATGAACGAGCGCATCAACAAGATGTTCTCCGCGACCGTTTTGCGAAAACTGTCCAACAAGGCTTGCTTGATCGTCACCCCGGCGACGCCCGGCCGACGTTCCAATTCGGCGTACACGTCGTCGATTCGATTCGGATCGACCTTCAGGAAAGCCCCCGAAGCGACGCCGGATTCCTTCAACAAGCGATGCAAGGCTTCTTTGTTCATGTAGGCGTTCAGCCCCGCGTATTCTTCCACCAACGCCGTGACGTCGACGTGCACGATCGGTCGCTTGCCCTCGAGCACCTCCACGACCACCGTGTCACCGAGACCGACGCCGAGGATCTCGGCCAGCTTCGTATTCAGCATGACACCCTGTTCGGGGATCCGCACGGCACGCTCGTCGGCGTCCAGCAAGCGGTAAAGCTGTGGTTGTCGCTGCAGTCCCATGATGCCGATGCGTCGGGATCGATTCCGGAAACCGATTTCCGTGGCAACCGATCGCATCGTTTCGCTGCTCAGGACGCCATCGAGCTGGCTCATCTCGTACACCACCGATGCGGTGGCCGGTTCAACAAACGTGACCGTCAGGTCTTGCCGCTGAGCCTTGCGAAACTGGAAATCCATCAGGTAGTTGATCGCGTCGAGTGAAAAGTTTCCGATCACCATCACGCTCACGGCCATCGCGATCCCGAGCACCGACAGCCCGGATTTGATCGGTCGCCGCGTCAAATTTCGAATGACCATTCTCAGTTCCGGCGGAAGGGCTCGTCGCGGAACCAGACGTTCGATCCACGCCGATCGGTAGCCGCTCGGCGGTTCGGGACGCATCGCTTCGGCCGGCGGAAGTCTGATCGCCGCGCCGACCGAAACCCAAGTCCCGAACAGGGCGACGGCCGTCGTCAGCAAGAAGGCCGACCCGATCGCCAAACCGTCGGCACGAAATTCCAAGATCGGGAATTTGTAAAACTGGGCGTACATGGATGTCATCCCCGATGCCATCCACATCCCGAACAGCGTGCCCAGAATCGTACCGGAAAGCGAAATGATCAGGACCAGATTCAAGTAATGCCAGCCGACTTCCAGGTCGGAATAGCCGAACGCTTTGAGCGCGGCGATCTGCTCTCGCTGCCGAGCAACGATCCGCGAGGTCACGATGTTCAGCAGAAACGCGGCGACCGACAGGAAAATCGCCGGAGCCATGATCGCCATCGATCGCAACTGTCGCAGTTCGTCGGACAGGTACTGATGCGAAAGCTGTTTCCCGCGATCGAAAGCCCCCACACTGCCGTACGGCTTCAACAATCGATCGATGTCATCCATGACGGCTTCGCGATTGGCACCGTGAGCCAATTTCAACGACAAGCTGTTGAAGGCACCGGTCATGTCAAAGGCGGCTTCCAAATCCTGTTCGCTGATCCAAAACACGCCGAAACGTTTGTTGTCCGGCAGGATGCTGCCGGGCTGAACTTGCATCACGTATTCGGGGGACAACGCAATTCCGACGATGGTCAACGTCTGCTTTCGTCCGTTCAGAATCGCGCCGACGGTATCGCCGGCGACCGAACCGTGAGCCTCGGCAAAGGTTTCCGACACCACGACTTCGCCCGTGCGTCCGGGTTCCAACATGCGACCACGCGACACGTACAGTCGGTTCAAGTCGGGGGACCCCGAATCCGGAACGCTGACCAACCGCGCGACGGCCGGTTCGGACATCTGGGGGACGTCCAGCAACACGTCGTACACCAACCGAGTCTCCACCGTCGCGACGCCGGAGACCTCGGTGATCCGCGGGATCAACGCGTCGGGCGCCCGTCGAGCTTGGGCAAACACCTCGGCGAAACGGAACTCCCGATAGAAAGTCTCTTGGCTGGATTTCAATGATTTGTACGCGCACATCGACATCACAAACGTCGCCACTCCGGCGGCGATCACCAGCGTGATGGCCAGGACTTGGCCTTTCATCTGAAAAAGATCGCGGATCAGTTTTTGATCGAGTTTTCGCACGACGAGCGGTCCTTGTTCACCACCGCAAGCTGTCGGCGGATTCCCGCGTCGCGTTGGTTTGCACGCCGGAGATTCGACCGTCGGAAAGCGAAATGATGCGATCGGCCATCTGCGAGATCGCCGCATTGTGCGTGATCACGGCGGTCATGGTTCCCAGCGTGCGATTGATTCGGTCGATGGCCTCCAAGACGACGATCCCGGTATGCACGTCCAACGCACCGGTGGGTTCGTCGCACAGCAGGACTTTGGGTCGCTTGGCGATCGCCCTTGCGATCGCGACGCGTTGCTGTTCGCCGCCGGAAAGTTCAGCCGGAAAGTGATCGGCACGGGCCGTCATCTGCACCAATTCCAAAGCGTCGAGCGCGTCCATGGGCGACGCGGCGATGTCCGTGATCAGTTCGACGTTTTCGCGTGCGGTCAGACTGGGGATCAAATTGTAAAACTGAAAAACAAAGCCGACATTCTCTCGCCGGTACAACGTCAGCTCCGCGTCGCTCGATGCGGTCAGTTCCCTGCTGAGATAATGCACCGATCCCGAGGTGGGCACGTCCAAGCCGCCCAAGATGTTCAGCAGCGTCGACTTTCCGCTGCCCGATGCCCCCAGCATGACAACGAACTCCCGTTCACGCAGCTCCATCGACACGCCGCGGAGTGCGTGCACCCGGACTTCGCCCATGCGATAGACCTTGGTGACGTCGGCGACGCGAAAGACGGCCGACGCGGCGGTTGAACTCGTGCTAGCGGACATTTCACTACGTTCCAGGGGAAGAGACCCCATAAACTGTAGCGATTATTGGCTCCGTAGCACTGACGGCGTGACGACAGATTAGGAAACGAAGTCCGGCAAAGCCTGATTTGCGTTCGGAGTCCCGGTGTTTTGAGGGATTTCGATGTTGCGACCGTTCCGCTACGGCGAATTTCGCCGACTCAACTGGTGACGGGATCGCAGGCAACTTCCGCCAAAATCTTCCGGCTTGACCGCCCGTCGGCCGCGTTGATCGCAAGAAGACTCGTCGAAAGGGGATGCGGACGCATCCTTATACGCTCGCGTCTGCGTCACCGCTGGCGGAAAACAAGCAAACGAAAAGGAATTCGATTGATGAAAACCAACTTTTTGCGTCACGTCGCCGCTACGCTTGGACTGAGCGCTATCGGACTGGGACTATTGCAAAACGCCGCGGCTCAGCAAGCCTTCGGCCCCCAGGCGTACGGACGACCCGGCTACCCGGCACCGCCCCCCTACGCCCAAAACCCGTACGCTCAAAACCAATACCAGCCACAGCAACAGCAACAGCAACCGACGTCGCAGCCGAGTCCGGCCACGTTGTTGCCGCCGACACCTTCGAACCGGTCCACGGCCGGTCCGCAAGTTTATGACGCCCCCCAGAACGGCGTGCCTGCGGCGTTGGCGAATTTCCAGCTGCCCGCCGGATACTCCGGTGAGCAGCAGCAAGCACCGCAGCAGCAAGCACCGCAACAGCA
>CAYVRC010000003.1:0-87163 GCA_964453205.1 uncultured Pirellulaceae bacterium | reverse complement strand
CAGCAAGCACCGCAACAGCAGCAGCGCTGGAACGCGTTCAACAACCAAGTCCAATCGACCCCGGTCGCACAACAACAGCACGTCTTTCAACAGGCGTCCTCGGGCGGGACAATGGGCGGTGCTCCGATCCCACAACCGATTCCGTCTCCCGCCCCGGACGCTTACGGCTACTCCGGCGACCCACAGCATTCTCCGGTGCAAGGTTCCGATTGTCAGTCGTGTAACAACATCCACAGCAGCCCGTACCAACAGGCCGCTTCGGCACCCTGGGGCGCCGACGGATACAGCATGATCGGCGGCGATTGCAACACCGGGGCATGCGGCGTGCCCGCCGTCGCGGCACGTCCGTCGATCTATCCCTGGTTCGGAGGTTTCAACCTGCTGGCTTTGAACGTCGTCGACAACAGCAACCGTTCTCTCGCGGTCGTCAGCCAACGAGCCGCCTTTCACCAAAACGTCCTCGATCCCGGAGCGAACCTGGGTTTCGAGGTCTCGATCGGCCGCTACCTGGCCTGCGGAAAATATGGCATCGGCGTCACCTATTTTCATCTCGATCCCGATGGCGAAGAAGCCTCGATCAGCAGCGGGGCCGGATCGATTCAGAGCGCGATGCTGGCTTACCACGACGTTCATTTGAACGTGAACGGTGACGGCTTTGAAAACCAAGTCTATGAATACGTTTCGGGGACCGGCGGGATCCTCGAAACCGCCGGTGCGACCGACGTTCGGGCTCGACGGGACATGCGATTCAACGGCATCGAAGCCAACATGTTCTGTTTCGGATTGATGGGAGCCCAACGAGCCGCGCCGCTTTGTGGAGATGGTCTTCAGCAAAGTCACGCCCAAAGCAAGTTCGGTCGGTTCATCGGAGCCAATAACCACGCCGGCTACGGCTATGGCGGTGCGGCGGGACCGCTGGTACGACCGTCTAACGGACGTGTTCAAGTGGTCGCCCTGCACGGCTTCCGCTGGTTCCAGTTCGAAGAGTCCGCGCAGTTGGCCTACAACACCGACGGCGTCGCCGGCTACCAAGTCAATGACATCTACGACGACGCTGATGTGCAGAACGATCTGTTCGGCTATCAGTTCGGCGGCTTCCTGACCTACTGCTTGACCAACCGCGTCAACTTGAACGTCGGTGGCAAGTTCGGTTTGTACGCGAACAATGTCGAAGCACGGCGTCGCATCGGAACCTTCGACACCGCGGCCAACCTGTTCGGCATGCCGGGCGAGCAGGCCGACACGACCGTCGACGACACCGTTCTAGCTTCGCTCGGCGAAATCGATTTGGGCCTGGGCGTTCGCCTGACCAACGCTTGGACGGTTCGTGGTGGTTATCGCGTGTTCGGCATCAACGGCGTCGCGACGGTGTTCAACCAGATGGACCAAGATCTGGCCACGACCAACAACCCCGGCAAGATTCACGCGAACGACACCCTGTTCTTGCACGGTGCCTACGTGGGAGCCGACTTCAACTTCTAGTCGAGCCACGAAACCGCGACGAAGCGAACACGACAGGCCGAAGGGAAACCACTCCCTTCGGCCTTTTCGTTTGGCCGGCCTTACGCCAACAACGCCGTCACGATGTCGTTGTCATGAGCCGGATCGACCCAGCGCAGGTCAATGACGACGCCCTCGGAATCGTGACCGACCAAAAGCGACGGATTGCGAGCGGCCAACCTTTCGGCGAACGATGTTCCGCTGACGCCCGGCCGACGGACGCGAATTTGTCGCGACGGAATCTGCCAACGACCGCCGGCGATGACCGCCGCCTCGTCCGCGGTGATTTGCACGGTTTGTTGCGTTTCACCCGCGGTCAGTCGGGTCGCCATGCGTTCGGCGCGACCTTTGAGGTTTTCGACCGAGGTCGCCAACAGCGAAAATACCGGCGACGTTTCGGTGGGCCCGCCGGAGACGCCTTTCAAAGCTTTGCACAGCATGGCCACCTTGGCATCGTCGGCCGCCAAGGCGGGCCAAGCGTCCGCCTTGATGATCCGTTCGATCACCGAATGGTTGCCGATCAGCAGACCGGATTCCGGACCGCCGATCAAACCGTCGCCGGGAATCAACACGATCTCGCAACCGCGGCGAAGCAAATCAACCGCCGTCGGAAACGCGACGATGTCTTTCGCCTGACCGCTCTTCTGGTCGGACGCGACGTCCCGACGCACCAAACCGACCCGCAAAATGGCCACGGTGGAAATGCCCGCGGGCATGTTTTCCAGAAACTCGATTTCACGGACCCCGTGATCGCTGCGGATCAAAGTCGCCTGATCGAAGCCGTCCAAGTCCGCGGCATCAAAACCGTCACTCGCCCCGATCTCGCAAACCACCGCAAACGAGCTGTCGGTCAAGTCGGGCAACGGCCGACCGGCCAGTCGAAAAACTTCGCTACGCGGAACCAGAAACGGACGTTCGGCGGAAAGCGAAAACAGGGCGACGATGGCGGCCGCAAAATTGTTCGTCGCGATCACGGCATGCTCGTCGTCGACCCCGGCGGCCCGCGAAAGCTTCTTCGTCAGTCGTTCACCAGACTCGGGCAAACGGACACGCGAACCGTGCAACGCCTCGATGCCCGCGGCGATCACCGATTCATCGACCGGCGTGGTCACCCGCGCGTCGATCCAGGTGCCCGACGCGTTGATGCAAGGCATCGAGATGGCCGTAAATTTCTCCGACCAGCGACGCAGCGACTCGGTCGAGCCTCCGGCGGACTTGACCAATTTGTCGATCCCCCGAGACGCCGATTCGATTCCCCGGGCGGCCGTTTCAGGCAAGTCTTGGACCAGATCGTTCGCCCTGCTGCGAATCTTTTCGATCGTTTCGCCGTCGCGAGCCCGGGCGGCAACGTCGGTCAGTCCGCGGCGGAGAAGTTCGACGGTCCAGGGTGGCAAAGCCATGATGCAACATTTCGTCGGGGATTCGAAACGAGCCGACGAGGAAACATTCCGTCGGCTGATCGATTCATCATGGTCGCCAACGAGGCGGTCAACAAGTCAACGAATCATCGCGGACGCTCTTGGTTCAAAAAATCGTTGACCGTCGCGACCCGTTCGGTCGGTTCTTCCGGTGGTGCGAACAACGAACTGAAGAAGCCCGGTTTTTTCGGCTCGCTCGGCGCCGCGGCATCGCCGGCGGCGAACAGGTTCATCGGATTCAGCCGCGCCGGGTTCAGCGTCTCTTTCGTCTTCGCCCAACTGCGTCTGGCGGTGCTTCCGACGTCGGCGAACAGACCGTCCTTCTTTTTCACGATCCGCTGGCGGTCGTCTTGGCCGGGCAGCATGCCGCCGAAGCTGGGCACATTGAACTTGGGCATCGACGGCATCGTCCAGTTCGCCGGATTCATCTTCGACGCCATCGTGCCGATCGCGGAGGGTTCTTGGGAACCCGACGTGTCAGGTGCGAACGGTCCGGCGGTGAACGGCGATTCCGATTCCTGCGCCGACATCGTGGATGACGAAGCGGCGACGCCCCAAAAAGTGCACAGAGAAAGAGCGACCACCATCGTGGTCCGTGAAACTGCGTGATGTCGCATGGGAGGAATGACTCCGTTGCAGATGGTCGGTGAATTCTGAAAATCAGAGTTCGGGGACCGTCGCAAACTCGGAATCACCGACGCAAGATCATTTTTTTAAAAATTCTCTGCTCCGGCTACCCGACCGACAAGCGTCAAGATTTCATCAGCCGTTGAGCGATAGCTCACGGTTTCGAATAACCGGACGCTGGCGCGTTCCGGCGGACTGGGTTTTACAGAATGACTTGTGCCGAGGTGCTCAGTTGCCCGGAGGCAAGCCGGGCATGCCGAAACTGGGGCCGCTGGGCATCGGCGGCAGCGAACCGGATTCGTCGTCGGCATCGACGCTGACGAACAGCTCGTCGCGATCGATTCGCAGTTTGCGATAAGTCGCTTCGGGAATGACGTAGTACCAATCGGCGAAACGTTCGTTCAATTCACGGACGCGACGCCGAGCGTCTTCCATCTTTTCCTTGCGAGCGTCCAAAAGACGTTGATTCGCTTTGGTGATCTTTTCCTGCTCGGCTTCCAACAGTTCCAGCTTTTCCTCCTCGGTCATTTCCGCGTAGGTGACCACGTCCTCCTCTTCCTCGGCGACTTCCGTGTTCGTGTCAGCCGCGTCGTCTTTGTCATCGACCGATTCGTCGGGCTGTGGTTCGGCGTCCGCATCATCGGAATCGGCCGGCGTTTGTTCGTCGACCGTCTCGGCCGCCTCGTCACCGTCCTGCTGAAAACCGCCGCCGCTGCCCGCCGATTCGCCTTCGCCTTCGACCACGGCTTCGCCTTCGCCGGACGCATCGGGCTGGGCGGGTTCGACTTCCGAAACCACTTCCTCCGGTGCATCCTCTGGATTGTCTTCGGACTCCGTTTCGGTCGCCACCTCGGCTTCGTCCGCCGGTTTCATCTCGGCCGACTCGTCAGCGACCGGTTCACCGTCGCCCGGTTCGCCGTCGGCCGGTTCACCGTCGACCGGTTCACCGTCGGCCGGCGGATCATCGGCGGGCTCGTCAGCGGCCGGGGCTTCATCCGCCGGTTCTTCCGGGGGCGTCATCAATTTTTCCAAGTCGTCCAGGTTCTTGGGGACTTCCTCAAGCGCGGGAGCGGGGAACTGGGACTCGTCGACCTTTGTCGTCAACAGCATGTAGCGATTGACACCGACGGCGACCCCTTCCGCGTCCTCCACGTCCGATTCGTCGGTTTCCTCGGCCTCCGACACTCCCTTGACGTTGCCGAACCGTAAGACGTACTGAACTCCATCGGTCAGGGCGACCATCAATTCGCCGTTGGCCGAAATCATTTCTTCGTCCAACGGAAAGAAACCTCGCACCAACAAAGATCGATACGCTTCTTCGTCGCTGACCAGTTTGTCGTCGGCTTTCAGGCTGGCCGACATGCCCTCGGGTTTGCGAACGACATCGACGATTTTCAGATCGTCCAAAGCGTCTTTCATCTCATCCAGTTTTTCTTTGTTCGCCACCTTTCCGTCCGGGATCGCACCCGGCTTGGGCTCGGCCATCGGGTCAGGATTGTCGTACACCAAGAACTCATCGACGGTCCAATCGGTGCCTTGCGTCGACACGGTGGCTTCGTAGTTCCGCTCCCATGAGATTTGATTTCCCATGCCGGCCAGCGAAGCACTGTAATCCTTGATTTGCACCTGTTGGACTTCGATGCTGGACAGTTGCAGCAGGTCTTCCTCGATCCAATCCTGGAACTTGGTCGTCAGGGTCGAGTCGTCCATCTTGACGACATAAACCGGGTCTTCCCCGGGTTTGCGGACGTATATCTTGCCTTCTTCGTCCTTGACCGGATTGCCGATGATCAGCGATGCGAGAGTTTTTTGACCGTCGTCTTTGAAGGTGACCAGGCGGCCGACGCCCTCTTCACCGCCTTGCAGGTCTTCCAACTTCGGTTCGAGCACGCCCAGGTCGTCGTGGTCTTCCGCGTTTTCGGTTTGGATGTCCAGGATTTTCAACCCGACGAACGCGTTGGCCGCGTCCTTCATTTGTTCGACCGCGTCGGCCGGGTATCCGCTGCGCGACGGGATCGTCCAGACACCGGATTCGCTGTCCTTGCGAACCTCAAAGGGACTGAGCTTGGCTTGATCGGCGTCGTAAGTCACGATTTTCATGTTGGCCGCGGACAACGGATCCTTGAACTCGTTGAACAGCGGCTGTCCGGCGACTTGGCCGAGTTCGTTTTTCGCGGCGGTCGGCCAAGCGACAAATGCGCCGATCGCCATCATGACCAGAGCGGCACCCCAGAAAGCGATCGTTTTCGTGTTCTCGTTCATCAAGGGTTTTCGGTTACGGGGGTTGGGTGGGGGTTCGGAGTTTTTCCAGAAGGAAACTTTTCCCTTCGTCCTGGGATATTATTTCAGACGTGCCTTGGTGATGTTCTCTCGTTCACGCAGTCGACGTGAGGCGAACACGATCACGCCAATGACCAGCGGCGGGATGCAGGGCAGGGCGACCGCAGCGGCTTTGACTTGGTTTTGGATCTTGGTGACTTTTTGATCCGCCAGACGCTCGATCTCCTGAATCTTTTGGTCACGTTCCCGCTCGGCTTTCTGCGTCTTGACCGCCAAGGCACGCTGCTGAGCTTCTTCCATCATCGCGAATCGCGTTTGCTTTTCGCGGATGACCGATCGAGGGACGCTGCCGTTTTCGCTTTGCCTGCTGAGCTTGTCGATTTCTTTTTGCAACGATTGGATTTCTGCCTGCATGTTCTCTTGGGCTTCCCGAACCGCTTCGTCGGATTCCTCTCGGAACGCCTTGCTGCGTTGACGAACCTCCGTCGCGGCTTGATCCTTGACCGAGTCGATCATTTTCAAGCTGGCAAAGATGGGTTCGTGGTTGCGGACCTCGATGAACTCGGTTTCGCCGGTCAACCAATCGATCGTGTTCAAGATGAAGGTGACGTTTTGGAATTGAAATCGGATGTCCTGGGCGGCATTCGGATCGGCACGCAACAGCAAGAATTGCGGCATCATCAAGTCCGTATCGGCGACATAGACGGCACGGATTCCGGCGTCGACCGTGTCCGTTTCGGCGGATTCGCCGTCGTCGGTCGCTTCGCCCTCGATGGCCATCGCGATGTGCCGCGACGGTTGCACCGAATCGATCAGTTGGCTGACCGTTCGGCCGGCCTGCATGGCTTGCTGAACGGCGGTCAGGCTGAGCGAACCGCTGGTCGCGCCGGTGGACATCAGCGGGGTGTGAATGAGTTTCGACTCGGCTTTGGCGTCGACGACGCCTGGGAACAACGCCAAGACTTGAGCCAATCCCGCGGTGATTTGGCTGTCATCGCTCATCGCATCACCGGGCAGGATGCCTTGCTGATTTTCGTCGATGAAAACCCACAATTCGTTCGCCGAATCGGCCAGGTTGGGATACGGGTTGTGGGCCTGCCAAGCGAGTTTGGAATCGAACAAGTTGTCCATGTTGGGCTCGCCCGGCACGTTCAAATCCAAAGCATTCCACAGTTCGCGGATGTCGCCCTTGGGTTCCGGCTGTCCGCCGCCGCCGAACATCGCGGCCATGCCGCCACCGGCGGGCGGCTTGGGCGATCCGGTCGGCGTGATGTAGCCCAAGCCGCCGGGGATCGGATCCTCGAAAATCGCCGTCGGCACGCCCGACTGGACGGCTTGGACGAAGCGTTCGAACTGAGGCGGCGACAGCGACGACGGCTGAACGGCCAACAAGGCGTCGAACATGCCCGGCGTGACGGGCGAATTCATGTCGACTTCTTCGACCTCGTACTGCTTGGCCAATTCGTCGATCAGCGGGTGTTTTTCGACCCGCTGCATTTGCATGCCTTGGCTGACGACACCGCCCATCAGACGCGCGTCGGTGCTGACGACGCCGAGTCGTTTTTTCGCACCGCTGGCGACCGTGTTGATGCTGCGGACCAGCTCGTACTCGGTCGGAATGCCGTATTCGAAAATCGGCACGGTGACCTTTTGCAGGCCGGCTTTGAACGCCGCGCCGAGGATGAATTTCTTCTCGGTCGTGGTGCCTTTCTCACGAACCAAGCGTTCCACCGGTTCGATGCCGAAACGTTCCTTGGCCAACGCCGCGTCTTCGCTGAACAGTTCGATGTCGTCGTACAGGTTGACTTCAATCGTGCGACCGCGTTTGGAAGCTTCGCTGCGGAACTCTTTCAACAAGTTGGTCAGTTCGTAACGCGTTTTGGCGTACAGTTCCGGCACGTCCTTGCTGACGAACGCGTCGACCACGATCGGTCGATCGGCGTCCAGGTTTTGGATCAAATCTTTGGTCGCGTCGGCCAGCGAGCTGACTTGCCCCTCGGTCGTGTCGCGTCGGAAAAAGTCGACGTTGCGAATCGCGACCACCGCGCCGATGGTGAACACGATCAACGCGATCGTGCGGGCCAAGTAATGCCAGACCATTCCGCTGCCGTCTTTTCCGCCGGTCCAGTGACGGCGTCCGATCAGGACCATGCAGACATACAACGCGACGGCGGCCACCAAAATGAAATAGGTGATCGACGAACTGCTGATCACGCCGCGGCCGAAGTCGTCGAAGGGTCGAGCGATGCCGCTGCCGGCCAACCACTCGGCGATGAACCGATTCGGACTGATCGAATCGGCCAAAGAGGCGAACGCCAACGGCGCGTTGAATAACGCGCCCAAGATGAATCCCACCGTCAAATTGCCCGTCAAGAACGAAGCGATCATGCCGATCGCGATCATCGTCAAGCCGACGAACCAGTAGCCCAGGTAAGTCGTGAAGATCAGGCCGGTGTCCAAGCCGCCTTCGGTCAAAATCGCCAGCGTCACGAAAGTGCTCAGTTGGCTGAACAACAACGAAGCGGTGAAAATCGCCGCGGCCGACATGTACTTGCCGATCACGATGTCGAAATCGTCCGCCGGCAGCGTCAGCAACAACTCATCGGTACCCTGGCGTTTCTCTTCGGCCCAGATCGACATGGTGATCGCCGGGATGAACACCAGCATGATCAACGGATACCAGTAGTTCAGTTGATCCAGCGTCGCCAGATTGCTGTTGAAAAACTCGTAAGGCCAAAACGCGGCCACCGACGTCAGGAAGACGAAGATGCACAGGAAAACGTAGCCGGTCGGGTTGCTGAAGTAGCCGACGAAGTTGCGTTTCATGACCGCGAAAGCGGCTTTCTTGGTGCCGGCCAACAAGGCGACCAGGGCCACCAAGACCAACAGAAAGATCAGATCCAGAACCAGCAGGCTGACCAGAGCCGATGAAACGTTGTTGAGTGCCATGTGTGGATTCGTGTGACGTGAAAGGCAGCGGACGGGGACGTCCGTGGCGAGGGAATGAGGTGGGCCGGGGAGAAACGTTACCGTTCTCCGTTACGTTTCCGCTTCGATGGTTTGTTCGTCGCGGGTCAAAGCATGGAAGGCGTCGTCCAAGTCGCCATCGCCTTTTTCGCGTAGCCCCGCGACGCTGCCGTCGTAACGCATCCGGCCTTCGTTGATCAGGACGACGCGATCGGCCATCGCCTCGACTTCTTGCAAGATGTGCGTGGACAGCAAAATCGTTTTCGTTTCGCTCAGCCGACGCATCGTTTTGCGGACGCCGCGGATTTGATTCGGGTCCAACCCGGCGGTCGGTTCGTCCATGATCAGCACGTCCGGTTCGTGCAGCAGCGCCTGACTCATGCCGACGCGTTGTTTGAAACCCTTGGACAGTTTGCTGATCGGCTTGTAGACGACCGTGGACAGGTCGCAGATGTCGATCACCGCTTCGATGCGATCCTGTTTGACCTTGGACGACAACCCGCGAGCGTCGGCAAAGAAGCTGAGCATCGACATCGGTGTCATCTCGTAATACAGCGGACCACTTTCGGGCAGATAGCCCAGCCGATGACTGCCCGCGATCCGGTCCTCCATCATGTTGTGGCCGGCGATCCGCGCCTCGCCTTCGCTCGGGGCGATGTACCCGGTCAGCATTTTCATGGTCGTGCTCTTGCCGGCCCCGTTGGGGCCCAAGAAGGCGACCAATTCGCCTTCACCGACCGAAAACGTGACGTCGCGGGCGGCCGCAAAGGGACCGTAGAACTTGGACAGCCCGATCGCTTCGATCATCGGCTTCCGCGCCGGCGGGGCCGTCGCGGCGGCGGGACCAGCGGCCTCGGGGCCGGTGTTTTCCTCGGGGGTTTCCGTCATCTGTGTTTCCGTGAAGATTCTAGCCGTCGGGGGTTTTCGATCGTCGTACGTCGATCACGCAACGGTGGTTCGTCGCACGGATTTTTGACGCTACGCCAAGCCTTCGCGTTTGATGATGACGTCCGCACCGGGCGTCATTTGCCGCAGCTTGCGGACGACTTCCGCCTTGTCCATCGTGCCTTTCTTGGCGCGATCGATCAGGTATTGCGTCTTCTTGCGACGCGTACGCAGGCGTTTGATTTCACGGATTCGTTCGATTCCAGCCATGGGGAGGCCTTTCTTCAAAAAAAGGGGGGGAGCTAGGGGGGGCGAGGAGTGATGGCTCGGCTGCCCCGACGTTCTTCTACGACTTCTTCTTCGCGACGCCTTTTTTCTTGGTCGTTGCTTTTTTCTTGGCGGCTTTCTTCTTGGCCGTTTTCTTTTTGGCGGCCTTTTTCTTGCCCGCTTTCTTCTTCTTCTTCGGGGCCCGCGCGGCGCGTTCGGCCAGCAGGTCCAGGGCGGATTCGAAAGTCAATTCTTTCGGGTCGGTCCCCTTGGGCGTCGAAGCGTTCGTTTCGCCGTCGGTGACGTAAGGCCCGTAGCGCCCTTCCAGGACCCGGATTTCCTTTTCAGTGACCGGCGACGGTTTTTCGAAGACCTTGATCGGTTCCTTCGGGGCGGCGCGGCCCCGCGTCTTGGGTTGTTTTAGCAGCTCGATCGCTTCGGCGAGCGTGACTTGCAGCGGAGAAACGCCCGGCGGCAGCGATCGGGTCTCTTTCTGGCACCTGATGTACGGCCCGTAGCGTCCGTCGTTGGCCTCGATCGGCTCGCCCGATTCGGGGTGCGGACCGAGGTTTTTGGGCAAAGTCAGCAAGTCACACGCGATTTCCAGGGTCACGTCGTCCATCGACATTCCCTTGAGTAAGGATTTGTTCTTTTTTTCCTCGTCGTCGTTTTCGCCCAACTGAATGTACGGTCCGAAGCGGCCGACCTTGATGTAAACCGGCTTGCCCGTTTCGGGATGCGTGCCCAGCGGCTCGTCCTCCTTGGACGACTGCTCGAACAACTCCATCGCCTTGGCCAGGTTCATTTCGTCAGGGGGCAGGGCGTCGGGGATGGGGGCCTTGCGTTCGCCCTGTTCCAGGAACGGGCCGTACTTTCCGACCCGCACGAAGACCTCTTCACGCTCGGTGCCTTCGGTGGGAAAGCCGAGCGAGAACTTGGCGGTGATCCGAGGATCGATTTCTTCGACCTTGCTGTCCAACCGCGGCTTCAAGCCGATCGCCTTCCGCGCCTCTTCGCCGGTCTTCGTCAAACTCGCTTCGTCGCCGTCACCGAAGTAGAAGTTTTTCAAGTACTCCAGGTGCCCGGCTTCGTTGCGGCTGATCGAATCCAGGTAGTCCTCCATCTGGGCGGTGAATTCGTAATCCACCAACGGCCCGAAGTGTTCCTCCATCAGGCGGACGACGCTGAACGCGGTCCAGCTCGGCACCAGCGCGTTACCCTTTTTGTAGACGTAATCCCGGTTTTGGATCGTTTCGATGATCGACGCGTAGGTACTCGGTCGGCCGATCCCCTTTTCCTCCAGCGTCCGCGTCAAGGTGGCCTCACTGTATCGCGCCGGCGGCTGGGTGGTGTGGCTTTTGGCTTCGAGCGATTCTGCGGTCAGTGGGTCTTCCTCTTTCACCGCGGGCAGCAAGCGTTCCTTGTCGGCCAGTTCCTTGGCCGGGTCATCGCTGCCTTCGACGTAGGCACGCAGAAAACCCTCGAACAAGATGCTGGTGCCGCTGGCGGTGAAGGTCGCCCCGCCGCCTTCGATCACGACGCTGATGCGTTGCTTCTTCGCGTCGGCCATCTGGCTGGCGATCGTGCGTTTCCAAATCAAGTCGTACAGCAGGAATTGGTCACGTTCCAATTCGCCGCGGATCGATTCGGGGATACGAAAGTTGGTGCCGGCCGGGCGGATCGCCTCGTGAGCTTCCTGGGCGTTCTTGACTTTGCTTTTGTAGATTCGCGGCGAGTCGTACAGGAAATTCTCGCCGTACTCGCTGCGGACCAGATTCCGCGCCGCGTTCAAGGCTTCGGTCGACAAAATCGTGCTGTCGGTCCGCATGTAGGTGATGTAACCGTTTTCGTACAACCGCTGGGCCGCTTGCATGCACCGCCGCGCGGTCATTCCGAGCTTGCGATTGGCTTCCTGTTGCAGCGTGCTGGTCGTGAACGGTGCCCGGGGTCGCTCGGTGAACGGTTTGACTTCGACCTTGGTGACCTCGAAATCGGCCGATCCGAGTCGCCCGGCCAGGTCCCGGGCCTCGGCTTCGCCCATCTGCAGCAGCTCGGGGTTTTTCAGCTTCCCGTCGGTCGAATCGAAGTCTTTGCCGCTGGGAATCTTGCGCCCCTCGACGGCGGTCAACGTGGCTTCCAAGTCTTCGCCGGCGGCGGTCTTGAACAACGCGTCCAGATCCCAATAAGTCGAATCGACGAACGCGATCCGCTCGCGTTCCCGCTGGACGATCAACCGCACCGCGACGCTTTGGACGCGTCCGGCCGACAGACCACGGCCGACTTTTTTCCACAACAGTTGCGAAACGTCGTAGCCGTACAGCCGGTCCAAAATTCGGCGAGTTTCCTGTGCCTTGACCAACCCGTCGTCGATCTCCCGCGGGGTGTCCAACGCGTGCTGGATGGCTTCGCGAGTGATCTCGTGAAAAACCAAACGATGCACCGGAACTTTGGGCTTCAAGATTTCATACAAGTGCCAACTGATCGCTTCGCCTTCGCGGTCTTCGTCGGTCGCCAGATACAGACTGTCGGCGTCCTTGAGGGCGGCTTTCAGCTTGTCGACTTGCTTTTTCTTTTCGGCCGGAACGATGTAAATCGGTGCGAAGTCGGATTCGGTGTTCACGCCCAAGTAGGCCCAAGGTTCTTTTTTGTATTTCTTGGGCATTTCTTTCGCGCCGCCGGGCAAATCCCGGACGTGGCCGACGCTGGCTTCGACCTGATACCCCTTGCCCAGAAACTTGCTGATCGTCCTCGCTTTGGCGGGAGATTCGACGATCACCAAACTCTTGCCCCGCTTCGCACCGGTCGGCGTTTCGGTCGCGGTGTCGTTGGTTTCGGCCATAAAGCGAATTGCTGCGTAGGGAAAGAGTCGTCAAGAATGGAGGGCGAAGCGTGGTTCTCGGCTTGACCCTTGAAAACCGCTGGCGATACCTTTGTCGGCTTGGCCCAAAGAGAGTTGGGATCGCTTGAAGAATTGTCAAGACCGCAAACTAAAACCTTTTCCGCTGGAAAGCCCAGGCATGAGCAGTAGTCCGTTCGAAATCTTCCGTCGATACCTGAAGCCGCTGATGGTCGTCTTGACGCTGTTGGCGCTGATCTCGTTCGTCATCCTGCCGGCCCTGGATTCCTACCTCCGCCAAGGACCGGCGGTGGGCGGCGACCCGACCTTGGCGACCTACGACGGATCGCCGCTGAAAGCGTCGCGGATCGAGTATTTCACGCAAAACCACTACCAAGTCGCCACGTTCTTGAGGGAACTGGCCGAAGAAACGATCCGCCGCCAAGGCACGCCGCGGACGGCCGGCTTCCGCTACAACACGCAGACCCAACAAATCGAAGATTTGGGGGTTTTCTCTCAGCCCAGTTCCTTCGCGTCGATTCGTACGATGCAATTCGCCGGCGAAGCCAAAAAAGCCGGATTCGAACTCGATGACGCCTCGCTGCGGCGCTGGTTGCAGCGGTTCACCGACGGCACGATGACCGACGGCGAAATCATCAGCCGCTTCATGCAGTCGACCAAAAACAGCCTCGGCCAGTACCACCTGTACGATACGCTCCGCCAGCTCCTGTTGGCCCAGGTGTTTCAGGAACGCGCCAATTCGGGGCTTTCCGCCGGAAACATCCCCGGCATGGGCGAGATCCCGATCACCACGCCGGCGCAGCAGTGGGAGAATTTCCTGAAACTGAACCAACAAGCCATTGTCGACACCTACGGCGTTCTGGTCGCCGATTTCATCGACCAAACCGATCCCGAACCCAGCGAAGCGGAAATCAAAGAGGTCTACGAGGCCGGCAAAAACCTGCCGCCCAACGACCAGCTGCCCGAACCCGGTTTCCTGCGACCGACGATCGCCCAGTTCGAATACGTCGCGGCCAACCTGAACACGATGATCGACCGAGAAATCGGTAATTTCAGCGAAGAAGACCTCCGCAAGGAATACCAGCGTCGCTTGGACGGCGGCGATTTCGTGATGCCCGAGGAAGAAAGCAGCGATCCGGTCGATGACATCAGCGGTCTGGGCCTGGACGACGAAGCCCCGTCGACCGACGAGGTCCCGATGACCGACGAAGCAACGCCGGCCGAACCAGCGACGACCGAAGACCCCGCCGAACCAGACACCCCGGCCGAACCGGACACCCCGGCCGAACCAGACACCCCGGCCGAATCGGACACCCCGGCCGAACCAGCGACGACCGAAGAGCCCGCCGAATCGGACACCCCGGCCGAACCAGACACCTCCGCCGAATCGGACGACGCGGATTCCCAACCGGCCGAGGACGACAATTCCTTCGTCCCGACCCGAACCCGCGGCGTCCGCTTGGTTTCGCTGCCGCAAGATGAGGACGAAGGCGACAGCGTCGTTGGCGAATCGCCCGCCGACGAGACACCCGCCGACGAGACACCCGCCGACGAGACACCCGCCGACGAAAACGCTGCCGAAACTTCCGAAGCGGAGCCGTCCGCCGACGAATCGGAACCGGAGACCAGCAAGGTCGAGACTTTTGAAGACGTCCGCAACGAAATCTTGGACGATTTGGCACGACCGATCGCGGCCCAGAAACTCGACGCCGCCATCAACCAAGTCAACAACGTGATGCGGCGCTATTTCAGCGAATTGTCGATCCATCAGAGCAACGTCGCCGTGGGGTCGGCCACCGAAGCCGACGCGCCCGAACGACCGGATCTGGAAGAAATCGCCGCCGATTTGGCGTTGGAGTACGGGACCATCGGCGAACGCAGCGTCGACGAAATCATGGACGAAGCGATCGGCGGTTCGGTCGGCACCGGAACGTCGCTGAACCAGCGGGGTCCCCCGTTCGGCCTGCTGATGTACGGCATGGAAGCGGGCGAACAAAGTTTTCCCGCGGCCAGTGTTTTTCAGCCCGTGACGACCGTCGACCTGACCGCCGGAAAGACCTACGTGACCTGGAAAACCGACGAGGTCGAGAGCTACGCGCCGACTTTGGAACAGGCTCGCGACGAAGTCATTCTGGCGATCCGCACCCGCGAGGCTCGTCAATTGGCCGAGACCAGAGCCAAGGAAATCGCCGAAAAAGTTAGCGCTTCCCCCGACCAGCCTTTCACCGAATTCGTCCCGGAGGACAAGCAAGACCGAATCGAAACCGGACTCGGGCCGTTCTCTTGGATGAACATGATGGGATTCGGCCAACTGACCATCGGCAACGTGCCCGAATTGGATTCCGTCGGCCCGCGTTTCATGCGTGAAACGTTCACGACCGAAGTCGGCGAATCCGGCGTGGCCCCCAACGCGCCCGAACGTGTCTACTACGTGATCCGCCCGCAGTCGTTGCAGCCGTCGGTCGAAGAGTTGCGAAATCGGTTCATTCAACGCGGCGAACGGTTCATGGCCCAATTGTTGACGAACTCCGAAAACGAAGAACTTCGTCGCGGCTTTTACGAATCGTTGGACGAGCGGACCGGGTTCAAGATGCAGGAATTAGGCGAGGAGTGATCCAATTTCGCCGCCCCGTCAATCGCCGAGCCGCGTCAGCAGGACGGCGATCGTGACGCTCGGGCAGGGCGACGCTCGGCTCGGCGGCGTCTCAGCGCCACCGCTGCCGTTCCGACGGCAAGTCCGATCAGCGACGAAGGTTCCGGCACCGCGGTGACTCGGAATCCGAGGTCGAATGTATTCGCGGTCCCGGTTTGCTGCAACAAAAACGTGTAAGCGCCGGCTTCCAACGGGGCCGCCGGGATGATCTGGGCGGTCCCGTCGATCGGACGATAAAGCAGCGGCAAAATGTCGTCGCCGATGTCGCTCAACCCGATCGTGCTGCCGCCGATCCAATCGGAAATGTCGTAGCCGTTGGGGAACGTCCCCGCGCCCACCACCAAACTGTTGATCTCGAAATAATCGTGGGGAAAAGTGGATCCCACCGCCAAACCGAGAAAGAAGGCGTCGTCGGTCGTCGGAGCGACGTACTGCATGTCGTTCAGACTGATGGCCGTCAAACGATCGCCGGCACCAATTTCGATCGTGAAAAAATCGCCGGTTCCGCTGTCGGTCGTGCCCAGCAGACGATATTCCTGCGTCGCCCCGCCGGGGGCCGAGGACAGCAAACCGAGTTGTGTCGGGCTGCCCGGATCGAATTCCGCCCCGCTGATGTTCGACAGGTCGCCACTGATCGCTTCGTCATAGACGATCACGGGGGCCGCCGCGGCGTGGCGGTTCGGCAACAGGCCGGCAGCGAACGGTGCGGCTAGAGTGACGATCGAAGCGAGGAGGAGCGAGCGGGGACGCATGGCCAAAATCCGAGCGAAGAGAAAAGAGAAGCCCAGCGACCAGTTTAGTCGGGAACGCCGAAATGGAAGCGACTGGCGTCCGCCTCGGCTGATTTCGCTCGCTCTCGGGCACCCTTGATCCACCCGCTACACTTCGTGATTTGATTCCTGCATCCCCGCCGCACCCCGACCACCCATGCCGACCACCGACCCTTTTTTTGAGCCTTACGATCGCGACCAGATCGCTTATGGTGACCAACCCTCCGCCCCGCTGGCGGCCTACCTGCGTCAAGCGGGCGGCCAAGGACTGGCTTTCGATTTGGCCGCCGGAGCAGGCCGCGACACGCTGGCACTCGCCGCGGCCGGCTACGACGTGATGGCCGTGGACCTCAGCGAACGCGGATTGCAGAGAATCGTCGAGCGGGCCGAGGCCGCGGGCTTGGCGGATCTGGTCGCCACCCGAGTCGCCGACGTCCGCGAGGTCGGTTTTCCCGTCGGCGAATTGTCGGCCTTGGTCGCCACGACGATGCTCGATCACATTCCGGCCGCGGATGCCGAGATCCTGTGGGCCAAGCTCTGCGATTCGCTGGCCGACGACGGCGTGATGTACATCGAAGTCCATACGACCGAGGATCCCGGCAGCCCCGTCGATCCGGGCAAAAGCAGCAAAGCACCGGTCAGCGAGACGACGGGAGCCGTGGTGAATTACTTTGCCCCGAACCAGCTACTCGCCTGGGCGATGCGTCCGGAATCCGCCTTGCGGGTGCTGCAGTACGAAGAACGTCTGGAGTGGGATTACACGCACGGCCCGGAACACTTGCACGGCAAAGCGATCCTGCTGGCCGTCCGCGCCGGCGCGTTCCCGAACTGGCACGGCCAACCGGCCGCCTTTCCCCGGCGTTCGGCGGAATAAAACGGTTACCCTTCGTCGCCCTACCGGACCATCTCGTAGCCAAAGTCGGCCGTTCGGTCATCCGGCTCTCTCGAGTCCGAAAATACAGGCCGCGCGCCGAAGCTACCCACCCACGTTGCCCGATGAACAAAGCCATGAAAGTGCCTTTTTTGCTCAGTGGCCGGCGGATTGTTCGGCAAAGCCCATTGCCAAGTTTTCTGCTTCGCCACGGTGATAGACGGTGCGGTGAGGAAAGGGGATTTCGATTCCCAATTCGTCGAACCTATTTTTGATTCGCCGTAGCAGTTCTCGTTTCACTTCCCACTGCTTCAGCGGCCGTGTTTTCACCATCAACTTCACGACAACTGCGGAGTCGCCAAACTTATCCACCCCGAGGATTTCGGCACGATCGAGTAAAAGTTCTCCATATTTGAGATCTTCGAAGAGATGATCGGTCACCTCACGCAACACCTCCAGCACGCGGTCGACGTCTTCCTTGTAGGCGACACCGATGTCCAGGACGGCCCGTGACCAGCCGTGTGACAGGTTACTGACGGTCGTGATCTGGCCATGGGGGATAAAGTGCGCGACCCCTTCCAGGTCTCGAAGGACCGTCATGCGGAGAGAAACGTCTTCGACAAGTCCGGCGATGGAACCCACACGGATGACATTGCCGACCCGGTACTGATTCTCGGTCAGGATCAGCAAGCCCCCGAAATAGTCTTTGATCAAGTTTTGTGCACCAAAGGCGATCGCCATGCCCAGCACCGCCGCTCCGCCAAGCAGAACCGTTACGTCCACGCCAAACTGATCCAGCAAGGCAAGTGCACCGAAGGTGAGAAGCGCCAGGTTGATCATTCCCTGGATCATCCGGCGCAGCGTCTCTGCTCGCTCCTGTCTTTCTTCCAACGTGCCGGTGCGGCGGTGCTTCGCAACCGTTCTGGCCACTCGGCTGATGATCGGACGGGAAACCAACCAAGCAAGAACACCGAGGACGATGATCGACAAGGCGTAAGGACCGCTGATAAACAGCCAACGCTGAATGCGGTGCGGCGCAAGTGGACTACGCAAGAACGCGGTACGCATCCGCAAGGATGCAATTTCACTCTCCAACAGGCTGATTTTCTCAACCGTTTTCAGACGCGATGCCTCCCAGGCCTCAAGCTGTTGATCTAAAAATAATTTCCACTGTTGATGTTTTTCCAAACCGAGATCTGGCAAGCTTGCCCCTTCGCTGAGTAACTTCTCAGGCACGTCATTTTCGGACGCTTCCGCGTCGAGAGATGCTTTAGGATTGGGAGTTATTGGTTCGGCGACGGAAGCAGGCTCGTCGGACGATGTCGCAATGCCGGACGAGGCTGCCTGTGCGAGCTCGATCCATCGTAAGACGTTGGCAGAGTCAAGTTCGCACAGTCGAATAGCTCGTGTCTGGAGCGCGGCCTGTCGGTTGGTGGCCTCTAACTTCTCGATCGTGTCGGCCAGTTCCGCTTCGATATCGAACAGATAAGGGTCGAAGGTGTCCGGAGTGGCTTCAACCGCAGATTCGTTTGTCGATTTTAAAGTGTCTTCGCCCGTGCCCAACACCGCTTGCAGAGGATTGAGGACCGCCGGTGTCGTCTCACGCTCCGAGGAAGACTCCTCGCCTTGAATTTCGGAGTCAGCCGATTCCGCGGGCTGGGTTTCTGAGGGCTGAGTTTCTGTGGGCGGGGCGGCTTGTTCGATTTCGGACTCGAGCGTGTTCGGTAAATCGATTTTCGGATCGAGTACGACGTCAAGCATCGCCCTTTGGACCGTTACCTTCTCATCGACGACGGCTTTTTGATGGGTAGCAAATTGATTCAGTTGAAGAACGAAATCCAACACAGAGGTCTTGGACTGCGTCCGATCCGTCGTTTCAGCTTGAGCGACTTGAGAAGAGAGGCCTGAGCGCACCGTTTCGGCTGCTCGTTCCAGTCTCTCTGTCGCATCGTCGTACCATCGCACTCGCTCCGTCTCAATCGCCAGCCAACGTTCGAGGCGGATGAAATTCTCGGCAGCTTCGTTTCCACCAGGATCAATGCGGAAATCCCTGCTATTCGTATCGGTGACACCGTTGGCTGATGATTGTGCAACCACCGGGACTTGCGCCCACGATCGGGTCGGTGTGAAGAAGCTTGCAATCACCAAGCCCCAGAACATCGTGCATGGGATCAGGCAAACGAACAGGCGACGAGGAAAAGTGAAAAGCGGCTCGATCATTCGGTCTTCGAAGCAAACGTGGAACGATTATCTGAAAATGTGATTCGTACACGCAATTCGGTGTCACCGCGCGACATTACCCCGAACGCCGAAGCAAGCCCTGTACACAGATGCAACCACTCACAGATGCAAACACTGTGCCGTTGCCGGGCCGTTGCCCGTCCGCTTTCGACGGCCCGGCGACCGGATGACTCCAGAACCGGCCCCCCCGAGCACGCCAAGGGACGAGCACACCCACACAAAGGGACAGCAAAATGCCAGCGGGTGCTCGACCCACCCAAACAACACTGGAATTGCCCACGAAATGCGTCGCAATCCGCCGAACACTTCTACAACCCCTGCCGCTTGCATTCATCGCTGGACTACCAAAGCCCAATCGAGTTCGAGCAGCAGCTCCATAGGCAAATGACTGTCGACGGATCCTGACAGACAGGCCTCGTCATCCACCTTCCCGTTAAGATCGATCCACTGTCAACTTTTCGTGCGCAATTCCACTGTCGGGGTTCTCACTTCTTGTGATGCCGATGAAACGACGGACCATCGAAGGGAGGACGCACCCACAACGGCGTGGCCCAAGACTCTTTCGACGTGGACGACGACTTCGGGGCGGGGACAGAATGGCCGTGCCACGGTACGGCCGTATTGACGCGTCGCGGCGCGACAGTGATCGCCGACGGTCGGCCATGGTACGGATGAATGATCGCGTGCCGGCGATGGAAGGAGTGACCACGATTGGCGGAGGTCGACTGCTTCCGTTTGAATGCTTTGTTGCTGGTGTAAAAGGCCCCCAGTTTCTGGTTGACCGGTTTTTTCCAGCCCCAAGGGCTGCCGGCTTGGACGCCCGAGTCCACAAAAAGGAGGGCGGCACAGGTCGCGGCACTCAGCAGCAAGGCAATTTTGGTCTGGTAAATCATGGTCGTTGGATCCGTACTTTGAAGGAATGTTGGAGGGCGTGAGGTTGCCCATCGAACTGTCCAAGCGAAGCCGCGTCTCGGATGTTACAGAAAAACCTCACGGTTTTTCTTGTCGCCATCCGGCCGGCACCCTGCGCGCCGCCGGAATCGACATCCACCCCGACGGCTTGGCACCGTCCTTGTTGGACTCTGGTTCTGCAGCCGCGAAGCGGCGACAGCCCCCCCCTGCCGGCGAGATCGCCCGCCGGACTCGGTCGTGCTCCCGCCACGGAGTCCCGCACGGACGACAGTCGGTGGCATCGACTGAATACGCAAGACTCGATAGTCGTGAGGCGTTAACATGGTAGGATTCCCCCCGGGGACCGACACCAAGAAAATCCGAGTTTTTGCCAGCGACGACTTGCCTTCCGACGCGCTCATGTCATCCCTCACCCGCTTTGCCATTGCGACCGCTGCTGTGCGTCTGGTGCTGCTCGCCGTCAGCGTGCACGCCGCGGACGATTCGATTTCAGCCCGACGCGTGGTCTTTGATTTCATCCAAGCGAACTGTTCGGACTGCCACAGCGGCAGCGACGCCGAAGGCGGACTCGATCTCGATGCACTCGGCTGGGACCTGAGTCGACGCGAAGTTTTCGACCGCTGGGTGTTGATTCATGATCGCGTCCGCGACGGTGAAATGCCGCCGCCCGATGGTGCGGCTGTCCCGATTGCGGACGATGATGCGTCGGAATCAACCGTCGCGGCTCGTCAAGCGTTGAATCTGCTGGCGACTCGGTTGATCGACCAAGATCGCCAACGAATTGATGCTCGAGGGCGAGCCAAAGTCCGGCGGCTGAATCGCTTCGAGTACGAAAACGCACTCCGCGCGGCTCTCGACGCACCGTGGCTCCGGATCGCCGATTTGCTTCCCGAAGATGGGATCGAACATCTATTCAACAAGAGCGGCGAGCGGTTGGACGTCTCCCATGTGCAACTCACCCGATACATGGAAGCCGCACAACACTCGATTCGATTAGCGCTCGATGCGGCCGCCCACCCTCCACAGACACGCCGGTTCTATGCCCGCGAAGAACCCGTCTTGCAAAACTACCTTTTCTACCGCACCGGCCAGACCGCAGCGACTCGGTCGATCGTTCCGCTGGTCGATTACGAATCCGAACCAGACGTGATTCGCAAGTTGAAATCCGTGACGGTTGGCGAAGAGGATCCGGAAAAACGCGAGCGTGAGGCGATGGGCGTTTTCAGTGGCGTTTACAGCGCGACGACGAAATACGATTTCACTCGAATCGACGCACCGACGGACGGACGATACCGGTTGCGGTTCAAGACGTACACGTTTCAAGCCGGCCCCAACGGTGCGAGCGGCGGAAACGATCAAGGTTTGACGGGTGGAAAACGTGAATGGTGGCGTCCCGACCGGAACGTCACCATGAAAGGGACTCGCAGCGAACCGGTGACGCTGTACGCGTTGGCAGTGAGCGGCGACAGTCGCTGGTTGACGACGTTCGATTCGCATCCCGAGCCGTCGATCTTCGAGTGTGTGGTCTCGCTTCGCAAAGGGGAAGGGATCCGACCCGACGCGACACGACTGGTCCGAACGCGTCCCGGTTGGCGTGGCAATCCCAATGCGACGAAGGAGGGCGTTCCCGGCTTTGCGATGAATTGGCTCGAGGTGGAAGGCCCGCTGCATGACACTTGGCCGCCGCGGAGTTACGCGGCGATCCTGGACGACTTGCCCCATCATCTCACGACGAATGGGCACGTCGAAGCGATTTCGGAACAGCCCGAGGTCGACGCGCGTCGTTTGTTGACGCGATTTATCCGTGCAGTGAGACAAGACGCAGCCGGGCAAGACTCCGACGTCGAACCGTACGTTCGAGTCTTCCGCCAAGCGATGGAGTTGGAACAGAGTTTCACCGACGCAATGGTGCATGCCCTCGCGGCCTTCCTGTGTTCGCCAGAGTTTCTTTACCTGGAAACCACCCCCGGGGCTCTGGACGACCGAGCACTTCGTGAACGCTTGGCATACTTTCTTTGGAACGGACCTCCCGACGCGACGTTTGATCGAGAAGCGTTCCACGAGGCCGCTGAATCACCTCGTGATGATCGCAAGTTAAAGGGGTTGGTCGATCGGATGCTTGACGACCCGCGAAGCGACCACTTCGTCAATTCCTTTCTCGACTACTGGCTGGACCTGCGCGATCTGAACGCGAACACGCCGGACGCGGCTCTTTACACCGATTACTACCTCGATGAATGGTTGACCGAGTCGTCGCTGCTGGAAACGCGAAGGTTCTTTCGTGAATTGATCGAAAAGGACTTACCGAGTCACAACCTTGTTGATGCCGATTTCGCGTTCGTCAACGAGCGACTTGCGGAACATTATGGTTTGCCACCTTTTGAAGGTGTTCATCTACGCCGTGTCGATGTCCCCCGGGATGTTCCGCGTGGCGGACTGCTGACGCAATCGAGTGTGTTGCGAGTGACCGCGAACGGGACGACCACCTCGCCCGTGGTGCGGGGTGCTTGGTTGACGGAAAGGATTCTGGGAACCGACATCCCGTCCCCGCCCTCTGGGGTTGACGCCGTGGAACCGGACACACGCGGTGCAAAAACGATTCGTGAGCAGCTCGATAAACATCGCAGCATCGAAAGCTGCAACGCCTGTCATGCCAAGTTCGATCCGCTCGGGTTCGCACTCGAAAGCTTCGATGTCGCCGGAGGATGGCGCGAGCGGTACCGCGCCGTCGGCGAGGTCGGCGAACCCGTCGTCGGCATTGGCAAGAACGGCCACAAGTTTCAATTCAAGCTGGCACAGCCCGTCGATTGCAGCGGGACGTTTGCGAACGGGGAATCGTTTGCGGACATTCACGAATTAGAACGCCTGCTTGTTCAAGACGAACGAAAGCTGGCTCGTAATTTGTTGCACCAGTTCATCGTCTATGCGACCGGTTCCCCGCCCTCGTTTGCCGATCGCGGAGACGTCGAAGCCATGCTCGACGAAGCGGCCGAGAATCAATACGGTGTCCGTTCGCTGATCCACACGCTGGTGCGGAGCCGGCTGTTCCAGAGAAAATGAATCACGGAGAGTTTGCCATGGTCCCCTCATCGATCCGATCCACGTCGCTGAAACGTCGCACCTTGCTCAGGTCCGTCGGAGTCGCGATGGGACTGCCGTGGTTGGAGGCGATGTCGTCGCCGAAACTGCGGGCCGCCGGACCGGCGAGCGACGATCCCCGCCGCAGGCCCAAACGGATGCTGGCGATCTGTAACAACTTGGGTTTGTTGCCCGATCGTTTTTTTCCCCAGACCAGCGGCCGCGACTACGAACTTTCGCCTTACCTGCAACCGCTTGCCGAGTACCGCGATCAATTCACCGTGCTCAGCGGTGTTTCGCATCCCGGCGTGGACGGATCGCATTCCTCGGACGTCTCGTTCTTGACGGCCGCCCCGCATCCCGGCAGCGGCGGGTTTCGCAACACGATCTCGCTGGATCAATACGTCGCGGGCAAGTTGGGACACTTGACTCGATTTCCGTCGCTCACGCTGGGCGTCAACGCGAGCCCCGGACGCCGCAGTCTTTCCTGGACCGCCGGCGGGGTCTTGATCCCGTGCGAAGACAGCGCCGCGGAAATTTACCGGCAAATGTTTCTGCAAGGTTCACGGCACCAAATCGACGCCCAAGTTCGCAAGTTGCAACTCGGGCAGAGCATCATGGACACGCTCGGCGAGCAAGCCCGGTCGCTCCATCGACGACTCGGCGCGAGCGATCGCGATCGCATGGACCAGTTCTCCACGGCGGTTCGCGACGTGGAACAAAGGATGGTCGAACTGCAACAATGGCAACGCCAGCCCAAACCGACGACGACCGAAGAAATGCCGATCGATCCGTCGGACCCCAGCGACTACATGCTGAAAACGCGGCTGATGTACAAGATGGCCCAACTGGCGTTCGAGACCGACTCGACCCGTTCGATTTCGTTGCTACTGGACAGCAACAATTCGCCGACGATTGCGGTCGACGGCGCGGAGATCACCGACGGCTATCACAACCTGTCGCACCACGGCCGCAACGCCGAAAAGCTGCAGCAACTCGAGGCGATCGACACGGCCCACATGACGCTTCTTTCCGAGTTGATCGGAAACTTGAATCAGGTCACCGAACCGCACGGCTCGTTGCTTCAGAACACGACGGTCGTTTACGGCAGCAACTTCGGTGACGCCAACAAGCACACGACGACCAACATGCCGATCGTGGTGGCTGGTGGAGGTTTCCGACACGGCCAACACCTGGCGTTCGATCAACAGAACAATTATCCGCTGCCGAATCTTTTCGTCAGCATGTTGCAGCAGATGGGGATCGAAACCGACACCTTCGCCACCGCCACCGGCACCATGCGAGGCCTCGGCCCTCACGCGTAAGTGGGCGCTGAGACGCAAGTGGTCGCAAACCGATGTGCCGGGTTTTCTTGATGCGGATCCCCGAGACTTGACTTCGCCTGTCGGCTTGGCAGAACTTCGCTGCATCCCGACTGAAGAACTGCCTGGCAAACCGAAAAAAACGCCGGCGGATTGCAGTCCGCCGGCGTTCGATCACGAGGAGTTTTTTTGGCAACTCGGGCTGCTGACGCTCTAGCGAGGCGTTTGGAAACCCGTTTGGGCGAGTTCTTCTTCCTCTTCGATGATGATCCGCGGCGTCACCATCAGCATCAAGCTGGATGATTCACGGCCGATGCCGACGTTGCGGAACAAACGGCTGACGAAGGGAATCTTGCTGAGGAACGGCGTGCCTCTTTCGACCCGACCTTCGGACAATCGCTTGATGCCGCCCAGCATGATCGTTCCCCCGTCGGGAACGTTCACCGTCGTGCTGACCGAAGTCGATGCGAAGCTGGGCAACTGAACCGTCGTGCCTTCGATGAACTCGTCTTCCGTTTCCGTATCGACTTCGTCCAACGTGCCGTCGCCGTCCAAGTCGACTTGATCTTGGACGTTGCGAGAGGTCCGGCGTCGGCCTTCGAACGTGAACGTGTCCACGTCACCGATCTGGCTGAAGAACGGAACCAGCGTCAATCGCACGTAGCGTTTGTCATCACTGACGACGCCTTGAACTTGCAACTGCGTGCCTTCGTTCAAGACGACGATCACCGGTTGCTGAGCGACGGCGAAGTCACCGACGACCGGCGTGATGCTGGTCACGAAAGGCCGCGAAGATGTATCGTTGATCGTCGCCAACTGGCCGTCGAACAACGTGACCTTCGGTGCCTGCATGATGTTGCTCCGCGAATTTCCTTGCACCGCTTGCAAGAAGAAAAACGCCTCGATGTCCGACAGGATCGCAAACCCGATCGACGATGCCGCACCGGCGTCGAAACCGCCGAAAGTCGGTGTCGTCGGCGTGAAAATGTTTTGATCCAGACGGATGTCCAAGTCCGCCGTCGGGGTCCCGTTGGCGGCCGACAAGCCGATCGTGGCGCTCGGGCCGCTATCGTCTTTGGGCAGCATCCTTGTGTTGTCATCGAACTGCACGTCGAAATCGACACCGATCCGTTCGAAGAACGTATCCGACAGTGTGATGAAGCGGACTTCGATGGTGATTTGCAAGTTTTGCAGGCGACGCAGCGAATCCAACAAGTCACTGATCTGGTCGTGAACGTCACTGGTCGTGCTGACGATCAGCGACAAGTTTTGGGCGTACGGGAACATCGTGCTCGTGCCCCCCAACGCTTCCCAGGTCTCCGGTTCGATCGTCGTTTGGATCAACATCATCAGCTGGCTGAAGTCGGCCATGCTGCCGCCGCCCATCGGTTCGCTGCCGGCGATTCCGCCTCCGGCCATGCCGGTCGGCGAGTACTGGCCCAAAGCCATCGGGTTGTTCATTTGGTCTTTGCCTGCAAAGCCGCCGATCCCCATGTCCGTGGCACTGACGGGCATGACCTGCACGTTGGCCATCGGGCTGGCCATTTGGTAGGCCGCCTGCAAGGCTCCGAGCAGCCCGTTGTCCGAAGACGCCGCGAAGTTCGGGATCGGTGTCACCAAGTCCGTCACGCGGTACGTCTTTGGATAGACGTTGGCCTTCTTGCGATCTTGGGTGGTGATGTTCAGGACGTCGTTGTCGACCATGTAGGTCAAATCGTACTCACGCAGCATCAGGTTGAGCGCGTTTTTCAGCGGGATCGATCCGGGCAGGTCCAGCGTGACCGGCTGACTGCTGTCCAAACGGGCCTCTTCCAAGGCACGGTTGTCGACCACGATCGGGATGTTCAGAACCGCACTGAGTTGCTCCATCACTTCTTTGATGGGGCGATTGACGTATTTGGCGTCGATTTGCGAATCCAGTTTCTCGTAGATCACTTCCTCGGCCGGACTGCGACCGCGGCCGCTTTTGCCGTCCGCGGTTCGTCGACGTGACATTTCGTTCCATTGGCGAACGTCGCCGTACTCGAACGGTCGGTTCGGATCCATCGGGACCGCGCTGGAATCGATGCCGAGCATTTGGCGTGCGAATCCGTCTTCCTTCATCGATGCGATCTGTTCGTCCATCTTCATCCGCACGCCGGTGCGGCTTTGATTGAACATGCTTTTGGCGATCGAGCTTTCCGGTTTCAGTTCGGCGACCTGTTTGGCGATGACCTCGGCTTCCTCGAAACGTCGTTCACGCATCAAGTCGTTGAAATCGTCGACCATGGCACTGACCTTGTCATCGATCAACGCTTCGCGAGTTTTGTCCATTTCGATGTCTTGGCGTACCGCTTCGTTCTGCAAATCCAAATCGATCTTGGCCCGGTTGGCTTCGATGAAAGCGACTTGCGATCTCAAGTCTCGGTCGACCATCGAGGACAGCGAACGCTTGGCCGCATCGTCCACGTCGGACCCTTCGATCCGCCGCAACAGGGATTCCAAGTTGTCTTTGGCATCCAGCGGTGCTGTGGCCTTGATTTCGTTGGCTTTGGCCAGTTCCGCTGTGACTTCGTGGTACAAACGTCTGGTTTTGGCTTGAGCCTCCAAGGCGGCCTTGTCCATCGCCCCGATCGGCTCTTGGGCATTTCCGCCGGCGACACTCGGCAACCGTGACGGCTGGACCAGGGTCAGTTTTTCTTGCAAAGCCCGCCGGACGTCCAGCGGAAGCTCGCCTTCGTATTTCCAGGCTTCGACGAATTTTTCACGGGCCGCGGCGGCTTCGCCCTTGGACAAACTGTCCAGGCCTTCTCGATACAGTTCTTCGCCGTAACTGCCGGATTTCAAGGGCAGCGGAGCCACACCTTGCACCTGAGCGACTTGAGCTTCGGTGGTGCCGGGGGCCGCGCCGTTGAACGGGGTTTGAGCCACACCGCCACCGGCCTGCGGTTCTCCTCCGGCGCTGACGATCGGAGCGGTCCCGGAAGTACGCAGGATGCCGGATTTCTTGGCAGCCGACTGAGCGTCCAGCATGAACTGCCAAGCCCGGGGTTCGCCGGGGGCGTAAGCCGATTCGGGAACGGCCAGCGATTCGGCGCGGTGAGCCAACGTGATCGCGGTTTCGACGTCGCCGCGATCCAAGGCGGCGCGTCCGATCGCGATCAGTCGCAAGGCTTCGGTTTTACGCGTCGCCGCGTCAGGGGGAGTGGCCTGGCCGATCGGCTTCGCTTCGCCGAAACCGCCGGTCATTGCCTGAGGGTCAGATGTCGTTGGGCCCGTTTTCGGCGGCATCAGCAAGGCTTTGTCGATGCCCGCGGCGGACAGCTTTCCGGCCAGCTTCATCACGTCCGGCCCGAGTGCGGGCACGGTGCGTGTCATCAGGCCGGCTTGCTGGTATTGCCGGACGGCGGTTTTGAAATCTTTTTCGCCGATCGCCTTCTCGGCTTTCGCGATCGCCGCTTTGCCGGCCGCCAGCGAGGCGGGGGCCGTCGGCGTGTCGGCCGGGGCGGACGCCGGAGCGGACGAAAGTTCGCCGGGAAGGCTGAACTGTCCGATCGCCGGCGTCGGCGTTGTGGTCATCGATGCGGCGGCGATCAACGCTGCGGCAACGGGAAGGCGGCTCAGCCGATGCCATCGGCGGTACCCACGAAGGTCACGCGATCGCGGAACAGAACCGCCGGGGAAAGTGGCGGCTTGTAGTGCTGAGGCTTTGTCGGGGGATAGGCGATTCAACGCGACACTCCTTCTTCGCGGTGAGACGTCCCGAACGATCAAATTCGAGACATCGGATTGGTCGGACTCAGGCTTCCCGGACTTTCATTCGTCCGATCTCGCGAGTTCTTGACATGCGATCGACGCCTTCCGTGGCCGTCGCCTGTACCGTTGCGGTGAGATCCCATTTCGTGGCATTCGCGGACCAGCTTTGGCATTGCCGCTGAATCCGGAACGACGAGCCTTTTCCGAAGAAAATACGCCGATCGATGTCACGAAATACGACCTCTGCAACTTCCCGTCGCAGAGAGATTCCCTGGTTAAAGAGGGAAGTACGACGCCAGCGGAGACGACGTCAAGACCAGTTGTGAGAAAAATCGCGACGCTTCGGGTTCCGTCCGGCGACCGGCGGATCAATCCGGCGTGTCCAGGTAGGGGTCCTGGCCGATTTCCCGTTGCATTTTCTTCCGCTCCTTCTCGTGGTGCATCAAGACCATGCGGTCGCGGAAGTGCTTGCGTTCGACTTTACTTTGCGCCTTGCGAAACAGACCGGCGTGACGGTCGGCCGACCCGGTCAGAATTTCGCCTTTCGCTTTCATTTTCTCGGCGACGTCGACGCCCAGGCCGACTTTCAAGATGTCATCGTCCAGCGACAGAAACTGGCGATACGAACCTTGATCGCCTTGTCGTCCGCACCGCCCGATCAATTGCCGGTCGATCCGCGCCGCGTCGTGAAGCTCGGTGCAGATCACGTGCATCCCGCCGATCGCTTCGACTTCGTCGGTCAGTTTGATGTCGGTACCACGCCCGGCCATGTTCGTCGCCACGGTGACTTTGCCCCGACCACCGGCCGCGGCGACGATTTCCGCTTCCCGTTCGACGTTGTTCGCGTTCAAGACTTGATGGGCGATGCCGATCTCGTCCAGCAACCGCGCCACGATCTCGCTTTTGTCGATCGAGCGAGTCCCGATCAACACGGGGCGTCCGGTTTCGTGGATGCCGCGAACTTCTTCGACGATCGCTTCGAATTTCGCCAGCATGCTGCCGTACACGCGGTCGGGCAATCGCTTGCGTTGCGGCGGTCGGTTGGTGGGCACGCGAATCACCGGTGTTCGATAAATCCGCTTCATTTCGCGTGCGCTGGTCGCCGCGGTGCCCGTCATGCCGGCCAAGTGCGGGTAGCGGAGGAACAGATCCTGGACGGTGATGCGAGCCGCCTGACCGGTCGGGACGCTGATTTCGATGTCTTCCTTGGCTTCGATCGCTTGGTGAATGCCGTCGCGCCACTTGCGTCCTTCGGCAAGTCGTCCGGTGAATTCGTCGACGATCACGATTTCGTCGACGCCTTTCTCGCCGGGACGGACGACGTATTGCCGATCCAACAGGAATTCTTTGCCGACTTTGATCGCCCGCTCGGTGTATTCGTACAAATCGACCAAGCCCATCGTGCGAACCAAGTCGGGTTTGTTCAGCGAACGCACTTTCTGGCGTCCGCGGGCGGTCAACTCGAACTGTTTCGTCTCGTCGTCGATTTCGTAGTGGTCGTACTGTTCGAACTCGCCGGCATGCTCGGCGGCCCAACGGTAAGTCTCGACGATTTGGTCGCGGACGTTGTCTTCGATGCTGCCGATGATCAGCGGCGTCCGCGCTTCATCGATCAGAATGCTGTCCGCTTCGTCGACCAAGCAAAAGTGCATGCCCCGCATGACGGGCTGGTCCCCGCCGCCGCTGAAACCGCCGCCGCCGTCGCCGAGCATGTCGGTTTGGAGACGATTCTGGGCGCGCAGAAGCAGCCGATCCCGCAAGAAATCAAATCCGAATTCTTTGGCCGTTCCATAAGTCACCGCGGCGGCGTAAGACTTGCGCCGTGACCCCTGGTCGTCGCTGGTTTGGATGATCCCGACGTCCAACCCCAAGACCCGGTAGATCGGCGTCATCCACTCGGCATCCCGCCGCGCCAAATAATCATTGACCGTCGCCAGGTGAGCCCCCTTGCCGGTCAACGAATGCAAATACAACGGCAGCGTTGCGGTCAGGGTCTTGCCCTCGCCCGTTTGCATCTCTGCGATGTGGCCTTCGAACAGCGCGATGCCGCCGATCATCTGGACGTCGTAATGCCGCATCGAAAGCGTCCGGCGCCCGGCTTCGCGGACCAGGGCGTAGCCTTCGGGCAACAGCCCGGTCAGTTTTTCACCGGCCATCGCGCGATAACGCAGTGCCAAGGAACGTTTCCGCAGCGATGCTTCGTCTTCGCCCGTCAACTGGTTTTCTAACTCATTGATCCGCGCCAGCTGTCGTTTCCAGCGGCCCATTTTCAGCCGCGCGCCCTTGGCGGTCAGCGACGATTTCGCCGTCGGTCCGCTCCGCCGCGCGTTGGCTTGATCCGGCTCGGTCGCCGGAAGCTCGGCTGCCGGCGGTGCCGAGCCATCGACCGACCCGTCGACCGACCCGTCGGCTTCGATCAAATCGTTCGGCGGCAATTCCGGGGAACCGGATTCGGCTTTCGCTTCGGCTTTTTGTTTGGCTTCGGCGTGATCGGATTCGATGTCGCTGGATGCCACGAGCGGAGACTCTGGGAAAAAAATGAAAGGGATTCGTCGAAAAGATTTCCCGCCCATGATTTTTCATCGGCGTGAAACCGACAGTTTAACGAACACACGCAGTCTGGCGATGAACTGTTCGGGTGGTTTGGCGAAAGCTTGACGACCGCAGACGCGAATCTAGGAAGTCTGGGCGGACCTTGACTTGTGTTCGGACGATGCTGAATGCCGGGGTCAAGCCGGTCGATCTAGTTCTACCAGTCATATCAGTGTTCCCGGACTGCACGAGACGTCCCATGAAAATTTGTTTGCGAGACCTTCTGCGTCTCAACACGGCGCGAAGCGTCAAGGGTATCGCCCTGACCGCTGTCGCGCTCGCGGCGGCCGTCACGGCCCACCCGACCCAGGCCCAGGCACAGACGTCCGGCGGCAGCATCGGCGACCTCGACGGCTACGCCGACGAGGCATCCTTTGTTGACGAAGTCGAATACGCATCCGACCAGTATTCGGTCGGCGACTTGACCGCCGAACAAGCCGCCGGCGAATCGTATTCACCGATCTCCTATTCCGACCTGTATGTCGACGGCGGCGTTTCACCGGCGGTCATGCATTCGCAGGGACACGCGATGTCCGGCGCATGCGGATGCACGGCGACCAGCACCGGTAGCTGTGGCAAAGCGAATTGCCGCACACGATCGATCGGCGGAATGCTGGGCAAAGGCAACCGGAAAGACTTGTGGACGACGGCGGAAATGTTGTTGTGGTTCCCGCAAGCTCGCCGAGCGCCCGCTCTGATCACCGAAGCTCCCACGGGTTTCAATCCGACGATCGGACCGAGCTTCCCCAACACCGAAACCGTCTTTGGCGGTGAAGGCGGTGTCGGCGGCGACCTGGCGCCGGGCTTCCGCATCGACGCGGGGCGCTACCTCAGTAAAAACTTCGGACTCGGCGGACGTTTCTGGTTCCTGGGCGAAGACAGCGAAACGTACTCGGCCAGCGGCGACGGCAGCCAATTCAATGTCGGCCGACCGTTCTTCGACACTTCCAGCGGTCAGAACGACGCGTTGCTGGTGATCGCCGAAAACAACGTCGGCGACACGTTATTCACCGGCCGGGTCAACGCGGAAACGAAGCTGGACATGATCGCCGCGGAAGGTTACGGCCGACTGATGTTCGCCGAAGGCGACGAGTATCGCACGGACCTGATCGGCGGCTACACCTACTACGGCATCGACGACATGTTGAGCATCGAAAGCTCGGCGACCGAGGTCACCCCGGCCACCGGCACCAACATTTCGTTCCGTGACTTGTTCGAAACCACGAATGATTTTCACGGCGGTCAAATCGGTTTCGAGACCGTTTTGACACGCGGCAAGTGGATGTTCAGCAGTTTGACCAAAGTCCACCTGGGCAACATGGCGCAAACCCTGAACATCCAAGGCACGGCGACCGAAACGTTGGCGACCAATCCGCCGACCGTCACCAGCCTGGAAGGCGGACTGCTCGCACTGGACTCCCAAGGCACTTACGAACGCGACGTGTTCAGCTTCGTCCCCGAAGCCAACGTCAAAGTCGGCTATCGATTTCGCGATCACGTCTTGTTCACCGTCGGCTACAGCTTCATCTACTGGAGCAACGTTGCCACGGCCGGTGAGCACATCAACCCGGTATTCGACGGGACGACGCGGGTGACCGCCGGGCCTTTCGGTCAACCGCCGCTGGTCTGGCAAGACACCAGCTTGATCGTCCAGGGCATCGACTTGGGTCTGGTCATCGATTTCTGAAGCGGATCGAATCTCGGAATCTCTTGATCCGATCCGGAGTTCCCTTTTCTCAGCTCAGCCCGAATCCTGATCACCCCCGGCAATCGATCGTCGCAAGGCGACCCGCCGGCGGGATCAGGATTCCGCTCGTTACCGCGTCCGAGAAAACGGCTAAGCTGTCCCGGATGAATGCCAACCCGAACCTCATCCTGGGCCTCTGGCCCGTCGCAGGAGTCACCACCGTCGGCGTGACCCGCGACGAAGCACGCCGAACGGTCGCCGCGGCGATCGACGCGGGCATCACGCGTTTCGACACCGCGTTCAGCTACGGCTACGACGGTGAAAGTGACCGGCTGATCGGGACGTTCTTGAAAAGCGACCGCGACCGCTTCGAGCTGATCGGCAAGGTCGGCCAGCGGTGGACCCCGGATCGCCGACGACGGATCGACGGATCGGCACGCACGTTGACCGAAGACGCCGAAACGTCGCTGTCACGGATCGGCGTCGAACGCTTCGACCTGTTGATGCTGCATTCACCTGACCCGCAAGTCCCCTTGGTCGAATCGGCCGATGCGATCCGGCGACTTCGTGACGCCGGCTTGGCGGAGCGGGTCGGCATCTGCAACGCGACGGAAAGCCAAAGAGCCGAGTTCGCCGGCGTCGTCGATTGCGCGGCGATCCAGTGTCCGCTGAACCTGCTGCAGCCGGATTCACTGTCCGACCGGATCGGCCCGGCGTCCGCCGCCGGAGCAGAGTGCCATGTTTACTGGACGTTGATGAAAGGTTTGCTGGCCGGCAAGATCACCCGCGATCACGTCTTTGCCCCCGGCGACAGTCGCCCGGGCTACACGGTCTTTCAAGGCGATGCGAGACGCCACGCCCACGACGTCGTCGATCAGTTGGCGAAGCTATGTCACGAGAGCGGCAAAACGATCGCCCAGCTGTCGATCGGATGGACGATCAGCCAGCCGGGCGTCTCAGCCGCCCTGGTCGGCGCCCGCCGCCCCGGTCAAGTTGCCGAAATCGCCGCGGCGACCCCGCTCGACGCCGACCTCGTGGCCCGGATGTCTTCGCTCACGAGGTGAGCACCACGAGCATTCAGGATGCGACAGCCGCGCCGAACCTCAAACGCGACGTTGCCGGTCGTGTTTCGTTCGACCGAGATGACTACGGCAGCAGAAAGACCTGCAGCTTGCGGCAACCGTGCGCGCCCAAAACGAGCGATTGTTCGATGTCGGCGGTCTTGCTGGGGCCGGAGACGAAAATGCCGAATGGCGATTTCGGTTGACCGATGCGGGCGTACGCTTGGTGCATGTTGCTGACGATTTGCTCTCGAGAAACCACAATCGCCAGGTATTGTGCGATGAACAACAACACGCGATGCGGCAAGGTCGCCCCTTCGATCCAAATCGATCCGTTCTCCGCCACCAAAAATTCCCCCCCCGCGATCATCCAGTCCAAGGTCGACAGATCGTGTGGGTCGGCGACGGCCCCAGCGTCCACGTTGCCTTGCACGCCCTCGGGGAACTGAGAGCAGATTCTCTCGGCGTTTCCAAAGGCTTCGATCGAATTCAAAATCTCGCCGACTCGGCCGGGGTGATCGACCAAATGAGCCTCCCCGCCGACAAACTTCAGCGATTCCAGGAACGCGGACAGCGGATCGTCAAAGACCGTCAAACGGCTTTCGTCGATCGGCCCCAAGTCCGGGCTGGGAATCTCGCGGCTCCTCAAACGATCCATGATCGATTGGCGACTTCGCGTCGTCGCGGCGGGTTCACCGCGGCCGAGCTTATTCTCCGGTGCAATCATTGGTCCCCTCGCCGTTTATCATCGGGTCGATCACGGTTCGCCGCGTACCAATCGCGGAAACTCTGCTTCGGCGGCGTCGGAAGTTCCCGCGCCTTGGTCCACGTGTTCAGTCGATTGTGCGTCGCGAAACGCGGCAAAACCCGCAGCGACGTTCGTCCCATCCTGCCGGCCAGGGCGAACAGGGTCGGATGGCGAAACAATGTCGACGCGGCCTTCATGCTGACGCGTTTGCTCCACGGCAACAGTCCCTTGCCGACCAATTCGCTCCGCCAAGCCAAAAGCTGGTGATGCAGCGGGATTTTCACCGGGCACACGTCGCTACAGGAACCGCACAGGCTGCAGGCGTAAGGCAACGACTTGTGCGATCGCGCGTCCTTGGACGGCGAAAGGACCGACCCGATCGGGCCGGGCACGGTCGCCCGATAGCTGTGTCCGCCGCTGCGACGGTACACCGGGCAAGTGTTCATGCACGCGCCGCAGCGGATGCAGTGCATCGAAGCCCGGAACGTGTCACTTTGACGCAACGTCGTGCGGCCGTTGTCGACCAAGATGATGTGCAGTTCGCTGTTTTCGTCCCGCGGACCGTGAAAGTGCGATGTGTAGCTGGTGATCGGTTGCCCGGTCGCGCTGCGTGCCAGCAGGCGAGTGAACACGGCCAAGTCGTCCAGCCGCGGAATCAATTTCTCGATGCCCATGCACGCGATGTGGACCCGCGGCAGCGACACGCCCAAGTCCGCATTGCCTTCGTTCGTGCAGACGACGACGCCGCCGGTTTCCGCGACACCGAAATTCACACCGGTGATGCCGACTTCGCCGGCCAAGAACTTGCCTCGCAAATGCCCCCGCGCCGCTTCGGTCAAGTACTGCGGATCGGAGGCTCCCGCGTCGGTACCCAGATGCGTGTGAAACGTGTCGCCGACTTCTTCCTTCTTGATGTGGATCGCCGGCAAGACGATGTGGCTGGGCGTTTCGCCCCGCAGCTGGACGATGCGTTCGCCGAGGTCCGTGTCGACGACGTCGATGTCGTTTTCTTCTAAGAAATGATTCAGCCCGCATTCCTCGGTCAACATGGACTTGCTTTTGATGATCCGCTGCGTGTCGTGCCGCCGCAGAATGTCCAGCACGATCTCGTTGTGTTCTTTGGCATCGGCGGCCCAATGAACGACGACGCCTCGCGCGGTCGCGTTGGCTTCGAACTGTTCCAAGTAATCGGCCAGGTTCGCAATCGTTTCGGTCTTGATCGCCGAGGCACGCTCGCGAAGGTATTCCCATTCCGGCACCGAACCGGCTTGCCGATCCCGCTTGGTCCGCACGAACCACAAGGCGTCGTCGTGCCACTGCGAACGAGACTCGTCGGTGACAAAATCGCGAGCGGCTTTCGGATGATCGACGATGGGAAGCATGGGTGGCTGAAAAGTGAGGGGGGACGAACTTTCGAAAAATCCGGATTTCAATTCGAAGTGACCGGCACGTTTCTGCCGGCCAGGACTTGGGCGACGTGCATGACGTGGACCGGGCTTTTTTGGCGTCGCGTGATGCCTTGCAAGTGCATCAAACAGCTCATGTCGGCCGAGACGATGACTTCGCTGCCGCTTTGCAAGTGATCTCCCACGCGGTCACGGCCCATCGCGGCCGACACGTCCGCTTCGTTGACCGCAAACGTGCCGCCGAAGCCACAGCATTCGTCGACCCGCTGCAGCGGCATGATCTGGATGCCGCCGACCAACTTCAACAGGCTCAACACCTTATCGGGCGACTCGGACATCGTTTCGCTCTGCGATCCCAACCCCAATTCACGCAGCCCGTGGCAACTTTGATGGACGCTCACCCGGTGCGGGAACTGGACGTCGATCGACGCGCCGGCCTGGTCCGCGATGCCGTCGCCGATGCCCACCACGTCGTGCAGGTATTCGCACAATTCGTAGGTTTTCTCCCGGACGTGCCGAAACGCGACGTCGTCGTCGTCGAAGTAACTGCCGTAGTGATGCCGGACCATCGCGGTGCACGAACCCGACGGACACACGACGGCGTCGTAGTCGGCAAAGATGTCGACGAATCGACGGGCCACCGGAGCGGTGTCGTCGTTGCACCCGGTATTCGCCATCGGCTGTCCACAGCAGGTCTGACCGCCGGGATAAACGACGTCGATGCCCAGTTTCTCCAGCAATTCCAGCGAAGCGATCGCCACGTCCGGATAAAACTGGTCGACGTAACAGGGAACGAACAGGGCAACAGACATGAGGCAGTGGCGGGAGGTGAATAGCGAGAGAGGCTCAAGATGAAAACGAATAAAACAGGGGCGGCAAAGTCACCACCGCATCACGGCGGTTCCCCAAGCGAGTCCGGCACCGAATCCGCACAACAACAACAGATCCCCCGATTCGATGCGTCCGCCCCGAACCGCTTCGTCCAAGACCAACGGGATGCTGGCCGCCGACGTGTTGCCGTAATGCTGTAGATTGACAAACACCTTGTCGGCATCGACGTTCAAATCGGAGACCGCCGAATCGATGATCCGGTGATTGGCTTGATGCAAAATCAGCAGATCCAGATCCGCCGCGTCCACGTCGGCCGCCTTCATGACCTGCTTGGCGCTTTCGTCGAACACTCGCACCGCCCACTTGAACACGTGACGACCGTCCATCCGCAGGAACTGGCCGCCCCTGGCGTACGCTTCGGGCGTCATCGCTTGACGCGTGCCGCCGGCGGCGATGCAAAGCGTCTCGGCGCCGCAGCCTTCGCTGCCCAACTGATACGCGAGCAAGCCTTTGGCCGCGGGGGCCTCGGGCGGTGTTTTTTGCGGATCACGGCTGGGATCAGCGATCTCGACTGCGGATTCGTCGGGGACCAGCAAAACCGCCCCGGCACCGTCGCCGAACAACGGATAGGTTTTCTTGTCGTCCGGATCGGCGGTGCGGGTCATCAAGTCCGCGCCGACCACCAACACGCATCGCTGATTGCCCGACGCGATGAACTGAGCCGCGGTGACCATGGCGTACATGAACCCGGCACACGCCGCACCGATGTCCATCGCCGGGGCCCGGGCCCCCAAGCGTTCTTGCAACAAGCACGCCGTCGAAGGCGTCGGATGATCCGGCGTGATCGTCGCGACCAAGATCAAATCGACATCGGCGGCGGTCTTGCCCGCGGCGGCCAGACAACGCAGCGAGGCTTCGTAGCACAGGTCGCTGGTCGCTTGGTCGTCGGCGGCTTTCCGGCGCTCCAAAATACCCGTGCGGCGAACGATCCAGTCGCTGTCGCAACCCAACGCCGCCAAGTCTTCGTTGGTCACCACCCTCTCGGGGACGTAGGAGCCCGTCCCGGCAACGCGGAAACCCATCAGCCGGCCCATCCTTCCCCGCTCCCGCCGCCGTGCGGGGGTCTCCGACGGCCCGGGACCGTCGCTGGGGTGAGCCGCAGAATTTTTCTCGACGCCGGTGCTGCGGAGGCTCGCGTCGGCAAGACTGGTTTCGGGGACGGGCATCAATTTGGCAAGATCGTGAACGAAAAGAATCGCCGGAAGTGTTAGCAAATCATCTGCCCCCCGGAAACGACAGTGTAACGCCGATTCGGTTCCCGCGGCAGGCGATCATGGCGGGCCTGATGTTCGCGAATCTGGTCGGCTGCGGCGATCGTCGCGACGTCCCGCGGCCGGCGACCAGGATGGAGGTCGCCGGCCCGTCGATGGCCCCGACCTTCGTCGGGCCGCATGCGATCGCCCGCTGCGATCGTTGCCTGAGCGTCGTGCGAATCCCCCGCCGTTTGATGCCGACCGAGCCGACGTTTCCCTGCCCGTTTTGCGGGACAATGATCTCCGACGTCGGTCGGGCGGATCATCCGGCGGACGTCGTCACAATTCACTCGATCCAGGCCCTGGGCCGGCCGGCACGTCGTGGCGAAGTCGTCGCGGTCCGCCAGGACAACTTTCCCCGATTGAAACGATTGATCGGTCTGCCCGGCGACGTGATCGACGTGGCCGAGGACCGGCTGACCGTCAACGGCCGTCGAACCTGCGACGTGATGCCGACCGCGACGATCCCCGTCGATCCCAACACCGCGCGTCCGGAATCCTGGTGGACACCCGTTTCCCGCCCGGGTGCGGATCGACAAGCCGGACAAGCGGCGTCCGCGTGGCGAATCGATGACAACACATTCACCCACCTGACGGACGCCCCGCCGCAGTGGCTGGTCTATCGTCACAAGAACGTCTACCACCGCCGACGTGCCGACGCCGTGCGTGACGACTACCCAGGCAATGTGAACTTGACGCGTCGGCTGAACATCGTCGACCGTCTGATCTTGACGATGAACGCCGGCAGGACCGACGACGCCACGCCGCCGGGTGATTCGAAAGACGCAAAGGATTCGACGATCGAAGTCCTGTTTTGGACACCCGAGGGCGTGCGTGTCCAGCACCGCCCGATGCCCGACGAACTCTCGGCCGTCCGTTTCTCGACCCGCGATGCGATCCTCGATACGCCCCCCGATGATCGGGGCGACCGAGAGACCCGAGGCATGGTCGGTCCGGAACATCCCATTGCGATCCGTTGTCCGCCCGGTTCGATCCTCAGCGGTTTCTATCTGGAGCGTCCCGTCGATCACCGCTTGAACAAAACGCACGACGCGGAGGTTTACCCCGTTCGCCTGTCCGAGGACCAAGTCTTTGTTTTGGGCGACAACGTGCCGGTGTCGATCGACAGTCGCGACTGGGGACCGATCGACCGGGCCGACCTCATCGGCGTGGTCTTGGATGAATGAGTGTCGTCTTGAGCCGGCGACCTCGGACTCACGACCCCAGACTCAAGACGTCGATCGTTTTGCGTCCCAGTCTTCGTCGCACGAATTGCTTGACTTCGAATCCGGTCAGCCAAGCCGCGTGACGTAGTTGCGAGGTGAAAGCCGGCGCGGCGATGCGGACCTGGATCAAGGGTCGGCCTTGGGCGTGCAAACGGTGCTTGTAGGCCTCGTCACCACGGAGGAAATCGATCCCGACGAAATTCCGCCGGTAGGCCTCGGCGATCATGTGCAGGTTCAACAATCGGCCGGGTTGCAATTCGTCCAGAGTCGTGTCGGTTCCCGTCGTGAAACAGTACGCCTTGCGGTCCCGGCCGACCAGCGACATCGCGACGCTGACCAGTCGATGATCTTTCCGCAAACCCACCAGCCACAATTCGTCGCGTTGCCAAGATTCCTCGGCGACCTGACGGATGAAGTGCCGAAAAGTCGGATCGTGAAACGAGCCGCTCGAGCCGACGGCCGTCCAGCGTGCTTGATGCAAATCGATCAGCTCACCCAGCATGACTCGAACATCGTCGATGTCGGTCGGCTGTTCGATCGTCAGGCCGGGCGTGTCCGACACCGATCGCATCATCCGGCGGATTCGGCTGCGGTGCTTTCGCGAGACCGTTTTCAGATAATCGTCAAAGTCGCCTTCGGTTTTCAAGAACCAAGTCTTCATTCGCGACTGACAGTGGATCCGTCCGCCCAATTCGCCCATCCGTTTGACGAAAATCTCCATCGACTCGTCGCCTTCGACCACACCGTCGACGACCAGGGATGACCAGGCCGGGTTGTTCGATTCCGCCGCGAGCGATGCCTGCCCGGACGCGTCTTTCGGTACGCCGCGGCCCGCCGCCAAGAATTCCGCCATCGCGACGGCCACCGCGAACTGGCAACCGTCGGCGGCCATGATCGAAACGTGGTCGGTACAGGTCGATCCGTCGCCGAAGCTTCGCAGGACCGCGCCGCGATCGTCGGCGGCGTCTCGATACAAAGGAAACAGTCCGACGATTTGCCCGTTTTCGTCGCGGGCGATCAAGCTCTGGCATTTCGCATCGCCGGCCAAGTGCCGCCACCACGCACCCAACCAGACGGGTCCGCGAAACGGCACGCCGGCGGACAATCGGTCCCAAGTGCAATTCCCCGGTGCCTCCCCGTCGCCGCCGAGCGGGCCCAGTTCGGATAAATCATCGCACCATCGAATTGTCGGCTTGATCATGCGGAACCTGTGGAAGCGGTGTTGGGCTAGAATGCCCTGAAACCTACGTCAAAGATTCGGCCGCCTCGATCGCCCGGCGAAAAACGCCCCTGATCGTTCGGTCGCTCTTGAGCCCCTGTCCACTTCCCAGCTTGCACAATCGTCATGACACGAATCAGTTTTCCGGCGGCCGCATGGTTCGCGATTGCCACGACCTCCCTGGCCACGGTCGCGGCGTTCCCGGCCGCCCGTGCCGACGCCGACTGGCCATCTTTTCGCGGTTCGGCCGACACCGGACGCGTGGTCGCGGGGGAATTGCCCGCCAGACTGGACGCCTCGACGACGCTTTGGCAACACGAACTGAAAAGCCGTGACGTCGGGTCGCCGATCGTTTGGAAAGACCGCTTGTTTTTACTGCGTTCCCGGCCCGCGAGGTCTTCGATCTCGTTGGACTGTCTGTCACTGACCGACGGCACCGAAATTTGGTCGGCCGAGTTTCCGCAATCCGATTACCATCTGCACCAACGCAACACGCTGGCCTCGGGAACACCCGCCGCCGATGCGGAACAGGTATACGTGACGTGGAGCGACGGGGCACACACTTTTCTGGTCGCCATGGATCATGAGGGTCAAGAAATCTGGCGACGCGACTTCGGACGTTTTCAAAGTCAACACGGTTACGGGGCCAGTCCGTTGGTCGTCGGTGAACAAGTCATTCTGTTTTTTTCGCAGCAAGCCGAGAGCCTGGATCCCGGGGACGAACCTGGTGAAAGTCGCATGATCGCCGTCGACCGCAAAACGGGGAACACCCATTGGACGTGCCCGCTGACGACGACCCGCGTTTGTTATGGGACGCCGGCGGTCGTCGATGACGCGTCGGGTCGGCCCAAATGGTTGATCGGTGCGAACACCGGCGACGGACTGTTCGGCATCGATTTGACGAACGGTCGCCTGCAATTTCGTTCCGACGCGTTCAGCAAACGATGCTGCAGTTCGCCCCTGGTCGTCGGAGATTTGTTGATCGGATCATGCGGCAGCGGTGGTGGCGGGAACGAAATGGTCGCCGTTCGAATGCCCGATCAAGGCAGCATCGCCCGGGAAGTCTATCGAATCAAAAGCGGTGCCCCCTACGTTCCCACCGCCGTCGTTCGTGACGGAAAACTATTCGCCGTCGATGATCGCGGCATCGCCAGTTGTTTCGATGCGATGACCGGTGAAACGATCACTCGCAAACGCTTGGGCGGAAACTTCGGCGCCTCGCCGATCTTGGTCGGTGACAAAATCTTGGCCATCGACTTGCAAGGCAAAGCGACCGTGATGTCGGCCGACGACAAGATGGAATCCTTGCTGGACGTCGATCTGGGCGGCCCCGTCGGCGCGACCCCGGTGTTTGTTCAAGGAAAACTGATCATTCGTGTAGACGATCGGTTGGTCTGCTATGCGGGTGAATCCTCTTGAAGGCAACTTTCTATTTTGCGTCGCTGGATTAATCGACACATCCGGTATCGATTGATGGGCGGGTGGCTGATTTGGGGTCTTCTAACACTTACCATCCCGTCGGTCGGTAGGATCAGCCGAAAAGTAGGAAGCCGGCGAGGGTCAACCATGTGGAGGACCCGACGCTCAGCAGTCCGAAAGGGACTGTCGCTCCGTTTCACCGTGGGAATGTGCGACGGAATCCGACAGAAACTTTGCAGTTTTGGTGAAGGCGGCGAATCAACGTTTGCGTACGTTGATTCGCCGTTTTCTTTGCGCCCTACGAAACGTCGTTCGATCCTATCGCGTTTGGAACGGGTTTTGGTAACCCGGTGTGTCACCCAAGTTGATCCCCAACGCCCGCGCGGTCAGCACGTCCGAGGCGGCCGGATTGACCGTGCGAAGCGAACCGACCGCTTCGGAGATCGGCACGTCGGCGATCTCCGGCGGACGGATGCAAACCATTTGTCCGAACTTCTTTTCGATCACCAACCGCACCGCATGAGCGCCGAACTGGGTCGCCAGCACGCGGTCGAACGTCGTCGGTCCTCCGCCACGTTGCAAATGCCCCAGCACGACGCAGCGGACCTCTTGTTCGATGCGATGCTCCAGTTCCGCGGTCACGACGTGTCCGATGCCGCCGAGTTTCGCTTGCAAATTGCCGCCGGTGTCTTGGGACGATACCAAGGAACCGTCCGGCAGGCTGGCACCTTCGGCGACGACGACCAGCGTGAAGTTCTTTCCCAGCTGCCGACGCTCTTCGATCTTCGCCAAGATGTTTTCGTATCGCCATGGGATTTCTGGCAATAAGATCACGTCGGCGCCGCCTGCGATGCCGCCGTGCAGCGCGATCCATCCGGTGTGGCGACCCATGACCTCCAACACCATGACGCGGCGATGACTTTCCGCCGTCGTGTGCAAGCGATCCAACGCGTCGGCGCAGCACAACACCGCGCTGTTGAACCCGAACGTGTACGCCGTGCAAGACAAATCGTTGTCGATCGTCTTGGGGACACCGACGACCGGCAAACCGGCCTCGTGGAACTGGACGGCCGTGGACAACGATCCGTCGCCGCCGACGCAGATCAGTCCTTCCAAGTTCAGCGATTCGAACGTCTGGGCGACTTGCCGGACCAACGCCGGATCGATTTCCGCACGACCGTCGACGCCGACGCGGGCACCAAAGCGGCCTCGGTTCGTGCTGCCCAAGATCGTGCCGCCCATCGTCAAGATGCCTTGAGTGCTTTGCTGCGTCAGCGGCTTGTAGCGAATCGGGTCGATCAAGCCTTCGAAGCCCTGTTCAAACCCCAGCACCTCGTAGCCTTGCCAATAAGCCGTCTTGGCGACCGCACGAAGCACCGCGTTCAGCCCCGGGCAATCGCCACCCGAGGTCAACACCCCGATCCGGGGCCGATTCAAACTGACATGATGATCGTCCATCAATTCGTTCCTATCCGTTTTGTCGCGGTTTGGAGGTGTTGTCACCACGCGATTCGCTGCAGGTGCCAACGCTCAGCCGGACAGTGTGCAAGATTCTTTCGCGGGGGAAAGGTACCCCGAAACAGACTCCGGCGGAACGCGAGGTCTCGCCATGCGACGTTTAAGCCACGCCCTGCGACGTTTTAGCCGCCGCAAAGTTGACACAAGCGGTCCACACGGAATCAAACCCCCATTCGAAAGGCGGTTTCGAACACAATTCACCTACTTCTTGCCGCCGTATCTTGTTTCATCGTGAACAGTTGTTTCAGAAGAGCCACAGAGAGAGACGGTCATCTGCCTCCGACTCGTCCCTCGAAGATCGGCCCGCCTTTGCCCCAAGGCGATGCCCGGAGAGCTCTTCGTCGAAGCCGACTTTGCCCCCCTGTCTCGGCTTTGACGCATCGATGTTGCCAGCCTTCCTGCCCCGATGGCGATCACATCGATGAATCGTTTAGAGCCCTTTCCCAGGCGCCCCCTGGGAAAGGGACTCTAGCGAACCGCGATCGAAGGGCCGCACGTGACAAGGTTCGCCCCGCCGGATCAGCCGTTCGGATCTCCGGCGCGTGCACCCATCCAGTCGCCGACTTGCCGAAGCAACACGTCGTCGATCGAATCATTGTGACCGAGCCCCTGTCTTTCGATGAAAGTCTGATCCTTCGTCGTCAACGCCTTTTGCAAACGCTTGGCGTGATGAATCGGAACGACGACATCGACGTCGCCGTGAATTTGCAGCACCGGTCCGCGGAAGTCTTTCAGCCTCGCGATCGAATCGAAGCGGTTTCGCATCAGCCAACGAACCGGCATGTACGGATACATCCCCGCGGCGACGTCGACCAAGCGATCGAAGGATCGTTCCAAGATCACGCCCTTGACGGGCCGTTGCCGGGCAACCGCCGCGGCACATCCGCCGCCCAGCGACGAACCGTACACAAAAACGTCTTGCGGCTTGATGCCCAAAGCGTCGCAAAAACTGTCGACCGCCGCGACGCTATCGGCCACCACGCCGGATTCGCTCAACCGCACGCGGTCCGCGCCGAATCCGCGGTACTCTGCCGCCAGAACGGTCGCCCCGGTGGCCGCCGACAATCGCTCGATGAACCCCCGCGACCAGATCGCCTTGGTCCCGTTGCCGTGAAAAAAAACCAGATAACGCGGCGGGGCGGAATTTTCCTTGCCATCGTTCTCAACGGCGTCTCCCCGACGCACCAACTGGCCGATCAAACGCGTCCCGTCGGCGGACTGATACTCGAACGGCTCCGCCGTCGTCTCGACACCCACCACCTCACGAGCGTCGACGGCCTGATAAGCGCCCGGATAGACCAGTCTGGATTCCAACACGAGTAGCGTCACCAACACAGTTAAGTAGCCGATCGCGATGATCCGGCCGATACGATACCAAAGCGGTCGCAACGTTTTCGGGCGTTTCGCATCGCCAGCGTTATCCGTCATGCTTCGCTTTTTCAGGTTCAAATGTCATCATGTTCGGCCCCCACAGCGTCGACAACCCGGCGGAGCACGAATCGCTGATTCGAGCGTGGCGTAGCGGGCGGATCGTGATGGAATTAGGAAAACTGGTCGCCGTCCGTCGGCGGCGCACGGTCGGCAGTGTTTCGATCGCCGGCGTGTGGTGGCAAGCCAAGTTCCGCCGTCCCGTCGGCGACGTCTGCTATCTGGATTATCACCAACCGCTGGGCATGAAGGGGGTGCTGACGCTGGATTTTGTGATCTCCGGCGACGCGGCGAGTTTGCAAACCTGCATCGGCGCCCGCCACGTTTTGGAAAGCATCGCCGAAATCCGTGGCGCGCTGTTAATCGTCACCCACGTCTCCAACGCGTCGATCAGCGACCGCTTCATGATCCGGGCGGGCTGGCAGCGACACTTGGCGAACGATTCAGGCCGTCACTGGGTCCGAAGGTTCTACGACGGCTATCCGGCCTGTCAGTTGCATCGGTATTTGAAAGTCAGAGCCTAGCGACATCTCCTCGCGCCCCTAAAAAACTTCTCGCAACATCGCCAAGCTTTTCGGGATCGCCGTCTCGTGGGCTTCTCGGCCTTCGAATTCCAAGCTGATGTAGCCGCGATAATCCGCTTCGCGGAGGATCCGAGCGACTTTTTGATAGTCGATGTCCAGCGTGTACCAGGTGCCACCGCCGAAATAAGTTTTCGCCTGCACGAACACGGCCTCCGGTGCAAGCTTTCGATACTGGGTGTATTGGTCCTCCAGAAAGTTGCCGGTGTCCAGTGTCGCCCGCAGCCAAGGGGAATCGACTTCGTTGATCACTCGCAGAACGCCGTCGGCGGTGCGTCCGAGCCCCCAGTGATTCTCTAATCCCAGCACGACACCGCATTTTTCGGCGACGGGCAGGCACTTTTCGAAACCTTCGCGGACCCACGCGAATCCGTCGTCTTCGGTGTAGCCTTCCAAACGAGGCTCGATGCCCTTGTTCGCCATCAGTTCGTCGAAACTGCCCGACGTGCCCCAGCGTCCGGTGTTGACCCGGATCGTCGGGATGCCCATCGCGTACGCCAATTCGATGCAACGAATGGTGTGGTCGACGTTCTTTCGTCGCTCGGCCGCGTCGGGAAACACGAACGACTGGTGGGTCGACATTCCGCAAAGGTCCATGCCGTGGCGGAACGCCCGCTGCTTGATCCGTTGCAAGGTCGCCGGCGATTCGTCCTCCATTTGCACGTGCAGGATTTCGACCGCATCGAAGCCCGCCTCACCGGCCAAATCGACACATCGTTCGATCGTCAACTTGCTGTCATCACGGTAACGCCAGTAGGAATAGGTCGACACGGCGATCGGGTTACGCGGAGCGACCGATTCCGACGCACCGGTTTCGGCACCGGGTGATTCGGATACGGGTAGCACGGACGCGGCGACCGCCGAGGCGGCTCCGGCCATGAACCGGCGTCTGCTGGGCAAATCGAAATTCATCAGGCAAGCTCTCCGCTCAAAGGGTTTCCAACAACTAAGTTCATCAAGAACGCCGCAAATGACCGCCGAGACCGAATCACCGAAAGTCCCCCTGCTTGAACTTTCCGAGGTAACGGTTTGGCGTGACCAGACGATGATCTTGGATCACGTCAGTCTATCCATTGCGGCCGGGCGTCACACGGCGATCATCGGACCGAACGGGTCGGGAAAAACCTCGCTGTTGAAATTGCTGATCCGCCAATTTTATCCGTCAATTGTCGACGACGGATCGCAGGGGATCGTGAAAATCCTCGGCCGGAGCGATTGGGAAGTCGCCCGACTTCGCAGGCAAATGGGCATCGTCTCGCAGTCGTTGGATCACCACTTCATGACCGGGCGGAGCGGCAACATGACCGTCCGCCAAGCCGTCGCCAGCGGATTCACGGCAACCGAATTGGCTCACGTCGGACCGAGGATGACCGACAAGGTCGACGCGGCGGTCGCGGTGGCGACCGAACAGGTCGGCATGACGGCGTTGCGAGATCGACGACTGGTGACGCTGTCGACCGGCGAGCGTCGACGGGTTTTGATCGCTCGCGCGTTGGTCCATCGTCCACCGATTTTGGTTTTGGACGAACCGACCAGCGGTTTGGACTTGGCGGCGACCCATCATTTCTTGGACGTGATTCGCGACATCGCTACCGGCGGTGAAGTCACGTTGTTGTTGGTCACCCACGCGATCAACGAAATCATCCCGGAGATCGGGCAGGTCGTCTTGATGGATCAAGGCCGCATCGTGTTCGACGGCCAGAAACGCCAAGCGTTGGAATCGCGTCGACTATCCGAGCTGTTTCGTTTCGAAGTCGAGTGCCACGAGGATGCCGCTTGGTATTCCATCAAGCCGGGCAAATGACGGCGATCGTCAACGCCCGGTTGATCGATGGCAACGGCGGCCCGCCGATCGAAAAGGGTTGCGTGATCGTCAAGGGCAACACGATTCGATACGCCGGCGTGCAATCGCAAGCCGATATCCCGAACACGGCGGTGCGGTTCGACGCCGAGGGTAAATCGCTTCTGCCGGGTTTGGTGGATACCCATTTTGATTCGAGAGATTCGGCAAGAACCCTGGTCGACTACGAACTCGAAAACGGCATCACCTAATTTTCGAGACCCGTGGCATCCGTTTAAGTTTTACGATTGGATGTCGACCTCCGAATCGGTGATCCCGAGGGTTTTTCTGTGCGGCGGACATCTCGATGCCGCACCGCCGGTTTGGCCGACGCCTTGCCGATCATTGGTGACCGCCGGGATGCGATCGGGCGGACCGGATTGCTCGGAGCGGATCACGGACGGCGTGCTATCATAGGAGCATGAACATTCGACATTTATTGTGCTGGCTTTGTGCTTCCGCGACGCCTTCCTTGCCGGCGGTGGACTTTTCCCACGACGTGGTGCCGATCCTGAAACAACACTGCGCCGAGTGCCACGGCGGCGGGGAAGCGAAGGGCGGGTTTTCGCTGAACACCCGCGAGCTGTTTTTGGAATCCGGAGCGGTGGATGTCGGCGACGCGGAGACGTCTTACCTGATCGAACTGGTGTCGTCGAAAGACCCCGACATGCAGATGCCGCCGCCGGAATCCGATCGAGTTCCCGCGGAACAGTTGGACGTCCTGCGGAAGTGGATCGACGAATCGGTGCCGTGGGAAAGCGGCTGGACGTTTGCCGAGTCGACTTTTCGGCCGTCGGTGAAGCTGAAAAAAGTCACCTTGCCCGGCCCCGCCGAGACGCATCCGATCGATCAATTGATGGGGCGTTATCTCGAATCGAACGGATCGCCGCCGCTGGAACCGGCCGACGACCGAGTGATGTTGCGGCGGACGTCGCTGGACCTGATCGGGTTGTTGCCCACGGCCGACGAGGTCACCGAATACCTGAACGACACTTCGCCGGACAAACACGATCGCTTGGTGCGAAAGCTGCTATCGCGAGACGTCGATTACGCCGAACACTGGCTGACGTTTTGGAACGATCTGCTCCGTAATGATTACACGGGCACGGGCTTCATCACCAAGGGGCGGACGCAGATCAGCAGATGGCTCTACGACTCGCTGGTCGACAACAAACCTTACGACGTGATGACGAGGGAGTTGATCGCGCCGCCGACGCCCGAGAGTGCGGGTTTCGCCGACGGGATCAAATGGCGGGGCGAAGTCAGCGCGGGACAAACGCTGCCGATTCAATTCTCGCAAAGCATTTCGCAATCGATGCTGGGCATCAACATGAAATGCGCCTCGTGCCACGACAGCTTCATCGACCAGTGGAAACTGTCCGACGCTTATGCGCTGGCGGCGATTTATGCGGACGAACCTTTGGAACTGCACCGCTGTGACAAGCCGACCGGTGAACCGGCGACGCCGGCGTGGTTGTTTCCCGAACTGGGTGATATCGATCCGAATGCCGAGAAGCCCGCACGGCTGAAACGACTGGCCGCGTTGATGACGGCCGCCGACAACGGCCGTTTTTCGCGAACGATCGTCAACCGTCTGTGGGGCCAACTGATGGGCCGCGGGATCGTGCATCCGCTCGATGCGATGGACACGCGGCCGTTCGATGAAGACTTGTTGGATTTCTTGGCGGCCTACCTGATCCGAAAAGACCATGACTTGAAAGCGGTGCTGCACCTGATCGCCACGTCCCAGGCCTATCGTTCATCGGTCGCCACGGTGCCACCGGCCGAGGAAGCCCCTTCGTTCACCGGCCCCGTTGTGAAGCGATTGACGGCCGAGCAATTGGTCGATGCGATCTGGCAACTGACCGGAGCGGCTCCGACCCAGTTCGATGCGAAAGTGAAACGCGACGACCGCATGGTCCGAGCTTCGCTCGTCGCCAGTGATCCGTTTCAACGGGCGCTCGGACGGCCCAATCGCGACCAGATCGTGACGTCGCGGCCCAACGATTTGACGACATTGGAGGCCTTGAACCTTGCCAACGGCGAATGGTTGTCCGCGACGCTCGCCCGGGGCGCCGAGCGATGGATCGAAAAGCGAACGTCCAACGCCGCGCTCGCGGACGAGCTTTTCTTGGCTTGCCTCTGTCGACCGCCGAACGACGCGGAACGAAAGATCGTCGATCAGATTTTGGGGGAACGTCCCGATCGGCGAGTGATCGAGGACCTGCTTTGGTCGGTGATGATGAAGCCGGAATTTTTGTTGGTGCGATGACCGACCGAGTCGGCGTCCAGACACCGGCGGAACACGATTCGAGAATGAGATGAGAAACGAACAACAGGCACGACGGGACTTCCTGAAACAATTGGCTGCGGCGAGTGCCGCGACGTGGACGATGGGGGCTCCACGCGTGATCGGCGACGAGGTGTCCGCGGGAGGCGGGCCGCTGGCGGGCCGGCAACCCGAACCGACTGCCGACGCGTGCATCCTGATCTGGCTGGCCGGCGGGATGGCGGCACCGGAGACCTTTGACCCGAAGGCCTACGCGGCGTTCGAAGTCGGGATGCCGGTGGAAAAGATGCTGAGCACCTTTCCGGCGATCGACACGGCCGTCGACGACATCAAGGTCTGCGAGGGCTTGGAAAACATCGCCGGCGTGATGGATCGCGCGACGCTGATCCGATCGGCGGTCCAGCCTGATCTCGGACACATCCTGCATTCTCGACACCAGTACCATTGGCACACCGGTTACGTTCCGCCGCAAACGGTCGCCGCGCCGCACTTGGGCGCCTGGATGGCTCGCGTGCTCGGGCCGGTCAATCCGGTGATGCCGGCGTTCGTCAACATCGGACAACGTTTGGAAGGCGTCGGTGAAAAAGAGGAACTCAAGGCGTTCACGACCGGCGGTTTTTTCGGCAGCGAATTCGGGCCGATGAACTTGCCCTATCCCGAACAGGCCGCGGCAGCCGTCGCCCCGCCGGCGGGCATGACCGGCAAGCGTTTCGAAAACCGTGAGCGACTGTTCCGCCGACTGGTCCGCGAAAGCCCGCTGCGTGAACATGCCAGCGGCTATCACCAGGAATCATTGCTGCGCTCGATGGACAACGCGTACCGATTGCTGTCCAGCGACGACCGCAAGGCCTTTGACATCCACCGGGAAACCAAGGAAACGATCGAAGCCTACGACACCGGGCGGTTCGGGCGTGGATGTTTGCTGGCGAAACGACTGGTCGAGGCGGGCACGCGTTTTGTCGAGGTGACGACCGAGTACGTGCCGTTCTTTCACTGGGACACGCACGAAAAAGGTCACGAAACGGTCCAGCGGATGCACCGGGAAATCGACCGACCGATCGCCCGATTGATCCGGGATCTGGAAGCCGGCGGCCGGCTGGATCGGACGCTCGTCGTCATCGCCAGCGAGTTCAGTCGCGACGCCATCGTCGAAGGCGTGCCGGGATCGACGGCGAAAGATCAATCTCGGGCCAAATCGGAGACCGTGCAAACGATGCAGCACTACGGGCTGCACCGTCACTTCACCGGCGGTACCAGCGTGGTGATGTTCGGCGGCGGCGTGAAACGTGGGTTCCTGTACGGCGCGACGGCGCCGCAGCGGCCCCTGATGGCGATCGAAAACCCGGTCACCGTGACCGATCTGCACGCCACGATCATGCAAGCGATGGGCATCAGCCCGCGAACCGGGTTCACCATCGAAGGCCGACCGTTTTACGTCACCATCGACGGTAGCGGCCGACCGGTGACCGATTTGTTCGGGTGATCCGCGCGTTGGGACTTGTCGTGTAGAACAGGCGACCGCACGGACATCACGACACTCCCACGAATGAATCGACGATGCAATCAATCGACCTGCACGGAAAGCTGGCCTTGGTAACCGGGGGTGCCGGTTTCATCGGATCGCACCTGACCGACGCGTTGTTGGCCGCGGGTGCGAAAGTCCGGGTGCTGGATAATCTGAGCACGGGATTTCGCGGCAATCTGGATCACCTGAGCAGTGAATCGGGTTTCGAATTCGTCGAAGGCGACGCGTCCGACGAAATCGCGGTGAAATCCGCCGTCGACGGGGTCGACGTGATTTTTCACGAAGCCGCGATGGCCAGCGTGCCACGCAGCATGCGGCAGCCCGAACTGTGTCACCAATGGACCGCAACCAGCACCGTCGAATTGCTCAAGGCCGGCCGAGCCGCCGGCGTCAGCCGACTCGTGCTGGCATCGACTAGCGCGGCGTACGGCAATTCGAGGTTCGTTTCGAAGCGGGAAACCGACCCGGTTTCACCGCTGTCACCCTACGCGGCGTCGAAACTGGCGTCCGAAGCCTACTGTCAAGCTTTCTATCAAGGTTTCGGCATGGAGACCGTCATCCTGCGATACTTCAACGTGTTCGGGCCGCGACAAGACCCGCAAAGCGAATACAGCGCCGTGATTCCACGTTTCGTTTCGATGATCTTGGAAGGCAAGCCGCCGATCATTTACGGCGACGGACAACAGTCTCGTGACTTCGTCTACGTCGGCGACGTGGCCAAAGCGAACCTGTTGGCCGCCACGACGCCCGGCGTGGCCGGCGGCGTGTTCAACGTCGCGCGGGGCGAACGCACGACCTTGCTGCAGTTGCTCGATGGGTTGCAGTCGCTGCTGAAACAATCGATCACGCCGGATCATCAGCCGCCACGTGACGGCGACGTCCGCGACTCATTGGCCGACATTTCCGAAGCCAGAACGCGGCTGAAATTCGAACCCGACATGACGATGGAAGCCGGCCTGCGGCAAAGCATCGAATATTATCGCAGCGTCGTCGAAGCGTAAGCGTCGAGAACGAAGCCGTCAGCCGATCGACTTGGCGATCTGATAAATCTCCAAGGCATCGAAGACCTGGTCGTTCGCTTGGAACAACTGCCGGATCGCGGCTTTGTGAGTCTTCATTTTCAGCCCCCCGACGCCGATGGCGCCGTAGCCGACGCCGTGCGGCAGCGATTTCGCCTTGTCGGTCATCTCGATGCCACCGATGCCGGCCGGCGGGACGGCGTTCAAGTCGATCGCGACCTTCAAGGTTGCCAACGAGGCGATCGTTGATTCTTCGATCAGTTGGACGCCGGCGGCACCGCTGGCGATCACACAGTCGTGTCCCCGGACCAGCTCGGCCATCTGCTTTTCGTGACGGGGGGCCGCAGGTTGCAGGGTGCCGGGCAAACCTTTCCCGGTGATCACGTCACAGACTCGCTTGGCGCGGTCCATCGATCGACTGGTCAAGGTCACCGCGGCGCCTTCACCGGCCAACAGCTGAGCGACGCGGCGACCGACCGGGCCGGTTCCACCGAGCACGACGGCTTTCGACCGGGACAAATCGGTGTGTCGGCCGGCCGCGACGACGGCGGCCGAAGCGGTGGTATTGCAACCGTTGGCGTCCATCATCACGGAGACACGGATGGGGCCGAAAAAAACGGCTTCGATCGCCTTGACCAGTTTCTCCGCGTCCTCGACGTTCTCGCCGCCGACGAAGATGGCCGTCGAGGCCAAATCGTCACCGCCACGGGTGAACATCGCACCGTGGACCAGACCGGGGACGGTCGTGACCTGAGCGTCTCCGTAACGCAACAGGTAATCCACACCGGCATCGACCGCAACGATGGAATCGAAGGAGCTGGGGTGCTGGCCGGCGTCGAATTGCAGAAGAATTTTTTTGGTCATGATGAAAACAAATCCCGATCGGCAGACGGCTGCACGACCGGGATTCGGTTGGAGTGACGAGCGATCGACTAGAATCCCTTGAACGGGTGTGCCGCGCTGTCTTTCTGGGACAGCATTTCGTCGGCCGAAGGTTCGTTCTTCATGGCCGCCGCGATCGCTTGCTTGGTCGCTTCGTAGTTGTAGTTGTAGATCTTTTCGTCGCTTTCCGCATTGGGAGCGATGAAGACGCCGCAAACACAAACCAAGTCTTCGGCTTGATCCTTGGGGATCACGCCATCACCGACCGAATCGGCGACCGCTTTGGCGACGGCGGCTTGCGCCGGGCCGAACATTTGAACGGCTTGCTTCATGCCCTTGATCGTGACTTTGGTGATCATCACGGTGGCCGGCTTGACCGCCACGTTCGGTGCCAAAACGGCCAGCAAGTTCGTGTGACCTTCGCTCTGATTGGCCAGAGCAGTGGCGAATGCGGCGCCGACCGGTCCGTCTTTGCTGCCGATCATCAGGTCGATGTGGGCGACCTCGTTTCCGTCACCAACCAACGCTTCGCCGATATAAAATTGCATGAGTGTCGCTACCTTTCCCAAAGACTGTTAAAACGGGGATGTTGTCGGCTACGCCGGAAAACTTGCACCCGAGACGCGGAGGGGACTGCGTCTGCAGCGAGACAACTGATCGGGTCAACGCCCGACGGCGGCTGTCGTGTCGTTTTCTTGCACAACCTAGTCGTACTAAAGACCCGCAGAACGTAACAGAGCGTGCCCCGGATGCAACCACCAGACGGGTCAGAGACTGCGACTTCGGTCATCCTTTACGGTGCCTCGGTTCGGTCGGCGGCCCAATCGGCCGTTCGCGGCGGTTACGCCGTTCACGGAATCGATTTGTTCGGCGATCGAGACACCTTGGCGGCCTGTCGGACTTTCACCCGAATCCAGGATCGTGACCGGCTTCCCGCGTTGGTTCGAGAAGCGAAAATTCGCTACCCGGACGCGGTCGCCGTGCAGGTCAGTGACCTGATCGGCGTCAGCACTGCCGACTCACTCGGCTTGCCGAACTTGAAAGCCGGGTCCCCAATCTCGCGTTGGGCAAGTCGTGCCGGTTGCACCACGCCCGCGTCCATGGTCTCCGGCCTCGATCGACCGCCCAGCCGTTGGTTGATCAAGCCCCATCAGGGCACCGGCGGAATCGGAATCCGTTGGCGGCCGACCACAGACACTCCGACCACAGACAATCAGACCGCCGATGGCGCCGACACCTTTCGTCAGCCCTGGGTGGCCGGGCGATCCGTCGGGGCGAGCTACCTGGCCGATAGATCCGAAGTCCGCTTGCTGGGCGTGTGCCGTTCGCTGCACGTGCGGAATCATGACAACCCGTTCTATTTCGCCGGATCGTTCGGCCCCGTCGCAGTCGACTCGGCGACCCAGGCGGCGATCCGATCGCTGGGCGATCAGTTTGCAAACGAGACCGGGTACCAAGGACTGTTCAACGCGGATTTCTTGATCGACCGTCATCACCCGCCGTGCCTGCTGGAGGTCAATCCGCGACCGACCGCGTCGTCGGAGGTCATCGAACTGGCATTGCGAAGCCAAGATCCCACCGCATCGTTGATCGCCGCCCATTTGCATCCCGCGTCGCTGCAAATCTCGGCCAAGCCGGCCGGCATCTGCAAACGAATCGTCTACGCGAAACGCGGCGGTGTGTTTTCACAAAGCCGCTACGACCGACTGGTCCAACAGTCATCGGTCGCCGACGAAGTGACCTGGGCGGACTTGCCTCATGACGGCGCGTCCGTCGAGCCCGGCTGGCCGATCATGACGTTGCTGTTGCGATCGTTTCGAGCCCCGCTGTATCGCCGACTGCTGTCCCAGGCCCAAGACGTCCTGGTTTGACGTGCCGTCGCAACGACGCGGGGCAAGCGAACACGAAACGTCACCTGTGCGAATCAGTCTTGCGCGACAACGCCGCTTCGGCGTCGTACCACCAGCGGTACAGAGTCGTCCGCAGTCGCGATGCCAGCGGATCGGATCGGTACCCGATGCGGGCTTGCAGAATCATCCCCGCCGGGACCCCGGAGGCTACCGTTGGTTCGAGAATGCTGATCGCTTCGAAATGCGGTTCGACCAATTTGACACGGGATTCGTCGCCGGAATCCGGATCGCTGCGAACCGCCATCGGGCCGCCCGAGGTGGCCGCCAGCGCCGCGGAGGGCACTCGATCGGTCGCCCGCGGATGAATCCGCGTCAGGGAGCTTTCGAACGTGGCGATGCCCGCCGAGGCGAATCGGACGCTGTGGTCCTTTCGTAGACGCGTTCGCCGGATGCCGGCCTGATCGATCATCAAGACGACTTCCTTTCGATCGTCCGAGACGATCTGCATCAGCCGATCGCCTTGTCGCACAAAGGACCCCGAAAGCTGACCCAAATCGCGACCTTCGACGCGACCGTCGGCGTGCGAGAACAGACGAAGCCGGGCGACCCGGCTTTCCAGGTGCCGTTGACGTCTCAACAGCGACTGCATGTTTTCCGCTTCGACCTGTTCGCTCGTCGCGTCGAGTGAATCGATCGCCGCCAGCTGACGAAGTTCGCTCGCTCGGATCTGCATCCCCACGCTTCGCAAATCTTTGATCAGATCGTCGTTCCGCAGTTCCAACAGCAAATCACCGGCCCGGACGCGTTGTCCGCTCTCGACGTGGACCGCTTCGACAAAGCCGTCGACTTGGCATCGAACCGAACATTCCGACGGGTACCGGACGACCGCGGGAGCCGACAAATGCGTCGGAAACGGCATCACAAAGGCGACCAATCCTAGACAAAACGCCCACGTCGCGCCGACCACCATCGGCCGCACCAGACGTTTGCGGTCGCCGCCGGCGATCTCCGCCAGTCCGACCATGCCACGCCATAGCGGTCGCCCGTACCATTGCGCCCCGCCCACGATCGCGATCACCACCCCGGCGCCCGAGAACATCCAAGCCGCCGCGATCAACAAGCCCACGCCGATGATCATTCGCCACATCATGGCGGACCAGCCGTAGACAACGACCAGCACTCGACGCCAAAAATCCAGCGGCGGCGACGGAAAGGTCTGCCCGAGGAACACGCGTTTGAGAACGTGCCGAACGTGCTGCGACCCGAGGCCGTAAAGATTCGGCAAATCGACGGCATCGGCAAGCAAGTAATACCCGTCGAACCGCATCAGCGGGTTCGCGTTGAACAAGACCGTCGTGACGGTGGCGGCGATCACGATCTGTTGACACAGCAATGCCGCTTGAGGCGAATCGACCGACCACCACACCAGCACGGCGGTCCCCGCGGCCAACCATTCCACGTACATCCCCGCGGCACTGATGATCATGCGGTGGCGACGATCGGTCAGTCGCCAACTGTCGGTCAGATCGACGTAGGCAAGCGGTGCCAGCAGGACGAAAACGACACCGCCTTCGCGAACCTTCGCTCCGAATTTGACACAAGCCCCGGCGTGGCCGAGCTCGTGCAGCACCTTCAAACCCAACCAGATTCCGATCAGCCCCATCCATTGCCGCGAATCGGACAAGTCGATCCGGTCGTGACGAAACGTCGACCCATCGGACAACACCACCAAGCCGACGAGCATCGCAACGATCAACGCGATGACCGCGCCCGATCTTGTGAACAACGGACGCAGGAACGACGACGCGGCGGCGAAGACGTCGGCATTCCGTGCCAACGGGACCTTCAACCAAAACGGATTCAGTTTCGCCAGCATCGACGGGCTCGCCGCCGGACGTCGACGGGCGGTCGCCCCCGTCGCCCGATGCGAATCTTCGTCGACGTCGACGAATTCCGCCAAGTCGTTTTCCACCAACCAACGCAAAATCTGCACGGCACGATCCGACGACGGCGCGTCTTGACCGAGCTTCGCCGCGGCCAAGCCACTCGCCGACGCCAAGGTGTTGCCGTCGCCGAGCAGACTGATCAAACCGTATTCGGCCAGTCCGACGCGATAGAATCGTTGCCGGTCGACGACTTCGATCTGGTATTTCCACCGACCACGCTCACGGATCGGCCGACAACGAACGTTGTCAGCGATTCGCACGCGGCGAGTCATCACATCGGTCGTGTTTTCAACCGGGAGCGTCGCCATCACCAGCCCATCCAGACACGCAACCGCGCGATCGGACGGTGAAACAAGACCCAACCGAGCGACGCTTGCCCCGAACAAACCCACGCCCGTCCTTTCATCCCCGGCCGCATCAAATGTTCGGGATCGTCGATCGTCGCTTCCGCGATGAACACGTTGGCACCATCACGGACTTCGGCCGACGGGCGGACCCGCCGAACCTTCGCATCGAATTGACGATCGGGAAAGGCGTGCAGTTGAAAAATCAATGTTTGATCGGCGGCGACGAATGCGATTTCGGACTGGGGCACCGCGATCTCGACCCGCTGTCGCCCCAACGCCGCGATTTCCAAGAGCTGTTGGCCGCGGGAAAGCGGCGCGCCGGCCGAATCACGCAGGTCTCCCGACAAGACCACGCCGTCGATCGGGCTCCGCAACTCCAGTTGCTTGCGTCGATGGCGGAGCAGATCCGATTCCAGTTCGAAGCGTCGGGCTTCCAGTTCGGCCAACTGCGTTTCGCCGGCCCGGTTCTCGGCCAAATAGCTGTCCGCCGTCTTTCGTGATCTTTCCAGTTCGGCTTGCAACGCGGCCAGTTGAAGATCGATCTCCGACGCATTCATGATCGCCAAAACTTCACCCGCCGAAACGCGATCACCGGCGTGAACCGTGGCGGATTCCAACGGACCGTCGACCGGCGCGACCAAATATCGTTTCCCGATCGGTTGCAGTTCACACGTGCATCGGATCCGATAAGTCATCGGTACCGTCAACAGCAAACAAACAACGACGCAAAGTGATATCGCGATCCACGACTTGGTCAATCCGACGAAACGACCGATTTGCCGGCCGAACCGAGTGAATCGATCCGGCTGACGATCATGAATTCGCAACCATTTCTCGGCCAAAGGCGTCGACAACGCGACAAACTGATTTCGCAGCGAAACGCCTTCGTCCTCCTCCGGTGCATCGATCAGAATGATGGCCCCGCGAACGACATCCAGTTCGTCGTGTAACGGAACCCCCAACAACGACTCGGCATCGACATGATCCGCGAGATGACCGACCGCCAATGCACAGAATCGATCGATCGGGCTTTGCGGCGGCACAACGATCGTTTCGCCCCGCAGCATCACTTCCTCGATCGCGGCCTCCTCGATCGGCGACAATCGATCGTCGCCCTGGTCTTGGTCTCGAAGATCGTTCTGCACCGCCGCGGCGTACCGGCACGGACCGGCGGGATCTGGAGCAAACCCGACCAACACACGGCGAGCCCCGAGATGGTCGGCGAGCCACGCGGCGGTCGTCGTCACCGCTCCCTGGGCATCGTCGCACCGATCCAAGACGATTTGCAGATCGACGACATGCGACAACACCCGCGTGGCGGATTCCGCCACGACGGCGGCATCGGGTCGCCGCGGTGCGTCAATCGTCTTCACGGCAGCAACCTGGCCGTGCGCGGCGTCGTGTCCCATTCCATGCGACAGACCAGCCCCGCTTTCAGCTTTCCGTCTGAATTCGGAATCTGGACTTTCACCACCACCGTCCCGCTTTGCGGATCGATCACCGGCGAAACAAAATCGACCGTCGAGGGCACCACGCCGATACCGCCACCGACGACGAGTCGGATTTCCCGTCCCGCCACGATGCCTTCGATGCGATCGTAGGGAACCGTCAACGAACATTTCAGACGATCGAGCTGGGCCACCCGCATGACGACCGGATCGGTCGGCGAAACGAATTCGCCGGGACGTTTCATGATCTCCACGACCACGCCGTCGATGGTTGAAACGATTTTTCGTTGCCGGATCTGTTCCAGCGTCCGTTCGTATTCCAGTTCGCGGACTCTGATTTGCTCCTCGGCGGCGATGACTCGCGCGACGGCTTGATCAAAGTCGGCTTGGGCGCGTTCGACTTCGCGGGCCGTCGCGTTGCCTTCCTCGACCAACGCGATGTACCCGTCAAGCTGCTGTCGCTTGATCCGCTGCTCCACCTCGGCCGCTCGCAACGCCCCCCGCGACTGGCCGGCCGTTTCGGCGATTTTCAACGTCGATTGAAGCACGCGATCGTCCAGTTGGCCGAGAGTCTGTCCGGCTCGCACGTGTTGGCCTTCGACGACACGAACGTCCGACAGAACGCCCATTTCCCCGGCGGAAATCTGGATGTTCTGATACGGTTCGATAAAGCCGCGTACGCCGTCGGCCGCTCCGACCGGTATCGCCCCCGACCAGACGCCCAAGCAGCACGACCACCAAAAGACTCGAATGGTTGATACGTTGAAACGGATCATGGTGAGATTCATCTCCGGGTAAGAATGGTGTCGGGCTCCCAGACACGCGTCGGCGTCTGCCAAACGTCGTGGCGCTGTTTTCGGCGCAATGCGGCGATCCGCAAGCGGCTTTCCAGACGCTGCTGTTGTTCCTGAACGTCCCACACGTGTCGCCGCAAGCCGCCGGGCGGGACGTTGGTGGGGCGTTTCAAATCGCCGTGCCGACAATCGATCGTCTCCGACGAATCCAGGTGCCGCCGGATCAGACTTGCCAGCCAAGTCGCTCGACTTGTGGGCAATTCGTCCTCCGCCGACAAACAAAACCGGGCCGTGCCGGGATCACCTCCCCGGGCGCAGCGGCCGATCAACTGGCGGTCGATGCGGGCCAATCGATGATGCGAAGCGACGACGACATGCAAACCGCCCGCGGCGCGGGCGTCCGCATCCAAGCGAATGTCCGTGCCGCGTCCCGCCAAGTTGGTGGCGACGGTGATCGCGCCACGACTTCCGGCTGCCGAGACGATCGACGCCTCGGCTCGGTCTTGGACGCCGCTCAAGACCTCGTGCTTCAGGCCGTGACAAGTCATTGCAGCGGAGATGAGCTCGGATTCCTCGATGCTGAGCGTTCCGATCAACACCGGTCGTCCGAGTTGTCGACACACCCGGGCTTCATCGGCGATCCAACGATGCTTGGCGTCGGCGGTCGCGAAAACCGCGTCGGCAAGAACGAGGCGTCGACCGGGGACACGAAGTGGGACGACCCGGACTTCGCATCCGTAGACCGATGCGAACTCGTTTTCACATCCCGTCGCGGTTCCGGTCATCCCACCGAGCCAACGATAGCGGCCGAAAAACTGTTGACGCGTCGTCGTGGCAACGGACTCGGTTTCAGCAGTCGGCTGCATGCCCTCTTTGATTTCGATCGCTTGTTGAAGTCCTCCCGACCACGAACGATCGGTAAAAATCCGCCCCGTCGAACGATCGACGATTTGAATCGCATTTCCGCGTACGACGTAGTCACGGTCGCGTTGATAAAGCCGACTCGCCCGCAAAGCCGCGATCACGTAATCGTGCCACGGCCGTCGCAGACGCCCGTCGCCGATAGGCCAACCGGCATCATAAATCTCGGCGAAACCGGCCTCCGTCAGGATCAATCGTCCCCCGGCCGCGTCGACCAAGTAGTGATTTCCGTCGACAAGCCGCGACGCCACCTTGCCGGCGCGGTCGAGCAAGTCGTCGGCGCCCGACCCGCCACCGGGGCGATCGGAAAGCACCAGCGGGGACGTCGCGTCGTCGATCAACACATGGTCGGCTTCGTCGATGATGGCGGCATGCAACGGTCGCATCAAACGAGCACTTGCACCGGAGTTTCCGTGGAGCGATTCCAACACGCGTGCGCCGACCGACCGCCGTGTGGACCGACCAAATCTCAGTCGATCACGAAGATAATCGAAGCCCAATGTCGGCGACGCCGCATAAACCACGTCGCATCGGTACAGAGACCGCTTCTCGTCCGCTTCGGCGTCGTTGGGCAAAAAACGGCACGTCAAACCAAGATTTCCAAAGCTTTCGCCCAACAACCCCGCGTCGCGATCGGCCAAGTATTCGTTGGGGCAAACCACGTGGACGCCGAGACCGTTCATGGCCATCAGGCATGCCGGCAAAAAGCCGGCGAACGTCTTGCCCTCGCCGGTCTGCATCTCCGCGATCTTGCCCGCGGCGATCAACAGCCCGGCTTGAATTTGCGTGGGATACAGCTCGACTCCCAACGTCCGGCGCAGGCTTTCGATCAACAATCCTCCCAGCGAGCCGATCCAGTCCGTCGGAGAACCTTCGCAACGATCGACCGCGGCTCGGCGACGGAATTCGTCAAAGCGACGTTGCAGCATCCGCGTCGACCAGCGTCGACAGTCACAGGATGAATCGCCGACTTTGCAAGTGACTTCATCGATGTCCGATAAATTCAGCCGCATCACGGTGCCCCCGGCGACGTCTGAAAATCGTCGTCGATGACGACTTCGCTACCGATCAACGGATCGATATCGGCTACCTCCATGGATTCGGTCAACGCATCGCCCGAGCCCGCCCAATCCTCCCGCGACGTGGCATCCATTCGCAACAGGACGCCCATCGATCGACGCAGGTTGACCCAAGACATCGCGTAAGCGATTTGTGCCGCCACGAAGTCGCTCTCGGCGTTGAACAGTCTTCGCTGCGCGTCCAACAAGTCCTCGATCAGAACGATCGCCGATTCTTGCGGATTGACCAACGTTTCGTAGCGTTGTTGCAAATAGTCGACTTCCCGCGCCGCGGCTCGGATCGACTGATACTTGGCGACCATTTCCTGATGAGTCGTTCGGGTATCACGGGTGGCGATTTCGACTTGCGACAACGCGGCTTCGGTGGTCTGCCGGAAATCCTCCATCGCGCGGGTCCACTCCCACCGGTTTCGTGTCAGCCGTGCACGCGCCGCACGATTGCCCACGGGCAGTTCCCATCGCAGCCCGGCCGCGTAAGTCGGTGCGCCGCGGCTGAACTGATTCACGAAAGCACCAAAGGTATCGCGACGCGAATCCAGACCGGCGACATAAGTCGTCAACAACAAATCCAGCCGCGGCAAGACTTGGTTTCTGGCGACGCCCACTTTTGCCGAAGTCGATCGGATCCGCTGAATCGCCAAATCCAAGTCCGCGCGGTTTTCGAGCGCCGTGATCGCGGCGCTGCGATTCTTGATTTCGATGGCCGACCGCGACGGAAGCTCTTGCGGCGTCAATTCCAGATCGATCGACTGGGTCAGCAAGTCGCTGCCGGTCAACATCCGCAACCGGGTTTGGGCGTCGCGGATATCCGCTTCACTTCGTCGCAACCCCGTGCGTCGGTCCGCGAGCGCCGATTCGGCACGCAACAACTGACGCCTCATCGAATCGACACCCTGACGGGCTCGGACGATCGCGTGCAACCGTTCGGCTCGCTGCAGCAAACGCGTCCGCTGAAGCCACTCGGCACGCGCCTTGTACAGATCCCAATAGGCCTGCGTCACCGCGGTGAGGTGTTTTTCCAATTCTTGACGGACTTCGCTCCGCGTCAATCGCAGGTCGATGGTGGCCAGCACGACACGAATCTGGTTGACACTGCGTCCGCGGTCTTTCAGCAACGGTTGGGCATAATTCAACTCCAAACGCGTCGTGCCTTGTGGGTTGGGAACCAGGAAATCCGAGTTGTTCGATTGGAATCCGCCACGCTGAACGGCTTCAAAGTTGCCGCCACCGCGCAACCGGCGCACCAACCCGGCATCGGCCGAAAAAGTCTCGTCCAAGTACCTGCCGTCGACCCGCCCGGTCTGCAACAGGCTGCCGATCGGTTCGTCCGTGTCGACGAACTTGCCCTCCAGATAGACCGACGGATCGAACTCCGCGTCGGCGATCACGATCCCGGTTTGATCGGTCTGCGGACGCGTCAGCAAGGAACGAACCAGTGGCGATGATTCGAGTGCCGTTTGCGTCAGCCAAGTGACGTCGACGGGAACGGTGCGGCCGGACATCCCCAGCGGTTGAGTCAACGCGTCTTGCCACCAAAGATGAAACGAGTCGCTTTCGGGGATCGGGGCAAGACCGTCGATTCGTCCGGACGATGACGGTTCGTCGGTCGAAGCGTCTTCGTCCAGCACTCGCCCCCGATAAGGATCCAGCAACGCCCCGCCCATAGGATTCGGACGAGAAAGCTGGTACACCGCCGCGGGAACGTCGGGCGTCGGCGGTTGGATCGTCTGCGGCAACTCGATCGGCCCGAGGCTCGTCGCCGAAGACGCACTTCCACGCGATGATGAAAGTTTCACGGCCGCCGGTTTTACCGCCAATGTCGTCACGCTCGAACGTGGCAAGCGAATCGGGCGCGTCGCCGTTTCCTGAGCGAAGGAAACTTGCGATACCATCGCCACCAGCCAACCCGACACCGCGGGCCACAGCATCTGCCGCAGGCCGGCCGCAGTGCCGCACCGACCGGGTGACTTTCGATTTGTGAACTTGCAACTCGACATGTCGTTGCAATCGGCACAATCGGCGGCTCAGTTTCAATCAGAACATTCCGAACAACCGGACCCGACCGTCGCCGCCCGCATAACCGTCAAAGTCAACCAAAACGGCCTGCCGTCGCGGCGGTCCGATCGTCGCAGGCCGCTCCCGCCAGGCGGGTTTTCGCCGTGAATACCGGCCCCGGGCACCCCCTCGCCTTGTGGTTTTTGAATTTCGGACGCAAATAGTGGCGGGCGCCCAGGGGATCAACTATACCCATACCCGCCTATTTGGTGGAATTTACTCATTTTGTTCACGGGAGACGCCTGATGCGAAGATTGATTGCTGTGACCGTTCTCGGATTGTTGGTGACCGGATCGTTGGTCGCTACCAGCCGAGCGGCCGACGACACCGACAAAAAACCGAAGTTCAACACCAAACAAGTCATGAAGGAGTGCTTCAAAGGACCGTTGATCAAGAAAGTCACCGCCGGCGAAGCCTCCGAAAAAGAAATCAAGACGCTGCACGAAATGTTGGTCGCGATGTCGATGAACAAGCCGCCGATGGGTGAAGCAGCGAGCTGGAAAAAACTCTGCGATTCCTTGGTCCAAGCCGGCAAGGCTTGTGTCGAGGGCGACGCGGAGGGCGCGGCGATGCTCAAAAAGGCCGCCAACTGCAAAGCTTGCCACTCTGTCCACAAACCACCGGCGGAGTAATCCCCGCGGTATCGTCTACGGGACCAGCTGCCGAACACGCGACCTTCGTGTGCCGGTTTCTGGTCTTTTTCTTTTGACAGGCATGGGCGGCTTGTTCGCAGGCCGCGTCCTGACAGACTCGTTTCACCAGTTTCCCCCCACCAAGTCATTCGCTCATGAGAACGCTCGCCCCCATCGCCGCCTGTTGTGTCGGTCTTTGGCTGACCGCCACCGCCGGAGCGCAATCCCAACCGAACATCGTGTTCATGATCGCCGACGATTGCACGTTCCGTGATCTGGGCTGCTACGGCGGCCAGGCGGAGACGCCGAACATTGACAAGCTGGCCGATCAGGGCATGCGATTCACACGGTGTTTTCAATCCGCACCGATGTGCTCACCGACTCGGCACAACATCTACACGGGCCTGTTTCCGGTCACCAGCGGCGCTTATCCGAATCATACGTTCGTCGATCCCGACACCAAAAGTGTCGTGCAGTACTTGGGCGACCTGGGATATCGCGTCGCTCAAAGTGGAAAGAAACACGTTTCACCGGACAGCGTCTTTGCATGGGAAACCATCCCGGCGGCCAAGAATCCCGACTTCGACAAAGTCGACGACTTTTTGGCCGAATGTGCCCGGGAAAAAGAGCCTTTCTGTTTGTTGCTGTGCAGCAACGAACCCCACACGCCGTGGAACAAGGGCGACCCGTCACGTTATCCGCCGGAGAAGATCGAACTGCCGCCGTATTTCGTGGACACTCCGGAAACACGCCAAGGCATGTCGAAGTATTTGGCGGAGATCACCTACTACGACGGCCAAGTCGGCCGGGCGATGGAATTGCTTGATAAGCACGACTTGACCGACGACACGTTGCTTGTGGTCGTCAGCGAACAGGGCAGTTCAATGCCGTTCGCAAAGTGGACTTGCTACGACAACGGTTTGCAATCGGCGTTGGTCGCCCGCTGGCCCGGCAAAATCCGGCCCGGCAGCGTGAATCCCGCGATGATCGAATACATCGACTTGCTGCCGACCTTTGTGCAAGCCGCCGGCGGCACGCCCGACTCGTCGCTGCAGGGCGAAAGCTTGTTGCCGGTGTTCGCCGGCAGACAGCAGCACAAGAAGCACGTCTTTGGGATCATGACGACCCGCGGCATCAACAACGGTAGCGATCATTTCGGAATTCGCAGCGTTCGTAGCGAGACTTTCAAATACATCTGGAACCTGACGCCCGACGCCGAATTTCAAAACGCATGCACCACATCGCCCTTGTTCAAGAGTTGGCAGCGGCTGGCCGAAACCGGAGATGCCGAAGCAGCCGACAAAGTCAGACGCTACCGATTCCGCCCCGAAGTCGAGTTATACGATGTGACGGCCGATCCGCTGGAGCTGAAAAACTTGGCCGGCGATCCGAAGTACGCGTCGGTGATGTCGGACCTTCGGAACGAATTGCAGGCTTGGATGGATCGCTGTGGCGACGAAGGCCAGCCGACCGAAATGCGGGCGCTCCGACGCATGGGACGCGCCCGAAAAAAGTCGAAGTAACCAGAGACGCCGAAATCATCGCGGCGACCCCGACGCAGGGAGGACAGGTTTTCCTTGAGGGTCGAAGGCCGGCGTTTTTTGATCGCCACGACGGAGAGGATTTGCATGCCCACGGCCGACGACGTTTTGGACGCAAAGAGTAAGGCAAGGGAACGAATCGGATCGTGGGCCTGGGTTCACGTCGGCGTGGCGGCGATGGCGATGGTCGCGACGTTGCCGGGAAGGACGCACGGGTTGGGGCTTTTCACCGAGCCGATCTTGGCGTCGACCGGCATCGGACGCGAAACGTTCGGCTATCTGAACCTGGCCGCGACCCTGATCGGATCTCTGTTTTGCCTGCCGTGCGGTTGGTGGATCGATCGATTCGGCACTCGGCGGGTTGTGACGGGCGTGCAACTGGCATTGGCGGCGACCGTCATCCTGATGGGCACCTGGACCGGACTGACCGGATGGACGTTGACCCCGTTTTCGGTGCTGTTGTTCATCACGTTGACCCGCGGCTTCGGCCAGAGTGCTTTGAGCACGGCAAGTCTGGCGCTGGCCGGGCGAACCTCGCCGCGTCAACCCGAATGGATGATGGCAATCTTTGCGGTACTGGTCTCGTTGGGATTCGTCGTCGCGTTCGGAATCTTGAGCACGGTGATTCCCGATCAAGCGTTCCGTTGGCAACGGACTTGGTCGATGATCGGCGTCGCGATTTGGGTCACAGCCATCGTGTCTTGGCTGTTGATCCGTGATTCACGCTTGGCACAAGACAAGGTGCAAACGGTAGCGACAGATTCGCAAACCTTGTGGACCGTCGCCCTGCGGAGCGGTGTTTTTTGGACGTTCGCCCTGGGAACCGCTTTCTACAGTTTCGTGGCGGCCGGTTTGACGTTATTCAATCAGTCTTTGTTCGCGGATCTGGGTTTCGATGTCGCTGTCTTTCTCCGCGCGACGATTCTCGGCATTCCCGTCGGCTTGGCCGCGAACTTGGCCGGCGGATGGGCCGCGACGCGGATTTCGCTCAAGTGGATCTTTTCGGCATCGCTGTGGCTGTTCGCCGCCGCGATGATCTGGCTGCCGGCGGTGCGATCCGAAACGGAGATCTACCTTTACGCCGGTACGGTCGCCGCGGCCGGCGGTGTCATCACGGTGGCTTATTTTTCGATTTGGCGACGTCAGTTCGGTACTGCCGACTTGGGAAAGATCCAAGCAGCCGCGCAAATGTTGACGGTGATTTTCTCCGCAGCCGGGCCGGCCATTTTCGGAGCCGTCCGTGACCGAACGGGAGGCTATCTTCCGCTCTTTCCTTACCTGTCGGTGATCGCGGCGGGCTTGGCCGTCGCCGCGATGATGGTCACGACCGCTCCGCCGGATCGCCAGGATTCACGTTGACCGCGTCCGACACAGGTCGCCGGCGTTCCGCCCGGCGGAAACGCCTCGTGTCGGTTCGCGGTGAAAAACCGGCGTCGCGTCGCTTTCAGACCGAAAGCTCTTCGTAGTCCTGCACGCTGGCACCGTCCAGGCACGCCTCAATGATCTTGCGTCCTCTCGGGTCCAAGTCGTCTTCCATGAACGTCTTGATCTGCTTGTAGAAGAAGTCTGCAAGGATCTCGGCGCCTCGGTCGTAGCCTTCCGTACCGACTTCGGGCTGTGTTTCGACCTGCAGGAACCAGTGCCCGATGATCTGACCTTCGATCTGGATCGTCTTCGGGGTCTTGCCCAACAGCGGGCAACGAGAATCGATCACTTTGTCCGCCGCGAAGGGGTTGGCGCCGCGCCGCGAAAGGTACTCCCGCGCGATCCACTGCGGCGAGAATCCGGTCGACCAGCAACCGACGTGCTGGTTCGGCACCAAAACAAACAGCGTGTCGGGGATGCTCATCACCTGATGCAGCAAGATGTTGGCTTGGTCGACGCGGCGGCCCGTCGCGAACGGCCAATAGGAACCCACGCCTTCGCTGCTCATGCCCTCGGTTTCGACGATCGACGGATTGCCGTGACCTCGGGGTGCGACCAGCCGCCACAGCCACGCCAGCGCGGGCGGCAAGACATGAAACACACCCATGATTCCATAGGTCGGCAACTCGCGGGTGCATGGCGGACAACGGACGCCGAAACTACGAATATCGATGGTGACCGGATCATCAACGATGCCCGGATACTTGTCGCGTGGAAAAACCAAACGCGGGTTGGGACACGGCTTACCCGGTTCGTCGTGGATGTGATCCCAAATCAACGCCGTCGATCCCGGGGCCGCATCGATGTTCAAGAACAGCAAGGGTTCATCGGGATGAACGGTCAGCCGCTCCAAGTGCGGATCGGTTCCGTACTGCGTGATGTGGTTGACTCGCAAGAACCAAGCGTGCTCGGCATCGATCACGGTCAGTTTCCTTTCACGCGAATCTTTGTCCTGAAGATCGGGGTGACAAAGCGCCATGTCGTCGGTCACCGGACGAAGCTCGCATCCCAACGGCAACGCCAAGTGACGTTTTTCGCCGGTCACGGTGTTGGTCCCCAGCAGCAACCGTCCGTCGGCCTCGCGGTGCATTTGTTCGAGCATTTCGCTCTTGCCGCCGCCGGAGGCTCCTTCGTGCATGATCGTCACCGTGTTGTCGTACGGAGTGACCACTTGCACCGTCGAACAATGCGCCGTGGTCCAATCTTGCTTTTCGCCCAGCGTCAACAGCATCCCGTAGACGCCCTTCTTGGCGGACGGACCGGGATACAGGTTGTAGCTGTAAAGTTCGTGAAGTTCTTCGCGACGATTGTGAACGACGACTTGCTTGCCGCCGAATTTTGTATGGCGAAACGGCGGTGCGATGTAGATGATCGCCGAGTGATGATAGTCCTCACCGTTACGCTCGATCTCCTCCAGCGGTACGATCCCCTGCAACATCGCCAAACCGAGCGCGAAGAAACCCGCGTTGGCCGGACAAATCGCGACAGCGGGCAAGCCTTTGCCGGGCACACCGGCGATGAAAAAGAAACAAGCCAAGTCCTGCGTCTTCAGCCAAGCGAACGTTTCCTGACGCAGGTCTTCAAAGTCCTCACCGAAACGTTTGCGATACGTCATCTTGTCGGTCGCGCGATCGTCGGCGATCACCATGCAATCGGCATCACGGCGACGCATGTACGGTTCCACGTAATTCGCACTGATGCCGTTGCTGACCCGGCACACCTTCACTTCGGGGACGAACACGCCGTCGACGTCGTAACCGACGGTAAAGTAACCCTGATCGTCCACCTGGTCCTCCGGCACGGCCGCTTCGACCAACTCGGCGGCGCTGCCGAAAAATCGAACCGACTTCGCCTCACTCAGCACAGATTCCGCCGAATGAGAAAGGGACAGATTCGGCAATTGCGAAGTGAACATGTGTCTCGTTTCCAGTGATCAAGGAGGGCGTCGTTTGTTGAACGTTTGGCAAAGTAATTGCAAATTAATCCGCATTTGTCAAATAGAACCGAAGATAATTTCACATTGAAAATACCTAACACGAATCAGGGTCGGAGTCCGTTTTTTTTCGACCGGGGAAATACGTTTCGGCGGATTTCCCAAGGGGCACTCCCGGCCGGATGCAAATCGTCTGCTGCATTTGACTTACGATAGGAGCCGGCACGGGGCAGGTCCCGTCAATCCCGTCAAACTCGTTCCAGGCGATCGGATGAATTCAGTAGTTCCGTTCTCTCGAATCGTTCGCAAGGGCGGACTGTTCGTCATTGTCATGTCGTTGGTCGTAACGGTCTCGCCGGCCCCGGCTGCGCCGCCGCCCAACGTCGTTTTGATTTTTGCCGATGATTTGGGTTACGGCGACGTGGGCTGCTTTGATCCGGACGGCCCTTTTCAGACACCGCATTTGGACCGCATGGCTGCCGAGGGGGCACGACTGACCAGTTTTTATGTTCCGACGCCTTATTGCGCGCCGTCGCGGGGGACGATTCTGACGGGTCGTTATCCTTTTCGTCACGGCGTCGTGCGGAACCCGTCGCCCGACGGGGGAAATTCGAACTTCGGCTTGCCGTCGTCGGAAATCACCGTGGCGGAATTGTTGCGGGACAAGGGCTACGCGACCGCGGCGCTGGGCAAGTGGCATCTCGGGCATCGTGAAAAGTGGTTGCCCCGCACCCAGGGTTTCGACCAGTACTTTGGGATCTTGTATTCCAACGACATGTTCCCGGTCCAATTGGTGCGGAACGAACAGGTCACCGAGTATCCGGTCGTGCAAGCGACGTTGACCCGGCGGTACACGGAACTGGCGTTGAAATTCATCCGGGACTCACGGGACCGGCCGTTTTTTCTTTACCTTCCCCACGCGATGCCTCACAAGCCGCTGGCGGTCTCGGACGATTTCTACACGCCGGAAACGCGTGACGATTTGTACGCCGACGTGATTTCGGAATTGGACGCTTCGGTCGGTCAGGTGTTGCAATGCATCCGTGATCTCGGTCTGGACGAACGCACGTTGGTGATCTTTACGTCCGACAACGGACCTTGGTACGGCGGTTCGACGGCGGGCCTGCGAGGCATGAAGGGAAAGACTTGGGAAGGCGGATTGCGGGTGCCGATGATCGCCCGCATGCCCGGCACGATCCCCGCGGGCGTCGTCAACGACAGTCCCGCCGCGACCGTCGACGTGCTGCCGACGGTTTGCGAAGTCGTCGGTGCCGACGTGCCGGGCGATCGAGTCATCGACGGCAAAGATCTGATGCCGATGTTGAAGTCCGCGACGGCCGAAAGTCCGCACGAGGCGATCTATGCGATGCAGGGTGTCGAGCTTGCCACCATCCGCATGGGTCGCTGGAAGCTACACGTCCGAAATCCCGGACCGTCTCGGTTCGTCAACGCTTCGCAAGACGAGCTCGAGAACTGGATCGATCCGCGAGCGCCCGACGGCGTGACCTTGTTGGCCCCTTACGAGCAAGCGAAACCGACCGAGCATCCCGGTCGGATCAGCGGTGACGCCCCCAAGCCGATGATGCTGTTCGACCTGCGATCGGATCCCGGCGAGCAACACGACGTCGCCGCCGATCATCCGGATGTCGTGAAGCGTCTGAAGCAACGCTTTGACGACATGAACGCCCAGGTTCCCGAGTTCGATCCGCCCGAATCGGCTTACCTGTTCAAGATCCCGCCGGGTCAAAAGCGGCCGCTGATGCGGCTGATCGGCGGTGAACTTCGCTACGACAAGATCCCGAAATCGCAGCAGCACTTGTTGCCCTAAACCCTCGTGGCCGACGCGCGTCCTCCGAAGGTGAATTGTTCGCCGTCGAAGTCGACGAAGACCGTGGAGCCCTCCGGATAAGAGGACTTCAGCAGGGCGGTCGCCAACGGGTTTTGGACTTCCCGTTGGATCACCCGTTTCAGCGGCCTGGCACCGTACAGCGGATCGAATCCGACTTCGGCGATGCGGGCGACCGCGGCTTCGCCGACCTCCAGCGTCAAACCGTTGGCTTCCAATCGGCGGTTCAAGTCATCCAGCTGCAACCGCACGATCTTTTCGATCTCGTCGGGCCGCAGCGGCTGAAAGACGACGATGTCGTCGACGCGGTTCAAGAATTCCGGCAGGAACCTCGCCCGCAAGGCCTCCTGAACGGCGGCCCGCATTTCCTCTTCATCGCCGCCTTCTTCGGTGACCCGCTGAATGACTTGGCTGCCGACGTTGCTGGTCATCACGACGACGGTGTTCGTGAAATCCACGGTGCGTCCGTGTCCGTCGGTCAAACGTCCGTCGTCCAGGACTTGCAGCAGGATGTTGAACACGTCCGCGTGCGCTTTCTCCATTTCATCCAGCAAGATGACCGCGTAAGGTCGCCGCCGGACGGCTTCGGTCAGCTTGCCTCCTTCCTCGTAGCCCACGTATCCGGGGGGCGCTCCGATCAAACGCGAGACGCTGTGCCGCTCCATGAACTCGGACATGTCGATGCGGACCATCGCTTGGTCGTCGTCGAACATCACGGCGGCCAGGGCCTTGCACAGTTCGGTCTTGCCGACGCCGGTCGGGCCGAGGAACAGGAAACTGCCGATCGGACGTTGCGGGTCTTGGAGTCCGCTGCGGCTGCGGCGAACCGCGTCGCTGACGGCGGCCACGGCCTCGTCTTGACCGATCACGCGGGCGTGCAACCGATCCTCCATGACCAACAGCTTGGCACGTTCGGTTTCCATCATCCGCGTCACCGGGACCCCGGTCCAATGACTGACGACTTCGGCGATCTCCTCGTCGGTGACCTCCTTGCGAATCAAACGACGTTTTTCTTCCGTTTCGTCCGCGCCGTCCGCGTCGGCGGATTCCGATCGTTCACGAGCCTCCTGATCCTCGATCCGATGTTGCACGTCGCGGAGTGCCGATTGGACCTCCAGCATTTCGCGGTACAGGTCTTCCGGATTTTCGCCGCGAAGCTGTTTTTCCTTGGCTTCGACGTCCAGTTTGGCGAAGCGATGTTGCAATTGTTCGGCTTGCTGTCGGACATTCTGGATGTCGTCCAGGCCCATTTTTTCCGCTTCCCATTGTTCGCGGAGCCCGGCCAATTCGTGCTTGACGCTGTCCATTTCGTCCTCCACTTCTTCGCGGTTTTTGATCGCCGATTCGTCGTCCTCGTCGACCAGTTGCCGATGAGCCAATTCCAGTTGTCGCAAACGGCGTTGCAGCCGGTCGATCGGTTCGGGGACGCTTTCCTTTTCCATCGCCAAACGACTGGACGCTTCGTCGACCAAGTCGATCGCCTTGTCCGGCAGGAAGCGGTCGGCGATGTAGCGATGCGACAGATTCGCCGCGGCGACCAACGCGCCGTCGGTGATGCGGACGCCGTGATGCGATTCGTAGCGAGACTTCAGCCCGCGGAGGATCGCGACGGTGTCTTCGACGTTGGGTTCGCCGACGAAAACCGGCTGAAAGCGTCGTTCCAGGGCGGCGTCTTTTTCGATGTGCTGACGGTACTCGTCCAGCGTCGTCGCTCCGATGCAACGGAGTGTCCCGCGGGCGAGTTCCGGTTTGAGCAAGTTTGCCGCGTCGGCGCTGCCTTCGGCGTTGCCGGCGCCGACGACCAAGTGGAGCTCGTCGATGAACAAGACGACTTGCCCGCCGCTGTCCTTGACTTCACGGAGGACGGCTTTGAGTCGTTCTTCGAAATCTCCGCGGAACTTGGCGCCGGCGACCAGCGCGCCCATGTCCAGCGAGACGACTTTCTTGCCTTTCAAGCTTTGCGGGACGTCGTTTTCAAAGATCCGCAGGGCCAAGCCTTCGGCGATCGCCGTTTTGCCGACGCCGGGCTGTCCGATCAACACGGGGTTATTCTTGGTTCGCCGGGACAAGACTTGGATGACGCGGCGGATTTCGTTGTCGCGACCGATGACCGGATCGAGTTTGCCTTGCGAGGCCAGTTCGGTCAGGTCGATGCCGTATTTTTGCAAAGCCTGATACGTATCCTCGGCACCCTGATCGGTGACCCGGGCACTTCCGCGAATCTCGCTCATCGCTTTCAGGATGTCCTCGGCGCCGACGCCGGACAGTTTCAACAGGTTCTTTGCCTTGCCGTCGGCCTTGGCCAACCCGAGCAGCAGGTGTTCACTGCTAACGTATTCGTCTTTCAGTCTCTCGGCTTCGTCGGCCGCCGTGTTGAACGAGCTTTGCAGGGTCGCGGAGATACCGGGTTGCCGGCCGCCACTGGCTTTGGGCAATTTTCCCAGCTCCGATTCGACCAAGCCGGCCAGCCGGTCGATCTCGACGCCGATCTTTTGCAACAGCGGACGCGTGATCCCGTCGGACTCGGCCAGCATGGCTGCCAAAAGGTGCAGCGTGTCGATCTCGGGATTTCCGGCGGAGGTCGCCAGGGCTTGGGCCTCGGCGACGGCGGCTTGGGCTTTGTGGGTCAGTTTGTCAAATCGAAAAGTCATGGCGGGGATCCTTGGATTGAATGTCCGTGAAAAAAGGCGAGCTGCAAGCAGCTCGCCTCGTCGATCGCTAACGAGTTGTCGCGAGCTTTAGTCTTTGACCTCGAAGTCGGCGTCGATGGCGTCGTCGTCCCCGTCGTTTCCGCCGGCCGAGGCGGCCGCCCCGGCGGCCGACGGATCATCCCCGGTCGCACCGGCCTCGGCACCGGCTTTTTCGTACAGCACTTTGCTGAACGCTTGGCTGGCGGCGTCCAATTCGTCGGTGGCCGTTTTGATCGCCGCCGCGTCGTCGCCTTCGGCGGCTTTGTTGACCTTTTCGATCGCGCGATTCATCGGCGCCTTGTCTTCTTCGGTCAGCTTGTCGTCGTTTTCCTTCATCAACTTTTCGAGCTGATAGACCATCTGGTTGGCCTTGTTCTTGGCTTCGACCAATTCGAACATCTTGCGGTCTTCGTCGGCGTTGGCCTCGGCGTCTTTCCGCATCTGTTCGATGTCGGTCTCACTCAGCCCGCCGCTGTCCTTGATTTCGATGTTGGCTTCTTTGCCGGTTTTCAATTCTTTGGCGGACACGTTCAGAATACCGTTTTGATCGATGTCAAATTTGACTTCGATTTGCGGCACACCACGCGGTTGCGGCGGGATGCCTTCCAAGTTGAATTCGGCCAGCAAGCGGTTCGCCGTGGCCATCTTTCGTTCGCCTTGGAACACCCGCACGGTGACGGCGGTCTGGTTGTCCGCCGCGGTGCTGAAGACGTTTTTCTTTTCCGCCGGCACAGTGGTGTTGCGTTCGACCAAAGCCGTCATCACGCCGCCCTCGGTCTCGATGCCCAAGGTCAGCGGGGTCACGTCCAGCAGCAGCACGTCGGTGCGGTCGCCGGCCAGCACGCTGCCTTGGATCGCGGCACCCACGGCGACGACTTCATCCGGGTTGACGCCTTGGTGCGGTTCTTTGTTGAAGATCTTTTGCACCATTTCGCGAACCTTGGGCACGCGGGTGCTACCACCGACCAACACGATTTCGTCGATGTCCGACGGTTTCATGCCGGCGTCTTCGAGGGCTTGCATGACCGAAGGACGGCACTTTTCGACCAACTCGTCGATCAGTTCTTCGAACTTGGATCGCGTGATCTTCATCGTCAAGTGTTTCGGACCGGACTGGTCCATCGTGATGAAGGGCAAGTTGATGTCGGTCTCGGGCAGCGTGCTGAGTTCCTTCTTGGCTTTCTCGCAGGCTTCCTGAAGACGTTGCAACGCCATCGGGTCGTTACGCAAGTCGATGGCGTTCTCTTTCTTGAACTCGTCGGCGACGTAATTGATCAATTCTTCGTCAAAGTCGTCACCACCAAGGTGCGTGTTGCCCGAAGTGCTGATGACTTGAAAGACACGGCTTTCCTGTTCATCGTCGCCGCTGTCGGCGACTTCCAAGACGGACACGTCAAAGGTACCGCCGCCGAGGTCAAAGACGATGATCTTTTCGTCCTTCTTTTTGTCCATGCCGTAGGCCAACGCCGCGGCGGTCGGCTCGTTGATGATCCGCGCGACTTCCAAGCCCGCGATCTGGCCGGCGTCTTTGGTCGCTTGGCGTTGGGCATCGTTGAAGTAAGCGGGAACCGTGATGACGGCCTTGTTGACTTTGTGACCGAGGTACGATTCGGCAGATTCCTTCAGCTTGCGAAGCACTTTGGCGGAGATTTCTTGCGGCGTGTACTCCTTCTCACCGACACCGATCTTGACGTACTCGCCGGGGCCGCCGGTGACGCCGTAGGGCACCATCTTTTCTTCCGATTCGACTTCGTTGTGTCGCCGGCCCATGAATCGCTTGACCGAATACACGGTGCGTTTGGGGTTGGTGACCGCTTGGCGACGCGCCGGTTCGCCGACGATGGTGTCGTCTTTGTCTGTGAACGCGACGACGCTGGGGGTCAGCCGGTTGCCTTCGGGGTTCGGGATGACTTTGGCTTCACTACCTTCCATCACCGCCACGACGCTGTTGGTGGTGCCGAGGTCGATGCCGATGATTTTTTCGCCTTGTGACATGTGCAGTTCCTTCGTGGGACTCGGGTAGGTTCGTGAACGGGGCGTCGTTCGTGTGATCTGGTTGTCTGGATCGAGGACACGACTGGCCCGGGCTGAATCGTCAGGCGAGTCGGTCGAAGCTAGTGGAAGGCAACTGCCGTGCCAGACGGGCTTTGTGCGACCAAAAAGCCGCTTTCGGTCCGAGAAACACCTGCTTTTTTGGCAGTCCCGGTAGAATCGCTCCAGACGGCCTTTCCGAGGCTTGCCAATTTGACACCGAGGGCCCAGCAGGCGGCAGCGTCGCATTGTGGGGCCCCGGCGTGACCGCTAAGATCCCCGGCGATGAATGATCCGACGACTCCGCCGCCTAATCGCCGTGTCAACGAAACTCAGATCGCCGACATCGACCGGCAGATCGTCGAGCTCGTCCGGCGTCGCGCGACGATCATCACCGAACGTGCCTCGTGGTCAGATCCGCACGGCGACATGCCTTCGCTGGACGATCAGACCACCGCGGGCATCTTGCGTCACATCTCCAGTGCCTGCGAAGCGCTCGTTCGTCCCAGACGCGTCGCGATGCTCGGACCGTTTTTCAGCTACAGCCATCTGGCGGCGATCAAACACTTCGGTGACTCGGCGGACTTCGATCCCGTCGCCTCGATCGCTGCCGTTTTCGAGTCCGCGTCCCGCAAGGACGGCACGTTGGGCATCGTGCCGATCGAAAACAGCACCGACGGACGTGTCGTCGACACGCTGGGCCGGTTGATCAACTGTGACGTTTCGATCGTCGGCGAGGTCGCCTTGGCGATCCATCACAACCTGCTTTCTAATTCGCCGCGAGATCAGATCACCGAAGTCCACAGCAAACCCCAGGCATTGTCGCAGTGTCGCCGCTGGCTTTCGGACCATTTGCCCGACGCCGAATTGGTCGAAACGAACAGCACCGCCGGCGCGGCAAAGTTGGCCAGCGAACAAGCCGGCGTCGCAGCGGTCGCCAGCATCGAAGCCGGCCGGCAGCACGACTTGAAAGTCATCGCCGCGAACATCGAGGACAACCGGAACAACGTCACGAGGTTCGTGGTGCTCGGCGATGGGCATCCCGACCCGAGCGGGAACGACAAGACTTCGTTGATCTGCCAGGTCGCCCATCAACCCGGTGCGTTGGCGGACCTGATGATGACCTTCAAGACGCACGAGATGAACATGACTTGGATCGAGTCGTTCCCGATCCCGGGACGACCGAACGAGTACTTTTTCTTTATCGAATTCGACGGGCATCGCGACGACGCGACGGTCAGCGACATGCTGGAACAGCTTCGCCGCCAGGCTCAACAGCTGACCATCTTGGGATCCTACCGCAAAGCCGATCCGGCCACCTGAATCACGTTTCTCCCGTTTTCATCACCCCCATCCTCGGGCCCGACATGAGTTACACCTACACCGATATCAGCAAGATGATCGATCATTCGTTGCTGCAGCCCTTTTTGACGACCAAAGAATTGGACGAGGGCATCGAGCTGGCCAAAGCGTTTGACACCGCCAGTGTGTGCATCATGCCTTACTACCTGAAGACCTGTGCCGAGAAGTTGGCCGGCACGACCGTCAAACCGTCGACGACGATCGGGTTCCCCCACGGGGGTCACACGACGGCGATCAAGGCCGCCGAAGCGGAACGGGCGCTCGCGGACGGCTGCGAAGAGTTGGACATGGTCGTCAACATTTCCAAAGTCCTCAGCGGCGACTGGGCCTACGTCCGCGACGACATCGCCGCGGTCATCGAAGTCGCGCATGCGGCGGGACAAAAGGTCAAGGTCATCTTTGAAAACTGTTACCTGCAAGCCGATCACATCGCCAAGCTGTGCGAGATCTGCGGCGAGGTCGATGCGGACTGGGTCAAGACGTCCTCGGGTTACGGCACCGGCGGCGCGACGATCGAAGACCTGACGCTGATGCGAGAAAAATCGCCGGCCAAAGTCCAAGTCAAAGCCGCCGGCGGGGTACGTGATTTCGAAAAGCTGTTGGAGGTCCGTGAGATCGGCGTCACCCGCATCGGTGCCAGTCGCACCGCGGAAATCCTGAACGCGTGCCGAATCGCCCTGGGCATGCCCCCGATCGAAGCGACCGCCAGCACCGGCGGCTACTGAGACACGGCTGTCGTCATCGCATCAGCATCACGATGACAGTGATCACTCCCGCGGCAAAGAAATTCAGGAACAGTCCGGTTCGCGCCATTTCGTCGGTACGAACTTTTCCGCTGCTGAACACGATCACGTTGGGCGCCGTCGCGACGGGCAGCATGAACGCACATGACGCGCTGATCGTGCCCGGGATCATCACGGTTTCCGGCGGCAGCCCGGTTTCGACCGACAAGGCTCCTAGGATCGGCAGCAACAAAGTCGCCGTCGCGGTGCTGCTGGTGATTTCCGTCAAGAACGTCACCAGCAAACAAACCGACAACACGACGACCCAAGCCGGGGCTTCGGCAAAGAAGGCCAACTGACCACCGATCGCTTGACTCAGTCCGGTCAATTCGAAGCCTTTCGCCAAAGCCAGCCCACCGCCGAACATGATCAGGATCCCCCACGGCACTTTCGCCGCCGTGTCCCAATCCAATAACCGTTCCACCGGCCGCGGCGACGAAGTCGATTCGGATGCGGTTTCATCCGTCTTTGACGACAGGTCCTCGCCGGCCGGACAGATGAACAGCGCCATGCTGGCGGCCAGCCCCACGGTCGCGTCTCCGATGGCCGAACCGCCCGGGATTAAGCCCGACCAGCCGCCCCAAGGCCCTTGCCGAAATACCCACAAGAAAGCCGCACAAGTGAAAATCACCAACACGCGGACTTCGCTCGGTCGCCAGGCCCCGGCTTCGGGCATTTCGATCTTCTTGGCACCACGGATCGATCGCGTGACCCACCACCAAATCATCGGAAACAACACGACGACGATCGGCAACGCGTACGACATCCAAGTCGCAAAGGACATCTGTTTATCGAACGTTTCTTCCAACACGCTCATGAAGATCAGGTTCGGCGGCGTCCCGATCGGCGTCGCCATCCCGCCGACGCTGGCGGCGTAGGCCATGCCCAACAACAACGGCCTTTCCAACGTTTTGTCGCCGGCTTGGCCGAGGATCGCCAACGCGATCGGTATCATCATCAACGTCGTCGCCGCGTTGCTGATCCACATCGAAAGCGAAGCGGTCGCCAACATGAACCCCAGCACCAAACGTTTTCCGCCGTTGCCACCCACCGCACGGACCATCGCCAGCGCGATCCGCCGATGAGCCCCGCTGCGCTCCATCGCCGCGGACAGAAAGAACCCGCCCAACAGCAACAAGATCATCGTGTGCCCGTACTGCGACGCGACCAGTTTGTGATCGACGATGCCGGTCAGCGGCAACGCGACGAAAGGCAGCAGCCCGACGACGGCGATGTGCAGGCTTTCAAAAATCCACCACAAGGCGCACGTCACCGCGACCCAAGCGCACAGGCTGGCCGGCCCCGGCAACCCGCTCCAAAAACTGATCGATGCGACGACCACGCCGATCGCGGGCGAAGCGGGCAACATCCATCGAGACAATTTGTCGTACAAAATCATGCGTCCCAAGAATCGCAGACGCCCGAGTCCGAGCGTGGGGAAATCGTTTGTCACCGCGAAGCTTAACGCACCCCCGTTTCGCCTTGTCGGCCCCACGCCACGTTCCGAGGCCGGAAGATTACAATTTGTCGTCCACGAACGTCCCTCTGCCCCGATCCGCTTTGGCTGAAACCATGAAACGACGCGACTTCCTGAAACGATCCGCCCTGGCGACCGGTGTGGCTGCCGGTGGTCCTTTTCATCTTTCCGGTCATGCTCAAGACCAAGCGTCCGCCGCGACGACCCCGCAGCGGGACACGACGCCCGACACCGACGCCTGGCTTTGGCCGACGTTGAAGATCGGCATGATCCGCGAAGGCAAAACGCTGGCGGAGAAATTTCGTGTCGCCAAGCAAGCCGGATTCTTGGGCGTCGAATTGAACGCCCCGTCGGTCGACATCGACGAGGCCAACGCCGCGGCCGAGGCGACCGGAGTGATCATCGACGGCACGGTCGGCAAGTATCATTGGCAAATCCGTCACACCGATCCCGATCCCGCTGTTCGCGACAAAGCCCTCGGGGAACTGCGGGCGGGGATCAAGAACACCGCGGCGGTCGGCGGCGACACGATGCTGCTGGTCCCCGGTCACGGCAAAGACGGCACCCCGCAGCAAGTCATGGATCGCGCCGTCGCCGCGGTGCGAGCCGCCCTGCCCCAAGCCGAAGCCTCCGGCGTGACGATCGTGATCGAAAACGTCTGGAACCATTTTCTGTATGACCACGAGGGTGACGGGAACCAAACCGCCGACGCCCTGGCGGCCTTCGTCGACCGCTTCGATTCGCCATTCGTCGGAGTCCAGTACGACATCGGCAACCATTGGAAGTACGGGAATCCCGGCGATTGGATCCGCACCTTGGATCATCGCATCACCAAACTGGACATCAAAGGTTTTTCACGCGCGGCGGACAAGTTCACACCGATCACCGAAGGCGACTTGCCCTGGGGCGACGTGGAGACCGCGTTGCGTGAGATCGGTTTCCGTGGCTGGTTGGCCGCCGAAGTCAGTGGCGGCGACGCCGCGGCGCTTCGCAAGGTCCGCCTGCAAATGGAATCGGCGCTGCATTGCAACGAGCCTGTCGCGTAGCGTGCCCGAATCCATTCACGTTTCTGTGATGCCCGACGAGATCACCGACCGGGTCTGTGAAATCCGTCCTCGCGTCGTCGTCGACGGGACCTTCGGCGGCGGCGGGCATGCGCGGCGAATTTTGCAACGTTTCGACGAATCACACGACGACCAAAAGGCGAGCGAAGCATGGCCGTCGATTCGGATCGTCGGGTTGGATCGCGACCCGGACGTGCAACGGCGCGAGAAAGAATTTCCGCTGGACCCGCGAATCGAACTGTTCCTGGGAAGCTATGAACGCACTCCTGACGCGTTGGCCGCCTGTGACCTCCCGCTTGCCGATGCGATCGTCTTGGACCTCGGACTCTCCAGCGATCAACTCGAAGATCGCCACCGCGGATTCAGCTTCAACGTCGACGGCCCGCTCGATTTAAGGTTCGATCCGGAAAACGGCACCTCGGCGGCGCAGTGGCTGGCCCGCCACAACGAGACCGAGATCGCCGACGCGATCTATCAATACGGCGAAGAGCGGTTCAGCCGGCGGATCGCCCGGCAAATCGTCGCCCGGGCGCGAGACCGCCGGCCCGTTCAAACCGTCGACGACCTGGTCCAGATCTGCCGGCGTTGTGTCCCACGCAGCAAGAATCATGACATCCATCCCGCCACGCGAACGTTTCAAGCCCTCCGCATCGCCGTCAATGAAGAACTGGACATTCTGGAAAGAACGCTGTCGATGGCCGCCCAATGGTTGTCGCCGGGCGGACGTTTGGTCGTCATCAGCTTTCATTCGTTGGAAGATCGTTTGGTGAAACAAGCTTTTCGCGATGATCCCCGGATGGAGGTGATGACAAAAAAACCGATTCGCCCCGGCGAAGCCGAAGTCGCGGCGAACCCTCGCAGTCGCAGCGCGAAACTCCGCGTCGCCAAGAAAAAAGGCAACGGTTAGACGCCCGGCGGAAACCTTGACGCCGATCCGCCGATCTCACCGTTTCACGCTCGGATGATCATGAGCCCGACCGTGCTGGCTTGCGAAAGTTTCATGAAGAATCCGTGTGAATCTTTCCCGATTGTTCGGGTCGATCGGATTTTAGGCTTGCGCTTCGGGGGATTTGTCCGGTTTTGACGATGCCCCCGAGTCCACGCTCCCGAAACCACTTCTGTTGTCGGTCGGTCCGTTCGCAGGGTCCGCACCGATCGCATCGACTCATGATTCGGGCGGTTCCAAAACGGAAGCAGACGTGCAACGAAGTTTGAAAGTGTTGAGGATGATCACCGCGATCGCCACGATCGCCGCCGCAACGACCTGCCAAACGTCGGCGCAGCAACCGGCGTCCCCCGAAGAAACCTTTTCTCCTTGGTCGCCGACGGTCAACCGAATCGACGCCGCGGAACCGGCCGCTGAATCGGAAACCGAAGACCCGCTGGCCGAGCTGCGAAGTCAGATCGAGGAACTGCAAGGCCAGTGGGACCGTTTCCAGGAAGAACTCGACGCAGAGGCGGCGGAAAAACAGAAGAAGCCGAGTACCAAAATCGGCGGTCGCGTTCACCTCGATAATTGGAATTTCTCGGAGTCGGATCCGGGGATCAACTTCCTCGAAAACGGACGGGTCGATCACGATCCGGAGGACCGCTGGACGTTTCGTCGCATTCGACTGGAAATGGCCGGCGACGTTCCCGGCGGAATGTTCTGGCGAATGCAGATCGACTTCAACCGGCCCGAAACACCGGAGATGAAAGACGTGTACCTGGGCTGGGCGAACTTGCCGGGCAACAATCGGCTCATCTTGGGCAATCAGAAACGTCCTCTCGGCTTGGACCACTTGAACAGCAGCCGGTTCAACGTGTTCGCCGAACGGCCGTTGGCGGTCGAATCGTTCAACGAAGACGCCCGTCGTTTCGGCCTGGCGATGTACGGTCATAACGACGCGGAATCCGTGGGTTGGGCCTACGGCATGTACAACCTGGAAAACATCAACACGGATGGTCGATTCATCGGCGACGCGTTGCAGATGGGCGGCTACGGACGGCTTTGGGCGAGCCCCTGGTACGACGAAACCAGCGGCGGCCGTGGCTACTGGCACATGGCGATCGCCGGTGCCGTCGCCAAACCGGACGGTGACGGCGAAACCGACCTGGACACAAACCGCAACGAAGGCCGGTTTCGCACACGGCCGCTGGCGCGTAGCAGTCGACGATGGTTGAACACCGGTCGGATCGAGGGAGCGGATTGGTACGAAGTCCTTGCGTTCGAATCGATATTCAATGCCGGAGCCTTGCAAATCACCGGCGAGTATTTCTTGACGCCGATGCAACGCGACGACGTGGTCGACGACGAAGATCTGTTCTTTCACGGCGGCTACGTTTACCTGAGCTATTTTCTGACCGGCGAACACAATCCTTACACCCGCAGCTCTGGAACGTTGGGCCGAGTCAAGCCGTTCGAGAATTTCTTCTTGGTCGATCGCTGCACCGGCGGCCACGGCTGGGGATTCGGAGCGTTGCAACTGGCCGTTCGTTACGACCACTTGGACTTGAGCGACGGCAACGTGCAAGGCGGTGTCGGCGACATGGTCACGCTGGGCACGAACTGGCACTGGACGGCTTACAGCAAAGTGCAAACGAATGTGATCTTGGGAACGATCGACGAGAGCGGCAACGCCGGGCCGCTGGACGGTGGCGAATTCGTGATCTGGGGAGCCCGATACATGATCGATTTCTGACAAGCGAGTGACCAACCGCAAGGCCCCCGTCTATCTCGGACGACGAAACCCGTAGCCGCCCCCCTGCCGCTCCGACCGAACATTTCTCGAAACACGAACCGACCATGAAAATCATTCTGCGAATGCTGCTGGCCGCGACAATCGTTCTTGTTGCTGACCGAACCGGCCGGGCCGCCGACGGCGATGCCTGTTGTGTGTGTCGACAAAAGAAGTGCAAAGTCACCGTCGACACGCAAGAAGTCGGCGTGGAATGTGATGACGTCCGATGCGAAGACGTCTGCATTCCGCCGGTTCGATTTTGGTGGGAGCGGGGTCCGCTGAAAACGAGCGGAAAAATTCGGACGGTCCGCAAGTTGGTTACCAAAGACGTCGGAAAGAAGACCGTTTGCACCTACGACTGGGAAGTGGTCACGATGTGTGCCGAGTGCTTCGCAAAGGTACACCGCCTGCGGTGCAATCAACTGCACGTCCACGACGGCACGCCGCCCCGGCAGGTCGGTTTACCCGTGCCTTTGGCCGACGGAACGGTGACCTTTGAACTTCCGAAAACGGAACACACCGAATTCGACGAGAGTTCTTCATTCGCGCCGATCGTGGTCGCCGAAGGTCGCACCACGGAATCGGAAACTCGCTGATTGAGCCGTAGGGTCGAACGGAACGGTCGGTCTCCGCCCCTATCTGTCTGCGGTCAAAAAGCTGATCAGGTCCAGCAATTCGCTGGTTGTTAACGATTTCTCCAAGCCGTCGGGCATCACCGACTTCTTCGACACGCTGTACTCTTCAATTTCGTCGGCCTCGAAATGGCGGATGGTTCCGTCGATCGTCAGCATGTTGATCGCACCGCCTTTCCGGTGGTCCAACTGCAATCCGGTGTGAATCCGACCATCGTCGGTCAACACCATCCAAGCTTGATACTGTGGCGCGTACTGTTCTGACGGCAACAGAACCGACCGGATGACCTGTTGTCGGTCCACGGATTGCGACAAGTGACTCAGATCCGGCCCGAGCGCGGCTCCCCGACCGCCGATCGTGTGACAATTGCTACACGTGGCTGCACCGGACAAGAACACGCGTCGTCCGGCTTGGGGATCACCGCCGGTCGCCAACAACGTCTGCCACTGCTCGATCGTCTCGCCGCGACGTGAAGGACGCCCACCGGAGGCGAATTCGATCGCCTCGACCGCGGCCGGGGGAAACGTCGCGTCGACAAGTTCCGCCGCGGCAGCGACGGTTCGGGTTTGCGACGCGAATTCTTTCAACGCCCTGGCCGCGGCGATCACGACCGAATCACTCGATTCGGACAACAAAGGCACGATCGCCTTGGCGTCGACGGAAGCGTCCCGCGAAATCGCCAGCAACGCTTCGCAGCGAACCGCGTCGGATTCCCGGTCGTCGGTCGCCAGCGACATCAACAGGTCACGAGTCGCGGCATCGGGCCGCCGCGACAGAATCTGAACCGCCGATAATTTCAGGATCGGTTCCTCCGACACGGCCCATTTCGACAGCATCGACCGGATCTCCGGTGACAACGGATCGTCGAAATGCTTGGCCGCCAAGGAACGCAGGCGCGCCGATCGCGAAGCGTCCGATGCGATTCGCTGAAGCAACCCCGATTCGATCGAACGGGGAATCGATTTGGCGACGGCTTCAGACCGGTCCCGCACCGCCTGGACGAATTCCGGGTCCAACGATTCGTTCGCCGCCAAATAAGTTTCGAACAAAACATCCGTGACGTCGATGTTCTCGATCGCTCGGTCGATGTCACGACGCAGTTGCTTCATTCCGGCGGTCCCCGCCCAGATCAAGGCCGCCCGCCGGACCACCGCGTCGGCGTCCGAAAACATCCGCGCCGCCACGTCTTGCCGCCACCGGGGCGAAAGGTCGGTGCGACGCGACGCGGCCAATAATCCGCCCAAGCGTACGAGGGCTTCGTGATCGGAAAGCATGGATTCGATCGTCGCTCGCGATCCGTTATCCGCCAACGCAAGAACGGCCGCATGCCGCTCGAACGGGTCTTCGCTGGCCAGGACCGTTCGAAGGCTCGCCGGGTCGTCGCGAATCATCGGGGCGCCGGAGCCGGAAAGTGGTTCCGCAAAATAGGACCGCGGCGTCAACGTTTCCTTCGCGTCGGCCGTCGACAATTTCCAGACGCGGCCGCGTCCGTGGTTGGGATAGTCGACCAGCATCCAATCGGTGAAGAATAGGTTTCCGCGACGATCCGCTTCGATCGCGACCGGACGAAAATCGTCACCGCCGGATACCAGCACGTCGGCCGACGAAACGATCGACGAAACATGCGGCTCGATTCGATGACGCTGGATCGTGTTTTCGTTCCACACCGTGACCAGTACCGAATCGGCGTAGTCGGTCGGCAGCGACGACAAACGACAGTCGATCAAATCACAGGGCGCTTCGCCGGTCCCACCGACCATCGGCAACGTCCCGGGTAAGTCGCCGTCCCAGCCTTGGAAGGGATGATTCCCGCCGCCGCCGTAAATCAACCGATGTCCATAGTCACCACCGCGCACGATATGCAGCAGTCGATTGGGGCCGCGTGCGTCGGGATCATTATCGACGCACAACAAACGTCCGCGGGTGTCGAACTTGATCTCGAACGGATTCCAAAATCCCACCGCAAACGATTCGACCTCTGACCCGTCGGGACGGCAGCGGAGGATGCTGCCGCCATCACCGTAACCTTCGATCCGCGATCCGTCGCGACCTTCGATCCGCCATGCTCGGCTGCCCAAATTACCGCGTGAGACATACATGCGGCCTTCGCGATCGAACGTGATTCCCAACAGAGCGCTGTGTGCATAACGGGACTGAGATTCTAAACGCAAAATCGATCTCGCCCCATCGCATCTGCCATCGTTGTCCTCGTCGGGCAGCGCCAGGACCTCCATCGCGCACACGACGTGCAGCAGACCGTCGGGCGAAAACGCCAAGTTCATGCCCGTCTGGATGCCGTCGGCGAAAACCGTCACGTCCTCGTACGTGCCGTCGCCATCGTGATCGGCAAACCGTTTGACGCGATCCGATGACGGGCCGTCGTAGTCGGCGGGTCGCTGGTGCGTATGAGATTCCAAGACGAAGAGCTGATCTTTGGCGTCGATCGCCAAACCGATCGGCGTCACGATGTCGGGATCCTCCGCGACCAATTGCAGACGCAGTCGCGGATCTTCGACGCGGGGCCGATCGGACTGTGCCGGGCAGACTTCGCCGGCCATCGCGATCATCAGAAAAGCGCTGCAGAGGGGTTTGGCGTTGGAAATCATTGGGATTCGGAAGCCTCTGTTGAATGAACGGGAAAAATCAGCGTGGCGACCAAGTCGTTGACGGCGACCGGGCGAACCGAAACGAAAGATTCCGCGGCCGAGACGCCGGCCAGGCTGCCGGTGACCAGCGCGGCGGCACGGATCCGTGGCTCCATGTGCGGTTTGTGTCGGAACTGGGACCGATAAGCCTTCATCGCGTCGATCTTTTGCTCCAGCGTGTCGGCGATGTCGACCAGCAAGTGATGCGAGTGGCCGGCCACCGTATCCGCTTCGATGGCAAGGCGGAAATACAGTTGCCGACGCACGGCATGGACCGGCAGAGCGTCGAAATGCCGATCCCATTTGGTCAGACGGCTGTAGAAAACGGCCGCGTCGGTGATCAGTTTCGATTGCCAGTGATCCGGCGACCCCGTGGGCGTGGCGTCGCCGAAACCGATGACGATTCGCGGCCGGTGCAAACGAAACTGCTTGGCCAACGCGACCCTGGCTTCGAAACTGTCCATCAACCGTCGGTTGGGCAGGTCCAAGGTCACACGGACGTGGACCCCAAGAATCTCCGCCGCCCGCTGAGCCTCGGCGATGCGATCGGCCGAGCTGTCGCCGTAGGGTGTCGGTTCGCCGTCGGTCAGATCGATGATGCCGACGCGATAACCCTGGCGGGCCAACTTGGCCAACGTGCCTCCGCAAGCGACTTCGACGTCGTCCGGATGCGCGCCGACGGCGACCACGTCCAAGGGTGGCGAAGGGAAGTCGTGGGCGACGGGTTGGGCCATGTCGGGCAGTCGGTATCAGTGAGGGACGGCGAAAGTTTGGGAAATAACCCGGCGAATCGTTAAAATCCTTAAGGTCGAACGTCCGACACGATCAAGTCGAAACGATTCGGCAGAAACACCGAATTGATGATCGAAGCGGGACGGAATCGGAGTACCGTTATTCATGTGCGAGGGACACGACGCACGGGTCACCATGACGAGACAACGAGAATAACAAGTGTCCCCCCGTGCGAGGCGGGG